>NZ_QGKR01000164.1 GCF_003172955.1 Micromonospora acroterricola | reverse complement strand
GGCGCGACCACCCCGCCCGGCCCCGGTCAGCCGTACCCGGTCTCCGGGGCGCAGGCCCCGCCGCCACAGGCCTGGGGGCAGCCGCCGGCGGGCCCGGTGAGCGGGCATGGTGCGCTGGCCGGCTGGGGACAGCCGCTGCCCGGTCACGCCCCCGGCTGGGGCGCTCAGCAGGCTCGGCCGGTGCCGCCGCCCACCGACGACCAGCGTCGCCCGCCGAAGCGGGTGGAGCCGGTGGCCGGCACTCCGTTCGCCGTGGTGCACCTGGACGTGCCCCCGGTCACCTCCGGGCTGGCCGTGGGGGCGCTGGTGGCGGGGATCGCCTCGATCCTGGTCTCGCTGCTGGTGATCTGTTTCGGGGTGGCCGGCGCGAACTACGACGGCGTCTGGGCGTCCGGGGCCTTCACCGTGCTGGGCGTGCTGGCCGGGGTGGCGGCCGTCGTCGCCGGCCTGCTCGGTCACCGGCAGATCCGTCGCCCCGCCCAGCCGCCGGGCGTCCGCTTCACGGGCCGGGGGTTGGCGGTGGCCGGGGTCAGCTGCGGCGCCACCGGAGCGCTGCTCAGCCTGCTGGGTCTGGCCCTGGCACTGGCGATCGCCCTGGCGTGAGGCTGGTCACGCCTCGTCCGGAGTTCGGCCGCCCCCGCCAGGTCACGCAGCGGGTCACGGTGCGCGCCTCGGGGCCGACGGGTGGCCCGCTGGGGAAGCCGGTACACTTGTGTCCGTAGGTACCCATCACGGGCGACGGGGCAGGACGAGATCAGGCCGGCGGGTGTGAGACGTTCGCCGGGCATTCCGTTTTGACCTGGGCGGCTGTGGTAGGTACTCTTTCCCCTTGTGCCCGGGCGTGCCCGGGCAACTCGTGCGTGCGCTGGATCCGGATGACGGACGGCGGCACGACAAGCCAAGGATCCGGGGCGGGGTGACCCGCGTGCCGGTGACAGAAAACCCGATGCGTCCGTGAGAGCGTCCGTGACGGGACCGTGAGCCGGGCGACACGCCCGACCGCGGGTGCCGGGACTGCCGCAAGGTGGCCCTGGTCGGAATGTAGGAGAGCCGGTCATCAGGCCGGCTAACGAGCAGACGGCGCGGCCGCAGGACTGCGGCCGAAGGGAGCGGAGAAACCCGGTGCCCACGATCCAGCAGCTGGTCCGAAAGGGCCGCCAGGCCAAGACGACCAAGACCAAGACCCCGGCGCTGAAGGGTTCCCCTCAGCGGCGCGGCGTGTGCACCCGCGTGTACACCACCACCCCCAAGAAGCCGAACTCGGCGTTGCGCAAGGTCGCTCGTGTGAAGCTCAGCAGCCAGATCGAGGTGACCGCCTACATCCCGGGCGTCGGTCACAACCTGCAGGAGCACTCGATCGTGCTCGTTCGCGGCGGCCGGGTGAAGGACCTCCCCGGCGTGCGGTACAAGATCGTTCGCGGCTCGCTGGACACCCAGGGTGTCCGCAACCGCAAGCAGGCGCGCAGCCGTTACGGCGCGAAGAAGGAGAAGAGCTGACATGCCGCGTAAGGGACCCGCTCCGCGGCGGCCGCTGGTCGCTGACCCGGTGTACAACTCGCCGCTGGTCACCCAGCTGGTGAACAAGATCCTGCTCCGCGGCAAGCGCCAGCTCGCCGAGTCCATCGTGTACGCGGCCCTCGAGGGCTGCCGCGAGAAGTCCGGCACCGATCCGGTCGTCACCCTCAAGCGGGCGATGGACAACGTCAAGCCGACCCTCGAGGTGCGCAGCCGTCGTGTCGGTGGCGCCACCTACCAGGTTCCGGTCGAGGTGCGCCCCACCCGGGCGACCACGCTGGGCCTGCGCTGGCTGGTCACGTACTCCCGCGCCCGTCGCGAGAAGACCATGGTCGAGCGGCTGATGAACGAGCTGCTGGACGCGAGCAACGGCCTCGGTGCCGCCGTCAAGCGGCGCGAGGACACGCACAAGATGGCCGAGTCCAACAAGGCCTTCGCGCACTACCGCTGGTAACACCCTGGTTCCGGCGCCCTCGGGCGCCGGAACCGCCACCAGTTGAGTCGAGACGACGATAAGTAGGGATTGAAGTGGCCGCCGCAGACGCGCTCGCCAACGTACGCAACATCGGCATCATGGCGCACATCGATGCCGGTAAGACCACGACCACCGAGCGGATCCTGTTCTACACCGGCATCACGTACAAGATCGGTGAGGTCCACGAGGGCGCCGCCGTCATGGACTGGATGGAGCAGGAGCAGGAGCGTGGCATCACCATCACCTCCGCTGCTACCAAGTGTGAGTGGAAGGGCCACACGATCCAGATCATCGACACGCCCGGTCACGTCGACTTCACCGTCGAGGTCGAGCGGTCGCTGCGGGTGCTGGATGGTGCGGTCGCGGTCTACGACGGTGTCGCCGGCGTCGAGCCGCAGACGGAGAACGTCTGGCGGCAGGCCGACAAGTACAACGTCCCGCGGATGTGCTTCGTCAACAAGCTCGACCGGACCGGTGCCGACTTCTTCCGCTGCGTGCAGATGATGATCGACCGGCTCAACGCCACCCCGCTGGTGCTCCAGATCCCGATCGGGCTCGAGGGCGACCACATCGGCGTCGTCGACCTGATCGGCATGCGCGCCCTCACCTGGCGCGGGGAGACCCAGAAGGGTGAGGACTACGCGATCGAGGAGATCCCGGCCGAGCTGGCCGACTCCGCGGCCGAGTGGCGCGAGAAGCTGCTGGAGACCCTGGCCGACGTCGACGACTCGGTGATGGAGAAGTACCTGGAGGGCGAGGAGGTCTCCGCCGAGGAGATCAAGGCCGCCATCCGGCGCGCCACCATCGCCGGCAAGGCCAACCCGGTGCTCTGTGGCTCGGCGTTCAAGAACAAGGGCGTCCAGCCCATGCTCGACGCCGTGGTCGACTTCCTGCCGTCGCCGCTGGACGTTCCGGCGATCGAGGGCACGGCCACCGACGGCGAGACGCCGCTGCTGCGCAAGCCCTCCAAGTCGGAGCCCTTCTCCGGCCTGGCCTTCAAGATCCAGACCGACAAGCACCTTGGCAAGCTCACCTACGTCCGGGTCTACTCCGGCGTGGTCGAGACCGGCACCCAGGTGGTCAACTCCACCAAGGACCGCAAGGAGCGGATCGGCAAGATCTACCAGATGCACGCCAACAAGCGGGAAGAGCGCAGCTCGGCCCAGGCTGGCGACATCATCGCGGTGCAGGGTCTGAAGCAGACCACCACCGGTGACACGCTGTCCGACCCGGCGAACCCGGTCATCCTCGAGTCGATGACCTTCCCGGAGCCGGTCATCGAGGTCGCCATCGAGCCGAAGACCAAGGCCGACCAGGAGAAGCTCAGCACCGCCATCCAGCGGCTGGCCGAGGAGGACCCGACCTTCCGCGTCAAGCTGGACGAGGAGACCGGTCAGACGGTCATCTCCGGCATGGGCGAGCTGCACCTGGACATCCTGGTCGACCGGATGCGCCGCGAGTTCAACGTCGAGGCCAACATCGGCAAGCCGCAGGTGGCGTACCGCGAGACCATCCGCCGCAAGGTGGACAAGGTCGAGTACACCCACAAGAAGCAGACCGGTGGTTCCGGCCAGTACGCCCGCGTGATCGTGAGCGTGGAGCCGCTGCCGCTGGACAACGACTCGCCGACCTACGAGTTCGCCAACGCCGTCAGCGGTGGCCGCATCCCCCGGGAGTTCATCCCCTCGGTGGACGCGGGCGCCCAGGACGCCATGCAGTACGGCATTCTCGCCGGCTTCCCGCTGGTCGGTGTCAAGCTGACCCTGCTGGACGGCCAGTACCACGAGGTCGACTCGTCGGAAATGGCATTCAAGATCGCCGGCTCGATGGTGATGAAGGACGCGGCCCGCAAGGCCGACCCGGCGTTGCTCGAGCCGATGATGGCTGTTGAGGTCACCACTCCTGAGGAGAACATGGGTGACGTCATCGGCGACCTCAACTCCCGCCGCGGCCTGATCCAGGCGATGGAGGAGCGCAGTGGCGCCCGCATCGTCAAGGCTCTGGTGCCGTTGTCGGAGATGTTCGGCTACGTCGGCGACCTGCGGTCGAAGACCCAGGGCCGGGCTAGCTACAGCATGCAGTTCGACTCCTACGCCGAGGTTCCGGCCTCGGTGGCCAAGGAGATCATTGCCAAGGCGACGGGCGAGTAACGTCCCCGAGCAGGTGATTCGTGGTCGGTCGCGGGTGGGTTCACCCGCCCGCGGCCACCACGATCGGGTTGCGTGAGACCGGGCCTGTAGGCTTCATCGCCGCAGAACCCACAAAAGCTCTCCGGCCGTCAGGCCGGAAAGGCTGTCGACAGAGTCCTAAGCGCCGACCGGCGCGCCGGGCGTACGAACCAAGAAGTCCACAGGAGGACACCAGTGGCGAAGGCGAAGTTCGAGCGGACTAAGCCGCACGTCAACATCGGCACCATTGGTCACATCGACCACGGTAAGACGACGCTGACGGCGGCCATCACCAAGGTCCTGCACGACCAGTTCCCGGACCTGAACCCTTACACCCCGTTCGACGAGATCGACAAGGCGCCGGAGGAGAAGGCCCGCGGCATCACGATCTCGATCGCGCACGTCGAGTACCAGACCGAGGCGCGGCACTACGCGCACGTCGACTGCCCCGGCCACGCGGACTACATCAAGAACATGATCACCGGTGCCGCGCAGATGGACGGCGCGATCCTGGTGGTGGCGGCGACCGACGGCCCGATGCCGCAGACCCGCGAGCACGTGCTGCTGGCCCGTCAGGTTGGCGTGCCGTACATCGTCGTGGCGCTCAACAAGAGCGACATGGTCGATGACGAGGAGCTCCTGGAGCTCGTCGAGCTCGAGGTCCGCGAGCTGCTCTCGGCGCAGGAGTACCCGGGTGACGACCTGCCGGTCGTGCGGGTCTCGGCGCTGAAGGCCCTCGAGGGTGACCCCGAGTGGACCGGCAAGCTCCTGGACCTGATGACCGCGGTCGACACCGCGATCCCGCAGCCGGAGCGCGAGACCGAGAAGCCGTTCCTCATGCCGATCGAGGACGTCTTCACGATCACCGGTCGTGGCACGGTCGTCACCGGTCGCGCCGAGCGCGGCATCCTCAAGCCGAACGAGGAGGTGGAGCTCGTCGGTATCCGCGAGAAGTCGCAGAAGACGGTCTGCACCGGCATCGAGATGTTCCGCAAGCTGCTCGACGAGGCCCGCGCGGGCGAGAACGTCGGCCTGCTGCTGCGTGGCATCAAGCGCGAGGACGTCGAGCGCGGCATGGTGGTCGTCAAGCCGGGCACCACGACCCCGCACACGGAGTTCGAGGCGACGGTCTACATCCTCTCCAAGGAGGAGGGCGGCCGGCACACCCCGTTCTTCCAGAACTACCGTCCGCAGTTCTACTTCCGGACCACGGACGTCACCGGTGTCGTCACCCTCCCCGAGGGCACCGAGATGGTCATGCCGGGTGACAACACCACCATGGCGGTGAAGCTGATCCAGCCCATCGCCATGGAGGAGAACCTCAAGTTCGCGATCCGCGAGGGTGGCCGCACCGTCGGCGCCGGGTTCGTCACCAAGATCATCAAGTGAGCTAGGTAACCCCGATTAGACCCGCCGCCGGTCGTGCGGCATACTAGTCAGGTTGCGTAAAGACAGTTCGTCGCCTGTGTTCGGCTTTCGCTGAACCTCCGGGTGACAGGACAGTCGAGCGTGGGGTGGTTGGCGGCCTGCCGCCAACCACCCTCGCACGGCGTTCAGGTCGCGGTAATGCGATCGACGCCTTGACCCACCGCGCGGTCAGCACCGCTCTGGAGTCCCGGGGCGGAGCCCGGCCCGAGGGCGCGACACGCCCGACCGCGGGGGTCGGCGAAGTGGGCCTGTGCCAGCCGGTACAGGCGCCCGCAACACAGCGGCATCGAGAGAAGGAACAGAAGCCACCATGGCGGGACAGAAGATCCGCATCCGGCTCAAGGCCTATGACCACGAGGTCGTCGACTCCTCGGCTCGGAAGATCGTCGAGACGGTGACGCGCACCGGGGCGCAGGTCGCGGGCCCGGTGCCGCTGCCCACGGAGATCAACCGTTTCTGCGTTATCCGCTCGCCGCACAAGTACAAGGACTCGCGCGAGCACTTCGAGATGCGCACGCACAAGCGGCTGATCGACATCATCGACCCGACCCCGAAGACGGTCGACTCGCTCATGCGCCTCGACCTGCCGGCTGGCGTCGACATCGAGATCAAGCTGTAGGGACCGGACAAATGGACAGGCAAGTCAAGGGGATCCTGGGCGCCAAGCTCGGCATGACCCAGGTCTGGGACAACAACCGTGTTGTTCCCGTGACCGTGGTCGAGGCCGGCCCGTGCGTCATCAGCCAGGTTCGTAGCGCCGAGAAGGACGGTTACTCCGCGGTCCAGCTGGCCTACGGCACCATCGACCCGCGCAAGGTCAAGAAGCCGATCAGCGGGCACTACGCGAAGGCGGACGTGGCGCCGCGCCGGCACATCGTCGAGCTGCGCACCACGGACGCGGGGGAGTACTCGCTCGGCCAGGAGGTCACGGTCGAGGAGTTCCCGGTGGGCGTCACGATCGACGTCACCGGCAAGACCAAGGGCAAGGGCTACGCCGGTGTCATGAAGCGGCACGGCTTCCACGGTCTGGGCGCCGGCCACGGCGTCGAGCGCAAGCACCGCTCGCCCGGCTCCATCGGCGCCTGCGCCACTCCGGGTCGTGTCTTCAAGGGCACCCGGATGGCCGGCCGGATGGGTGGCGTGCGGTACACCGTGCAGAACCTCACCGTCCAGGCGGTCGACACCGAGAACAACCTCCTGCTCGTCCGTGGTGCCATTCCCGGCCCCAAGGGCGCGCTGGTTCTGGTCCGTACCGCGGCCAAGAGCAAGGTGAAGAAGGGCGGTGCGGCCAAGTGACCACCGTTGACGTACGCACCGTCGAAGGCAGCACCAGCGGCTCCGTCGAGCTGCCGGCTGACATCTTCGACGTGCAGGCCAACGTCGCGCTGATGCACCAGGTCGTGGTGGCCCAGCTCGCGGCGGCCCGACAGGGCACGCACAAGGCCAAGAACCGCGGCGAGGTCGCCGGTGGCGGCAAGAAGCCGTACAAGCAGAAGGGCACCGGTCGCGCCCGGCAGGGCTCGATCCGCGCGCCGCAGTTCGCCGGCGGTGGCGTGGTGCACGGTCCCGTGCCGCGCGACTACAGCCAGCGGACCCCGAAGAAGATGAAGGCCGCCGCGCTGCGGGGTGCCCTCTCCGACCGGGCCCGCGCCGGGCAGGTGCACGTCGTCGAGGCGTTCGTCTCGGGCGAGAAGCCGTCGACCAAGGCGGCCCTGGCCACGCTGACCACGCTCACCGAGGCCCGTCGGGTCCTGGTCGTGCTGAGCAGCACCGACGAGCTGAACTGGGTGTCGCTGCGCAACGAGCCGCGGGTGCACCTGATCGAGTCCGGCCAGCTCAACACGTATGACGTGCTGGTGGCCGACGACGTGGTCTTCACCAAGGACGCCCTGGACGAGTTCCTGGGCGTGCCCGCCGAGACCACCGAGGAGGGTGGCAAGTGAGCACGATCGCCGACCCGCGCGACATCATCGTGGCGCCGGTCGTCTCGGAGAAGAGCTACAGCGAGCTGAACCGGAACTGGTACACCTTCCTGGTGCACCCGGACGCGAACAAGACCGAGATCAAGATCGCTATCCAGCAGATCTTCGACGTCCGCGTCCTGACGGTCAACACGCTCAACCGCCAGGGTAAGCGCAAGCGCACCAAGACCGGCTTCGGTCAGCGCAAGGCGACCAAGCGGGCGATCGTGAAGCTGGCTGACGGTGACCGCATCGAGGCCTTCGGCGGCCCGGTCAGCTGAGGGGTGTAGACAATGGCTATCCGTAAGTACAAGCCGACGACGCCGGGCCGACGTGGCTCCAGTGTCGCCGACTTCGCCGAGATCACCCGGTCCACGCCGGAGAAGTCGCTGCTGGCTCCGCTGCCGAAGAAGGGCGGGCGTAACGCCCACGGCCGGATCACCACGCGGCACCACGGTGGCGGTCACAAGCGCCAGTACCGTCTGATCGACTTCAAGCGGGTCGACAAGGACGGCGTGCCGGCGAAGGTCGCTCACATCGAGTACGACCCGAACCGCACGGCGCGCATCGCGCTGCTGCACTACGCCGACGGCGAGAAGCGGTACATCCTCGCGCCGAAGGACATGAAGCAGGGCGACCGCGTCGAGTCCGGCCCGGGCGCCGACATCAAGCCGGGTAACAACCTGCCGCTGCGCAACATCCCGGTCGGTACCACGATCCACAACGTGGAGCTGCGTCCGGGTGGCGGGGCCAAGCTGGCCCGTTCCGCCGGCGTCGGCATCCAGCTGCTCGGCCGTGAGGGCGCGTACGCGACCCTGCGTATGCCGTCCGGCGAGATCCGGCGGGTGGACGTGCGCTGCCGCGCGAGCGTCGGCGAGATCGGCAACGCCGACCAGTCGAACATCAACTGGGGCAAGGCCGGCCGTATGCGGTGGAAGGGCAAGCGCCCGACCGTCCGTGGTGTCGCCATGAACCCGGTCGACCACCCGCACGGTGGTGGTGAGGGTAAGACCTCCGGTGGTCGCCACCCGGTCAACCCGCAGGGTAAGCCCGAGGGCCGCACCCGCCGTAAGGGCCAGCCGAGTGACCGGCTGATCGTTCGCCGCCGCTACGCCACGCGTAAGCGCGGCTGAGGGAGATAAGACATGCCTCGCAGCCTGAAGAAGGGCCCGTTCGTAGACGACCACCTGCTCAAGAAGGTGGAAGTTCAGAACGACAAGGGCTCCAAGAACGTGATCAAGACCTGGTCGCGGCGCTCGACGATCATCCCGGAGATGCTCGGGCACACGATCGCCGTGCACGACGGACGCAAGCACGTCCCGGTGTTCGTGACCGAGGCGATGGTCGGGCACAAGCTCGGCGAGTTCGCGCTGACCCGCACGTTCAAGGGTCACGAGAAGGACGACCGGAAGAGCCGTCGGCGCTGACGCCGCGGGCATACGGATAGAGGGAACAAGGGGTTACAGCGATGCCAGGAAAGGGCGACGCTCCGGTGCTTCCGGGCGCGCGGGCGGTTGCGCGGCACGTGCGCATCTCGCCGATGAAGGCGCGCCGGGTGGTCAACCTCGTCCGCGGCCTGCCCGCGAAGGAGGCTCTCACGGTGCTGCAGTTCGCGCCGCAGGCTGCGAGCGAGCAGGTGTACAAGGTGCTCGCTAGCGCGATCGCCAACGCGGAGAACAACGAGCGGCTGGACCCCGACGCGTTGCTCGTGAGCGAGGCGTTCGTGGACGAGGGCCCGACGATGAAGCGGTTCCAGCCGCGGGCCCAGGGCCGGGCGTACCGGATCCGCAAGCGCACCTGCCACATCACCGTGGCGGTCGAGGCGGTCGCGCCGGCAGCGCCGAGGAAGGCCGCGGCGAAGAAGGCCGCCCCGGCTACGCAGGCCGCACCGGCCGAAGCGCAGAGCAAGACGGAGGACGCCGAGTAATGGGTCAGAAGGTTCACCCCACTGGGTTCCGGCTCGGCATCTCGACCGACTGGAAGTCCCGCTGGTTCGCGGACAAGCTCTACAAGGACTACATCGGCGAGGATGTCAAGATCCGCCGGATGATGTCCAAGGGCCTGGAGCGCGCCGGCATCTCGAAGGTCGACATCGAGCGCACCCGCGACCGGGTCCGCGTCGACATCCACACGGCCCGGCCGGGCATCGTCATCGGCCGTAAGGGTGCGGAGGCCGACCGGATCCGCGGCGAGCTCGAGAAGCTCACCGGCAAGCAGGTGCAGCTGAACATCATCGAGGTGAAGAACCCCGAGTCGGACGCCCAGCTCGTCGCGCAGGGCGTGGCCGAGCAGCTGTCCAGCCGGGTCAGCTTCCGTCGGGCGATGCGCAAGGCCATGCAGTCCGCGATGAAGAACCCGGTCTGCAAGGGCATCCGCGTGCAGGTCTCGGGTCGTCTCGGCGGCGCCGAGATGAGCCGGACCGAGTTCTACCGCGAGGGCCGGGTTCCGCTGCACACGCTGCGGGCCAACATCGAGTACGGCTTCTTCGAGGCCCGTACCACCTTCGGCCGGATCGGCGTGAAGGTCTGGATCTACAAGGGCGACGCCGTCCCGGGCCGGGAGGCTCCGGCCGAGGCCGGTCCGTCCCGCCCGCGTCGTGGTGAGCGTGGCGACCGTCCCGAGCGTCCGCGCCGTGGCCGGTCGGGTTCGTCCGGCACGACGGCCGGCGGCACCGAGGCTGGCCGTGCTGCCGCGACCACCATCGCGCAGCAGGCCGAGACGCCGGCTGGCGAGCCGATCGACAGCTCCGCTGTCGCCGCGGCCGCCACGACTCCGGCAGAAACGCAGCAGGAGGGCTGACAGATGCTGATGCCGCGCAAGCCCCCGAAGGGCTTCCGCAAGCCGCACCACCCGGACCGCAGTGGCGCGTCCAAGGGTGGTAACCGGGTGGTGTTCGGCGAGTTCGGGATCCAGGCTCTCGAGCCGGCGTACGTGACCAACCGGCAGATCGAGTCGGCGCGTATCGCGATGACTCGCCACATCAAGCGTGGTGGCAAGGTCTGGATCACGATCTTCCCGGACCAGGCCCTCACCAAGAAGCCTGCCGAGACCCGGATGGGTTCCGGTAAGGGTTCGCCCGAGTGGTGGGTCGCCAACGTCAAGCCGGGGCGGGTTCTCTTCGAGATGTCCTTCCCCAACGAGCAGATCGCGCGAGAGGCCATGCGTCGCGCGATCCACAAGCTCCCGATGAAGTGCCGCATTGTTACGCGCGAAGTGGGTGAATCCTGATGGCAGCGGGCGTTAAGGCGACCGAGCTGCGTGAGCTCTCCGAAGAGGAGCTGGTCACGAAGCTGCGGGAGGCCAAGGCGGAGCTGTTCAACCTCCGCGTGCAGGCCGCAACCGGGCAGCTGGACAACAACCGGCGGTTGCAGGTCATCCGTCGGGAGATCGCCCGGATCTACACGATCATGCGCGAGCGCGAGCTGGGGCTCTCGGCCGCGCCGACTGAGGTGACTGCATCATGACCGAAGACACCGCCACCGCCGCCGCGCGGTCCCGCCGCAAGGTCCGTGAGGGCCTGGTGGTCAGCGACAAGATGGACAAGACCGTCGTGGTCGAGGTCGAGGACCGGGTTCGGCACGCGCTGTACGGCAAGATCATGCGCCGTACGAGCAAGCTGAAGGTGCACGACGAGCAGAACGCCGCTGGCACCGGCGACCGGGTCCTGATCATGGAGACCCGGCCGCTGAGCGCCACCAAGCGTTGGCGGATCGTGGAGATCCTGGAAAAGGCCAAGTAGCGAAGGCTCGAGCCCGGCGTTGCGTCGGGCGTAGGTTCCGCCAGGCTCCGGCCGGCCGCTACGGCGGCCGGAGAACCGGCAGACATAGGAGATAGACGTGATTCAGCAGGAGTCGCGACTGCGCGTCGCCGACAACACGGGTGCTCGGGAGATCCTGTGCATCCGGGTTCTCGGTGGCTCCGGTCGGCGCTACGCGAGCATCGGCGACGTCATCGTGGCCACGGTCAAGGACGCGATCCCGGGTGCCGGTGTGAAGAAGGGCGACGTCGTCAAGGCGGTCGTCGTTCGCACGGCCAAGGAGAGGCGTCGGCCGGACGGCTCGTACATCCGCTTCGACGAGAACGCCGCCGTCATCATCAAGGACGGCGGGGACCCGCGCGGTACCCGCATCTTCGGCCCGGTGGGCCGGGAGCTGCGGGACAAGCGGTTCATGAAGATTATTTCCCTCGCGCCGGAGGTGTTGTGACCGTGAAGGTCAAGAAGGGCGACACGGTCGTCGTCATCGCCGGCAAGGACAAGGGTGCCAAGGGCAAGGTCATTCAGGCCTACCCGCGGCAGGACAAGGTCCTGGTCGAGGGCGTGAACCGGGTCAAGAAGCACACCCGCATCAGCACCACCCAGCGTGGCGCCAAGACCGGCGGCATCGTCACTCAGGAGGCCCCGATCCACGTCTCGAACGTGCAGGTCCTGGACTCCGACGGCAAGCCGACCCGCGTCGGTTACCGGATCGACGACAACGGCCAGAAGGTCCGCATCGCGCGTAGCACCGGTAAGGACCTGTGATGACCACGGCTACCGAAAAGACCCTGCCGCGCCTCAAGGAGCGGTACCGCAACGAGATCGTGGCCCAGCTGCGTGAGCAGCACAGCTACGGCAACCCCATGCAGGTGCCGCGGCTGGTCAAGATCGTCGTCAACATGGGTGTCGGCGAGGCTGCTCGCGACGCCAAGCTGATCGACGGCGCGGTCCGCGACCTCGCCACGATCACCGGCCAGAAGCCGCAGGTGCGGCGGGCGACCAAGTCCATCGCGCAGTTCAAGCTCCGCGAGGGCATGCCGATCGGCGCGAAGGTCACCCTTCGCGGCGACCGGATGTGGGAGTTCCTGGACCGGCTGCTCTCCATCGCGCTGCCGCGTATCCGCGACTTCCGCGGTCTGGACGGGCGCAAGCTGGACGGGCACGGCAACTACACGTTCGGTCTGACCGAGCAGTCGGTGTTCCACGAGATCGACCAGGACCGGATCGATCGCCAGCGGGGCATGGACATCACGGTGGTCACGACCGCCACGACCGACGACGAGGGCCGGGCGCTGCTCAAGCTCCTGGGCTTCCCGTTCAAGGAGAACTGAGATGGCCAAGAAGGCGCTGATCATCAAGGCGGCCGCGAAGCCGAAGTTCTCGGTTCGCGCGTACACCCGCTGCCAGCGGTGCGGGCGTCCGAAGGCGGTCTACCGCAAGTTCGGGCTCTGCCGGGTCTGCATCCGGGAGATGGCTCACCGTGGTGAGCTGCCGGGCGTGTCCAAGGCTTCCTGGTAAGGGCGACCGCGTCCCGGCCGTCGGCCGGGAACTCCTGCACCGATTAGGTATTGCTCTTCGCCGTAGGCCCGGGGCTGGTGCCCCGGGAACCCCGGCGAGAAAGGCTGACGAAATCCATGACGATGACCGACCCGATCGCAGACATGCTCACGCGTCTGCGTAACGCCAACCAGGCGTACCACGATCAGGTGAAGATGCCCTACTCCAAGATCAAGGCGAACATCGCCGAGGTCCTGAAGGCCGAGGGTTACATCGCCACCTGGTCGGTCGAGGAGCCCGAGGAGGGCGCCGTCGGCAAGCGACTGGTCGTCGAGCTGAAGTACGGCCAGAACCGGGAGCGGAGCCTGGCCGGCATCAAGCGCGTGTCCAAGCCCGGCCTCCGGGTGTACGCCAAGTCGGACGGGCTCCCGCGGGTGCTCGGCGGGCTGGGCGTGGCGATCATTTCGACGTCCCAGGGGCTGCTCACCGACCGGCAGGCCCGCAAGCGGAGCGTTGGCGGGGAAGTCCTCGCCTTCGTCTGGTAACGGGAGACAGGTAGAAATGTCGCGAATTGGACGTAAGTCGATCCCGGTGCCAGCCGGCGTCGACATCACGATCGACGGGCAGACCGTCAAGGTCAAGGGCCCCAAGGGCGAGCTCCAGCACACCCTCGCCGAGCCGATCACGGTCGAGCGGGCCGAGGACGGGCAGCTGAGCGTCAACCGCCCGAACGACGAGCGCAAGGCCAAGGAACTGCACGGCCTGAGCCGTACGCTGGTCGCCAACATGATCGTCGGCGTGACCGAGGGCTACCGCAAGAGCCTGGAGATCGCCGGCACCGGTTACCGGGTCACCGCCAAGGGCGCCGACCTCGAGTTCGCGCTCGGGTTCTCGCACCCGGTGCTGGTTCCCGCGCCGGCGGGCATCACCTTCACGGTGGAGCGGCCGACCCTGTTCCACGTGGCCGGCATCGACAAGCAGCAGGTCGGTGAGGTCGCCGCCAACATCCGGAAGATCCGCCCGCCGGAGCCCTACAAGGGCAAGGGTGTCAAGTACCAGGGCGAGGTCATCCGCCGCAAGGCTGGAAAGGCAGGTAAGAAGTGACCGCCACGCTGCTCAAGCGCCGCCGCGGCGTCGCCGCCAAGCGCGCCGTCGGGCGGGCGCGTCGGCACTTCCGGGTCCGCAAGAACGTCAGCGGTACGGCCGAGCGTCCGCGCCTGGTCGTCACCCGTTCGCTGCGGCACATGGTCGCCCAGGTCGTCGACGACACCAAGGGTCACACCCTGGCGTCGGCGTCGACCCTGGACGCCTCGCTGCGCGGTGCGGAGGGCGACAAGAGCGCCCTCGCCGGCAAGGTGGGCGCCCTGCTCGCCGAGCGGGCCAAGGCCGCCGGCGTCTCCAAGGTCGTCTTCGACCGCGGTGGCAACCGGTACGCGGGGCGAGTCGCCGCGCTTGCCGACGCCGCCCGCGAAGCCGGGCTCGAGTTCTAACAACCCCGTCACGAGAGATAAGGAAGGCTGCTGATGCCAGGTCAACAGCGCCGTGGCGGCGGGTCCGGTGGCAACGAGGGTGGTCGCCGCGACAACCGCCGTGAGGGCGGCCGCGGAAACGCGCCCGTCGAGAAGACCCCGCACCTTGAGCGGGTCGTCGCGATCAACCGCGTCGCCAAGGTCGTGAAGGGTGGTCGTCGCTTCAGCTTCACCGCCCTGGTGATCGTTGGCGACGGCGACGGCACGGTCGGCGTGGGCTACGGAAAGGCCAAGGAGGTGCCCGCGGCGATCGCCAAGGGTGTCGAGGAGGCCAAGAAGCACTTCTTCAAGGTCCCGCGGATCGGCCAGTCGATCCCGCACCCGGTGACGGGTGAGGACGCCGCTGGTGTGGTGCTGCTCAAGCCGGCCTCGGCCGGTACGGGTGTCATCGCCGGTGGTCCGGTGCGCGCCGTACTGGAGTGCGCCGGTATCCACGACGTGCTCTCCAAGAGCCTCGGCTCGTCGAACCCGATCAACATCGTGCACGCCACCGTGGCGGCCCTGAAGGGGCTTGAGTCCCCCGAGCAGGTCGCGGCGCGTCGTGGCCTGCCGGTGGAGGACGTCGCGCCGGCCGCCATGCTGGCGTCGCGTGCGGGGGTGGCGCGCTGATGGCACGTCTGAAGGTCACCCAGCTCCGATCCGGCATCGGGACCAAGCAGAACCAGCGTGACTCGCTGCGTTCGCTCGGTCTCAAGCGGATCAACGACGTGGTGGTCAAGGAGGACCGGCCCGAGATCCGCGGCATGATCTTCACTGTGAACCACCTCGTGAAGGTCGAGGAGGTTGAGTAATGACGATCAAGGTGCACCACCTGCGCCCGGCGCCCGGTTCCAAGACCGCGAAGACCCGTGTGGGTCGCGGTGAGGGTTCCAAGGGCAAGACCGCTGGTCGCGGTACCAAGGGTTCCAAGGCCCGCAAGAACATCTCGGCGGCGTTCGAGGGTGGGCAGATGCCCATCCACATGCGCCTGCCGAAGATGAAGGGCTTCAAGAACAAGTTCAAGGTGGTCTTCCAGGTGGTCAACCTGGACCGGCTCGCCGAGCTGTTCCCGAACGGCGGCCAGGTTGGCCCGCTGGAGCTGGTCGAGGCTGGCGCGGTCCGCAAGGGCCACCCGGTCAAGGTCCTCGGCACCGGGGATCTCGGCGGGGTGGCACTCCAGGTGTCGGCGCACGCGTTCAGCGCGTCGGCCAAGGAGAAGATCGCCGCCGCCGGTGGCTCCGCCACCGAGCTGTAAGGAGCGTACGACCCATGGCGCCCGCCCAGTTGTGAGCAACTGGCGGGCGCCATGGTCTGCCTGGGGCGTATGCGCCCGGTAATATCGGTTTCGGTTTATGTAGCCGGGCGCATCTGCCCGGAGCGGGATAGGGCTGTTAGAGTCCCATCCCAGCCATGGATTCCGGGCACTCGCCCGGGGTCCACCCCGACCCGCCAGGGATCACCGGCGGCCCGCCTCGCGCAGGAGGAAGAAGTTGCTGTCCGCCTTTCTCAGTGCGTTCCGTACGCCTGACCTGCGCAAGAAGCTGCTGTTCACAGTAGGCATCATCGCGGTCTACCGGATGGGTGCCACGCTGCCCAGTCCGGGCGTCTCGTACGGCAACGTGCAGAAGTGCCTCGACACTCTCCAGGGTGAGACGACGGGTGTCCTGAACCTGCTCAACCTCTTCTCCGGCGGAGCGCTGCTACAGCTCTCGGTCTTCGCGCTGGGCATCATGCCCTACATCACCGCGTCGATCATCCTGCAGCTGCTGACCGTCGTGATCCCGAGGCTGGAGCAGCTCCGCAAGGAGGGCCAGGCCGGCCAGGCGAAGATCACCCAGTACACGCGCTACCTGACCCTCGGTCTCGGTGTGCTGCAGGCCTCGGCGTTCGTGGCGCTGGCCCGCTCGGGTCAGCTGTTCCAGAACCGCTGCGACCAGTTCCCGATCATCCCCACCGGCACCGGCATCCCGGACTGGCTGACCCTGACCATCCTGGTGATGACGATGACCGCCGGCACCGGCATGGTCATGTGGCTCGGCGAGCTGATCACCGACCGCGGCGTCGGCAACGGCATGTCCGTCCTGATCTTCACCTCGATCGCGGCGCGGCTGCCCAGCGAGGGCTGGCAGATCAAGACCAGCAAGGGCTGGGACATGTTCGCCCTGGTCATCGCGCTGGTCCTGGTGGTCATCACCGCGGTCACCTTCATCGAGCAGGCGCAGCGCCGGATCCCGGTGCAGTACGCCAAGCGGATGATCGGCCGGCGGATGTACGGCGGCACCTCGACCTACATCCCGCTCAAGGTCAACCAGGCGGGTGTGATCCCGGTCATCTTCGGCTCGTCGCTGCTCTACCTGCCGCAGCTGGCCCTGCAGTTCTTCGACCAGACCGACCCGGGCAAGACCCAGGCCTGGATCCAGAACAACCTGGTCAACCCGAGCAGCCCGATCTACATCGCGGTCTACTTCCTGCTGATCATCTTCTTCACGTACTTCTACGTCTCGATCACGTTCAACCCGACCGAGGTCGCGGACAACATGAAGAAGTACGGCGGTTTCGTGCCGGGTATCCGCCCGGGCAAGCCGACGGCCGACTACCTGGACTTCATTCTCAGCCGGATCACCCTGCCGGGCGCGCTCTACCTCGGCGTGATCTCGATCCTGCCGAACTTCTTCTTCATCTGGCTGGACAACCAGCAGTACCAGAACTTCCCGTTCGGCGGCACCGCTGTGCTCATCATGGTCGGCGTCGGTCTGGAGACCGTGAAGCAGATCGAGAGCCAACTCATGCAGCGGAACTACGAAGGGTTCCTGCGGTAGATGAGACTCGTTCTGGTTGGCCCGCCGGGCGCGGGCAAGGGCACACAGGCCGAGTTCGTCGCCGCCCACCTCTCGGTGCCGAAGATCTCGACCGGGGACATCTTCCGGTCGAACGTCACCCAGGGCACGCCGCTCGGCGTCGAGGCGAAGCGGTACATGGACGCCGGTGAGCTGGTTCCGGACGAGGTGACCATCAACATGGTCCGGGACCGGCTGGCCGAGCCCGACGCCAGCGAGGGGTTCCTGCTCGACGGCTTCCCGCGGACCACTCCGCAGGCCGCCGCCCTGGACAAGCTCCTCGCCGACCTGGGCACCGCTCTGGACCTGGTTCTGGAGCTGGTGGTCGACGACGACGAGGTGATCCGGCGGCTCTCCGGCCGGCGTACCTGTCGCGGCTGCGGCAAGATCTGGCACGTCGAGTTCGACGCGACCACCCGGCCGGACATCTGTGACCGGTGCGGCGCCGAGCTGTTCCAGCGCGACGACGACAAGCCGGAGACCATCGCCACCCGGCTGCGCGAGTACAGCGAGAAGACCGCTCCACTGGTCGACTACTACGGCGCCCAGGGCAAGCTGGTCGGGATCGACGCCACCGGCCCGGTGGAGGACGTCACCACCCGGGCCATCGACGCGCTGCGGTCGTACGGCGGCTGAGGTCCGGCCGGGCCACGGCGGATAGAGTGCGAACAGCGGGGTACGTCCGACGTGCCCCGCTGTTCGGCAACGAAAGGTAATCGCTCCATGCGTCGTCCCCAGCTGGACATCCAGCTGAAGACCCCTGACCAGATCGAGAAGATGCGGGCCGCCGGCCTGGTGGTTGCCGAGGCGCTGCGCCGGATGCGCGAGGCGGTGGCCCCCGGAGTGAGCACCGCCGACCTGGACGCCATCGCCGAGTCGACCATCCGCGAGGCGGGCGGCGTCCCCTCGTTCAAGGGTTACCACGGCTTTCCCGCGTCGATCTGCTCCTCCGTCAACCAGCAGGTCGTGCACGCGATCCCCTCGCCCGGGCAGGTGCTCCGGGACGGCGATCTGATCTCCATCGACTGCGGCGCGGTACTGGACGGGTGGCACGGCGACTCCGCGATCACGGTCGGGGTCGGCGAGGTCGACCCGGCGCTGCTGAAGATGGCCGAGGTGGCTGAGGACGCGATGTGGGCCGGGATCGCCGCCGCCGCGCGCGGCGCGGCCAGCGGCAAGGGGCGGCTCACCGACATCTCGCACGCGGTGGAGAGCGCGGTCCGCAAGGGCGGCCGGTACGGCATCGTCGACGGCTACGGCGGGCACGGCATCGGCACCGAGATGCACCAGGACCCGCACGTGCTCAACCACGGCCGGCCCGGCAAGGGCCCCCGGCTGGTTCCCGGCATGGCGCTGGCCATCGAGCCGATGATCACCATGGCGTCTCCGCGCACGGTCGAGATGGCCGACGGCTGGACGGTGGTCACCCGGGACGGGTCAGTGGCGGCGCACGTCGAGCACTCGATGGCGCTGCTGCCGGACGGGGTGTGGGTGCTCACCGCGTTCGACGGCGGCCGGGCCCGACTGGGCGACCTGGTCACCGCGCGGCAGCCCGCCACCTCCACCGCGCACTGACGACCTCGGTCGGGGCGCCGCCCGGCTCCGCCCGTCAGCCGGGCGGGATCGGGGCGGGACGCCACTGGCGTGACGGTGGCATGCTTGCCGGCATGGACGGGCGCGACGGGATGCGAGCCGCGGACGCGGACCGTGAGGCGGTTGCCGACCGGTTGCGGGTGGCCCTGGGCGAAGGCCGGCTGGACCTGCACGAGTACGACGAGCGGTTGCAGCGGGCCTACGCCGCGCGCACCTATGCCGAGCTTGATGCCCTGCTCACCGATCTGCCGCCGGTGACGCCCTCGCAGCGCTCGGCGCTGGCGCCGCTCACCCCACCGGCTGCCGGAGAGCTGGCCGGTGCGGTGGGTGGCCAGCCGGCTCCGGTGGCACCCGGTGGCGTCACCGCCCGCTGGCTGGCCGAGGTGTGGCTGCCGTACCTGAAGGTCATCGCCATCGTGGTGACCATCTGGGCGGTGACCTCGCTGCTCAGCCAGGATCTGCTCTACTTCTGGCCGGCCTGGGTGGCCGGGCCGTGGGGCGCGGTGCTGGCGGTCAGCACGATCACCGGGCTGGCCGGGGGAGAGCCGCGGCGGCAGGTGATCGAGCGGGAACGCCGGCGGGCGAAGCGGGACCGGCGGGGGGAGCTGCCCGCCGCCGAACCGGACGAACGGGACGACCCGCGGCCAGCCGGCTGACCTGCTGCGGCCGGCGGGGCGACCCCCGACAGACCCGACCCTCCACGGACCCGACCCCCGGTCGACCGATCTCGGCCGCCGGCCGGGCCGGGCCCGAGCCGCCCCAGCCGACCCGGAGCCGCCCCAGCCGAGCGGGCCAGACCGGGCCGGAGCCGTCCCCGCCAAGCCGGCCGGGCCGGGCGGGAGCTGTCCGGCCGGACCGGGTCGGCGGCGGCGCGCGGAGATCATCGGGGGCCGATCCGGGGTGCTGGCGCCCGACACGGTGGCGTGGTGGGTGGCCGGTTTGGCGACCGCCCGCAGGCCGGCGTACACTTTCTGTTCGGCGCACAGCGTCCACTCCGGCATGCCCACCCTGCGCTTCGGTGGGTGCTGGAGCCGCGGCTGGCGCGGGCTTTCTGATCTTGGTCAGTTACCCGTGTAAGACGTTGTGGGTCGCCCGGAGCAATCGACGTCAGGACAGCGGAGGACATGCCGAAAAAAGACGGAGCCATTGAGATCGAGGGTCGGGTCATCGAGCCCCTGCCGAACGCCATGTTCCGGGTGGAGCTCGCGAACGGCCACAAGGTGTTGGCTCACATCAGCGGCAAGATGCGGCAGCACTACATCCGCATCCTTCCGGAGGACCGGGTCGTCGTCGAACTCTCGCCGTACGACCTGACCCGCGGGCGCATCGTCTACCGCTACAAGTAGTCCTGACGGCGGCCGGGAAGTCCCGTGTCCGTCTTCGACGTCCGGTCTCGCGCTGCGCGCGTCCCCGGGCCAGATGGGAAGTAAGGCAACCGTGAAGGTCAAGCCGAGCGTCAAGAGGATCTGCAACAAGTGCCGGGTTATCCGCCGGCACGGCCGGGTCATGGTCATCTGCAGCGACCCGCGCCACAAGCAGCGCCAGGGCTGACTCAGCCCGTCCGGCCGGAACACGGCCGGGTGGTGTTGGTCCGGGGCAGATCCCCAGCGACACACACATCACACATGCTCGTCCCAGCCGCGAGCGGTACGCGAGACGTACTCCTTCGTGGCTGACCCCCGGTCGGAGGCCGGGGCCCGCTCGGGCAGCGACCGATCCCGGTCGCCGGCGCTGACAGCGTCGGAAAGACGGGACGGCCGGTAGCGGGGTGGGACGGGTCCACACCTCCGCCACACAACACGAGGAGTACGCCCGCACATGGCACGTCTAGTCGGCGTGGATCTCCCCCGCGAAAAGCGGATGGAGATCGCGCTCACCTACATCTTCGGGCTCGGTCGCACCCGCGCCATGGAGACACTCGCCGCCACCGGCATCTCGCCGGACAAGCGCGCTCGGGACCTCACGGACGAGGAGCTCGTGCAGCTCCGCGACCACATCGAGGGCAACTACAAGGTTGAAGGCGACCTGCGCCGCGAGGTCGCCGCTGACATCCGCCGCAAGGTTGAGATCGGCTGCTACGCCGGCATCCGGCACCGCCGGGGTCTGCCCGTGCGTGGCCAGCGGACCAAGACCAACGCACGGACCCGGAAGGGCCCGAAGCGGACCGTCGCCGGCAAGAAGAAGCCCGGCAAGAAGTAATTCTTAAACCGGAATTCTGGTCGCTCTCCGCCGAGGTAGGCCGGGCTCCAACCGGAACCGGTGACTACGTAATCAACGGGCGCGACAAGCCAGAACCCATTCAGGAGCGCACAGACTTATGCCACCGAAGGCTCGTGCCGGAGCCGCTGTCAAGAAGGTCCGGCGCAAGGAACGCAAGAACGTCGCCCACGGGCAGGCGCACATCAAGAGCACCTTCAACAACACCATCGTGTCCATCACGGACCCGACCGGTGCGGTCATCTCCTGGGCCTCCGCGGGCCAGGTGGGCTTCAAGGGCTCCCGCAAGTCGACTCCGTTCGCCGCGCAGCTGGCCGCCGAGGCCGCCGCGCGTCGGGCCATGGAGCACGGCATGCGCAAGGTCGACGTGTTCGTCAAGGGCCCCGGCTCCGGCCGGGAGACCGCGATCCGTTCGCTGCAGGCCGTCGGGCTGGAGGTCGGCCAGATCGCCGACGTCACCCCGCAGCCGCACAACGGATGCCGTCCGCCTAAGCGTCGTCGGGTCTGAGAGGTAGAGAGAGATGGCTCGTTACACCGGTGCTGACTGCCGCCGTTGCCGGCGGGAGAAGATGAAGCTGTTCCTCAAGGGCAGCAAGTGCGATGGTCCGAAGTGCCCGTTCGAGTCCCGGCCGTTCCCGCCCGGGCAGCACGGCCGCGGCCGCACCAAGGAGACGGAGTACCTGCTCCAGCTCCGTGAGAAGCAGAAGGCCCGCCGTGTCTACGGCGTGCTGGAGAAGCAGTTCCGCGGTTACTACGAGGAAGCCGTTGGCAAGCAGGCCAAGACCGGTGAGGTCCTCCTGCAGATCCTCGAGTCGCGGCTGGACAACGTCGTTTACCGGGCCGGCTACGCCCACTCGCGGGACATGGCCCGCCAGCTGGTCAAGCACGGTCACTTCACGGTGAACGGCAAGAAGGTCGACATCCCGTCGTACCGCGTCAAGGAGCACGACATCATCGAGGTTCGGGGCAAGAGCAAGGAGCTCACCCCGTTCATCGTTGCGCAGGCTCAGGCCGGTTCGCGGGCTGTGCCGGCCTGGCTCGAGGCCATCCCCAGCCAGATGAAGATCCTGGTGCACTCCCTCCCGGCCCGGCAGGTCATCGACACGCAGGTCCAGGAGCAGCTGATCGTCGAGCTCTACTCCAAGTAGTCAGAGCTCGTTGCGGTGGCCCGCCCCTCGGGGCGGGCCACCGGAACAGTTTGTGTCGTGGGCGTCAAATAGCGGGCGCCCCGGAAGAGAAGAGACAACATGCTCATCAGCCAGCGACCCTCCCTCTCCGAGGAGTCGATCAGCGAGACCCGTTCCCGGTTCGCCATCGAGCCGCTGGAGCCGGGCTTCGGCTACACCCTGGGCAACTCGCTGCGGCGCACGCTGCTGTCGTCGATCCCGGGCGCGGCGGTGACGTCGATCAAGATCGACGGCGTGCTGCACGAGTTCACCACGATCCCCGGTGTCAAGGAGGACGTGGTCGAGCTCGTCATGAACATCAAGGAGCTCACGGTCAGCTCCGAGCACGACGAGCCGGTCAGCATGTACCTGCGCAAGCAGGGCCCGGGCGACGTGACCGCGGGTGACATCCAGCCCCCGGCCGGCGTCTCGGTGCACAACCCGGATCTCAAGCTCGCCACCCTCAACGGCAAGGGCCGGCTCGACATGGAGCTGACCGTCGAGCGGGGTCGGGGCTACGTCACGGCGGCGCAGAACAAGCAGTCCGGCGCCGAGATCGGCCGGATCCCGGTCGACTCGATCTACTCGCCGGTGCTGAAGGTGACCTACCGCGTCGAGGCGACCCGTGTCGAGCAGCGCACCGACTTCGACCGGCTGATCATCGACGTCGAGACCAAGCCGTCGATGGGCCCGCGCACCGCGCTGGCCTCCGCCGGCTCGACGCTGGTGGAGCTGTTCGGTCTGGCTCGGGAGCTGGACGAGACCGCCGAGGGCATCGACATCGGGCCGTCCCCGCAGGACGCTCAGCTGGCGGCGGACCTCGCCCTGCCGATCGAGGAGCTGGACCTCACCGTCCGCTCCTACAACTGCCTCAAGCGCGAGGGCATCAACACCGTTGGTGAGCTCATCGGGCGTACCGAGGCCGACCTCCTCGACATCCGCAACTTCGGTCAGAAGTCGATCGACGAGGTCAAGATGAAGCTCGCCGGGATGGGTCTCGGGCTGAAGGACTCGGCTCCGAACTTCGACCCGGCGCACGTCGTGGACACCTTCGGCGAGGCCGACTACGACACCGACGACTACCGCGAGACCGAGCAGCTCTAGTCCGCGCTGCCGCCACAACTGAGGAGCACCAAGCATGCCCACGCCCACCAAGGGCCCCCGCCTCGGCGGCAGCCCCGCGCACGAGCGGCTGATGCTGGCCAACCTGGCCACCGCGCTGTTCCAGCACGGCAAGATCAAGACCACCGAGACGAAGGCCCGGCGGCTGCGTCCGCTGGCCGAGCAGCTCATCACCAAGGCCAAGCGCGGTGACCTGGCCGCGCGGCGGCGGGTGCTGGGCGTCGTCAAGGACAAGGACGTGGTCTACGCCCTGTTCGACCAGATCGCGCCCCGGTACGCCAACCGCCCCGGCGGCTACACCCGGATCGTGAAGACCGGTCCGCGCAAGGGTGACAACGCGCCGATGGTGGTCATCGAGCTGGTGGAGGAGCTTCAGGTCGCCGAGCCGAAGGCGAACAAGAAGACCGCCGCCCGCAAGGCCGCGCAGCAGGACAAGGTCGAGGCGCTCGCCCCCGAGGAGGAGACCCCGCGGTCGGAGAACTCCGACCAGGACGCGGAGCCGCCGGTCTCGGCGTCCGGCGACACCGCCGAGGCGCGCGAGGACAGCGACCTCGCCACCGAGGAGAACAAGGCCTGATCTCGGGCATCGTTCGGGCCCGGCACCCCTCACGGGGTGTCGGGCCCGACCCGTAACTGGAGGTACGAGGTGGACGAGCGGATCCGGCTGCGGCTGGACGTCTCGTACGACGGCACGGGCTTCTCCGGCTGGGCCGCCCAACCGACCCGGCGCACCGTCGCCGGGGTGCTCGTCGAGACCCTGGACCTGGTCCTCGGCGCGGGCACGGCCACCGGGTTGACCGTCGCCGGGCGGACCGACGCGGGGGTGCACGCCACCGGGCAGGTCTGCCACCTGGACCTCCCCGCCGAGGTGTGGCGGCAGCACGGGGACCGGCTGCTGCGCCGGCTGGCCCGGTTGCTCCCCACCGACGTCCGGGTGCGGGCGATGACCGAGGTGCCGGCCGACTTCGACGCCCGGTTCTCGGCCACCTTCCGACGGTACGAGTACCGGGTCACCGACGCCCGGTACGGCGTGGAGCCGCTGCGCCGGCACGAGGTGCTGGCCTGGCCGAAGCCGCTGGACCTGGCGGCGCTGAACGCCGCGGCGGCCGGCCTCGTCGGGGAGCACGACTTCGCCGCGTACTGCCGGCGCAAGGAGAACGCCACCACGCTGCGCGAGGTGACCCGGCTGGACTGGCGCCGCGACACCGACGGCATCCTCGTCGCCACGGTGCAGGCGGACGCGTTCTGCCAGGCGATGGTGCGCAGCCTGGTGGGTGCGATGCTGGTGGCCGGGGACGGCCGCCGCCCGGTGGAGTGGCCGGGCAGCCTGCTCGCCCGCCGGGAGCGGTCCAGCGAGGTGACCGTGGCCCCGGCGCACGGGCTGACCCTGGTCGAGGTCGGCTATCCGGCCGACCCGGCCGAGTACGCCCGCCGCGCCGACCTCACCCGCCGGCTGCGGGTCCCCGTCGAGGGCTGACCGCGCCGAACGCAGGCGCTGACCCCGCCGGACGCGAGGCCGGGTGGGCTCAGTCGCCCGGCAGCTCTCCGTCGCCGGTGCTGCCGCCCTGGGTGCCGCTGGTCTCCGTGGGCGCCGCCGTCGGTTGCCCGGCGGTGCCGCCGTCGACCCGCCGTTGCAGTACGCCCCGGCTCAGGTGCAGCTCGATCATGTCGAACAGGATCTCCCGGATCGTGGTGTCGCCGGACTTGACCGCGACACCGTCCGTGCGGACCACCAGCGCGTACGCCAGGTAGTGCCCCCGGACCTGCCAACCCACCCGGGCCGGGGCGGTGGCCACCACCTCGGTGCCGTCGCCGTCGTTGCCCACCAGGCCGCGGAACCGGCCCTGCCGCTCGTCGAGCAGTTGCCGGATCCGGTCCCGGGCACGTTCCGCGCTGACCTTGTCGGTGAGGTTGAACAGCCCGGTGGTGACCAGGTGGTCGCCGCCCGGCGCCCGCAGCGTGGCCCGGACGACCTGGTTGCAGCCGAGCCGGACCAGCAGGTCGGCCACCTCGCCGGTGGCGGCGACGGCGCAACTGCCGCTGGACTGCGTCTTGAGGACCTGGTAGCCCGGCTGGCCGTCGGTGACCTTCAGCTCCTTGCCGGGGAAGAGTTCCTTGGCGGTGAGCGGGGCCTGGTCGGTGTCGCGGGAGTCGAGGTCCTGCCGGTCCGCCGGGGCGGACGGGGCGGCGTTGGGTTGGAAGGTCGGCGTGACCTGCGGCTGTGGGTCGCGATCGACCAGGAGCGCGGCCGCGCCCAGGCCGCAGAGCGCGAGGAGGACCAGGACGGCCGCGCCGCCGATCAGCACCTGCCAGAGGCGGCCGCCGCCGCGCCGGGTGGGCGCCTCGACCGGCTCGGCCGAGGTGTAGACCTGCT
>NZ_QGKR01000134.1 GCF_003172955.1 Micromonospora acroterricola | reverse complement strand
GAGGGCGACGGCGGCGGGGGGGGGGTCGTCCGCCTCCCCGACTCACCGGCCACCCACAACCACGTCGGCGGGCCACACGCCGGGGCCATGTTCACCCTCGGTGAGACGGCCTCCGGCGCGGTGGTCCTGGCCGCCTTCGGGCAGCTGCTCGACCGGGCCGTGCCGCTCGCCGTCCGCGCCGACATCGCCTACCGCAAGCTCGCCAAGGGGTCGGTGCTGGCCACCGCGCGGCTCGGTCGGCCGGCCCTGGAGGTGATCGACGAGCTGGAGTCCGGCACGCGGCCCGAGTTCCCGGTCGAGGTGGAGATCACCACCGAGGACGGCACGCCCACCTCGGCGATGACCGTGATCTGGACACTGCGGCCGAACTGAGCCGCGCCGGTGGCAGCGGAAACGCGGTTTGCCGAGCCGGACGGGTGGTTAGATTCGTAGCGTGCTGGGCCTACCTGCTCACGTGACCGCCTGTCTCTTCGACCTGGACGGTGTGCTCACGCAGACCGCCCGCGTGCACAACGCCGCCTGGACGGAGACGTTCGACGAGTTCCTGCGGCAGCGTGCCACCGCCACCGGCGAGCCGTTCCAACCGTTCGACCCCGGCCCGGACTACAACCGCTACGTCGACGGGCGCCCCCGCGCCGACGGCGTCCGGTCGTTCCTCGCCTCCCGGGGCATCGTGCTGCCCGAGGGCAGCCCGGACGACCCGCCGGACGCCGACACGGTCAACGGCGTCGGCAATCGCAAGAACGTCCTGCTTCTCGAGCGCCTGCGCAGCTCCGGCGTCGAGGTCTACCCGGGCTCGGTCCGCTACCTGGAGGCGGCGACCGCCGCCGGGCTGCGTCGAGCCGTGGTGACCGCGAGCGCCAACGGGCGCGAGGTGGTCGCCGCCGCCGGGCTGGAACCGCTGCTGGAGGCGCGGGTCGACGGGCTGGTCGCCCGCGCCCAGGGGCTGCGCGGCAAGCCGCACCCGGACACGTTCCTCGCCGGGGCCCGCCTGCTCGGTGTCGACCCGGCGCAGGCCGCCGTCTTCGAGGATGCGCTCTCCGGCGTGGCCGCCGGCCGGGCCGGCGGCTTCGGGTACGTGATCGGCGTCGATCGGGTCGGGCAGGCTGACGAACTGCGCGCGCACGGCGCCGACATCGTGGTCACCGACCTCGCCGACCTGCTGGACGCGGGCGACGTCCCGCCCGCACCGCGTGGGGCCGTCGCCCCGCCCGCCGGCAGCAACCGCACCGGAGAGCGGGGTCCCGCGTGATCCGGGAACGGGCCTATCCGGTCGACCCCTGGCACGTTCGGGAAACCCGGCTGGACATGGACGTGCTGGCCCAGTCGGAGTCGGTCTTCGCGCTCTCCAACGGGCACGTCGGGCTGCGCGGCAACCTCGACGAGGGCGAGCCGCACGGCCTGCCCGGCACATACCTCAACTCGTTCTACGAGCTCCGCCCACTGCCGTACGCGGAGGCCGGCTACGGCTTCCCCGAGTCCGGGCAGACCATCGTCAACGTCACCAACGGCAAGCTGATCCGGCTGCTGGTCGACGACGAACCACTCGACGTGCGCTACGGCGAGCTGCTCTCCCACGAGCGGATCCTCGACCTGCGTGCCGGCACGCTGCACCGGGACCTGCACTGGCGCTCGCCGGCCGGCCGCGAGGTCAAGGTCCGCAGCACCCGGCTGGTGTCGTTCACCCAGCGGTCGGTCGCCGCCATCAGCTACGAGGTCGAGGCCGTCGACGGCCCGCTGCGGCTGATCGTGCAGTCCGAGCTGGTGGCCAACGAGACGCTGCCCCCGCAGAGTAACGACCCCCGGGTCGCGGCGGTGCTGGAGTCGCCGTTGCAGTCCGAGGAGGAGCTGACCACTCCGGACGGTGGGCAGCTGATCCACCGCACCAAGGTCTCCGGCCTTCGGGTGGCCGCCGCCATGGAACACGAGGTGCACGGCCCGGACCGCACCACCATCGAGTCCGAGGGGTACGAGGACTGGGTCCGCACCACGATCGCCTGTGTCATCAAGCCCGGTGAGAAGCTGCGGGTGGTCAAGTACCTGACGTACGGCTGGTCGAGCCGGCGTTCGCTGCCGGCGCTGCGCGACCAGGTCGGGGCGGCGCTGGCCGGCGCCCGCCTGGACGGCTGGGACGGGCTCTGCCGGGAGCAGCGGGGCTACCTCGACGAATTCTGGGACGCGGCCGACGTCCGGGTCGAGGGCGACCCGGAGGTGCAGCAGGCGGTCCGGTTCGGCCTCTTCCACGTCCTCCAGGCCGGCGCCCGGGCCGAGCGTCGGCCGATCTCGGCGAAGGGGCTCACCGGCCCCGGGTACGACGGCCACGCGTTCTGGGACACCGAGATGTTCGTCCTGCCGGTGCTCACGTACACCCAGCCGAGCGCCGTGCGCAACGCGCTGCACTGGCGGCACAGCACACTGGAGCTGGCCCAGGAGCGGGCCGAGACGCTCAACCTCAAGGGCGCGGCCTTCCCCTGGCGGACCATCGAGGGTCCCGAGTCCTCGGGATACTGGCCGGCCGGCACGGCGGCCTTCCACATCGCCGCCGACATCGCCGACGCGCTGCGCCGCTACGTGCTGGTCACCGGGGACACCGACCTGGAGCGGGAGATCGGGCTGGAGCTGCTGGTGGAGACGGCCCGGCTGTGGCGCTCGATCGGCCACCACGACCGGCACGGGCGATTCCACATCGACGGGGTCACCGGCCCCGACGAGTACACCGCGATCAAGAACGACAACGTCTACACCAATCTGATGGCGCAGCGGAACCTGCTCGCCGCCGCCGAGGTGGTGATGCGCTACCGGGAGGACGCCTTCCACCTGGGGGTCACCGACGAGGAGGCGGCGAGCTGGCGGGACGCCGCCACCTCCATGCACGTCCCGTACGACGACGAGCTCGAGGTCCACCAGCAGGTGGAGGGGTTCACCCGGCTCCAGGAGTGGGACTTCGCGCACACGCCGGCGGAGAAGTACCCGCTGCTGCTGCACTACCCGTACTTCGACCTGTACCGCAAGCAGGTGATCAAGCAGGCCGACCTCGTCCTGGCCATGCACTGGCGGGGGGACGCGTTCACCCCCGAGGAGAAGGTGCGCAACTTCCTCTACTACGAGCGCCGCACCGTACGCGACTCGTCGCTGTCGGCCTGCACCCAGGCGGTGCTCGCCGCCGAGGTCGGCTATCCCGAGCTGGCGCACACCTACCTGCGCGAGGCCGCGCTGATGGATTTGCACGACCTCAACGAGAACACCCGCGACGGCGTGCACATGGCCTCGCTGGCCGGCGCGTGGCTCGCCCTGGTCGGCGGACTGGGTGGATTGCGCGACCACGACGGTGGGCTGTCGTTCGCGCCGCGGCTCTCCAGCCGGCTCAGCCGCCTGGAGTTCTCCCTCCAGTGGCGCGGGCTGGCGTTGCGGGTGGACGTCCGGCCGCACCAGACGACGTACTCGTTGCGCCACGGTGGCCCGGATGACGTGGTGGAGCTGCGCCACCACGACCAGGTGCTGCGGGTCACCTGCGACGAGCCGGTCACCGTGCCGGTGCCCCCAGCCAACCCGTCCGGGCCGCCTCCGGAACAGCCGCCGGGCCGATCGCCGCTGCTGCGGTTGCCAGAGCGCGAAGAGTGACGGCCGGGGCGGGAGTGATCCCGCCCCGGCCGCCGAGCTCCCGGGTGGGCCCGACCGTCGAGCGGCGGATGTGACACCGCCCGTCGGCTCGGTGGGCCCGGCCCGTGCGTCAGACGGGCTCGCCGGTGGAGGGGCGTCCCAAAGCATCCCTGGGCGCCATCGCCCGGGGATCTTCGGGAGTGCGCGCCTGCGCGGCCTCGTCCCCCCAGTCCCGGCTCCGCTCGGCGTCCTGTTCCCGCCGGTTCCGCTCGTCCATCTGCTGCTGCCGCGACGTCTGCTCCTGGGCCATGACGATCCTCGCGATCCGTCGGGGCGCGGTTGCGCCGACACGGTCTGCGGTCGCTCGTCGCCTACCCGGCGCCCCACCCGGCAAACGCCATGCCGTCACCCCGGCCCGAGCGGCAACGCGGGTCGCGACAGGCGGGGCGGGTTGCTGACGATTCCGGTGGGTACCCGGAGCGCAGGCGAGCAACGAGGAGGTGGGGTATGGACGAGCAGCGCACGGTGACCATCCCGGTCGGGGACGCCCAGCTCCCCGCGGACCTGATGCTGCCCGCCCAGCCGGTGGGCGTGGTGCTCTTCGCGCACGGCAGCGGCAGCTCGCGGCACAGTCCGCGCAACGTGGCGGTGGCTCGGACTTTCAACGGTCGGGGGCTCGGGACGGTGCTGGTCGACCTGCTCACCCCGGCCGAGGACGAGGTGGACGCGCGCACCGCCGAGCTGCGGTTCGACATCGGGCTGTTGGCCAGCCGGCTGGCCGGGATCGTCGACTGGTTGGCGGCCGAGCGCCCCGCCGGTGATGTGCCGATCGGCCTCTTCGGCGCCAGTACGGGTGCCGCCGCAGCCCTGGTCGCGGCGGCGTCCCGCGCCGACCAGGTGGGCGCGGTGGTCTCCCGGGGCGGTCGGCCCGACCTGGCCGGTGCCGCTCTGGCCCAGGTGCGTACCCCGACGTTGCTGCTGGTCGGTGGCCTGGACGAAGAGGTGATCGTGCTCAACGAGCAGGCTCAGGTCGAGCTGGGGGAGGTGGGTGAACTGCGGATCGTCCCCGGTGCCACCCACCTCTTCGAGGAGCCCGGCACCCTGGACCAGGTCGCCGATCACGCCGGCACCTGGTTCACCACCCACCTCACCCGCACGCCCGCCCCGTCCTCTCGATCACGAGGTTGACGGGGCATCCGACACCCCGGTCGCGGTGGGCGTGACGCGGTGTCGTTGGACGGTGTCGATGACACGCCAGATCACGGCGGTGATGGGGACGCTGACGAAGGCGCCGGCGATGCCCGCGATCAGGGTGCCGGCGGTCACCGCCACCAGGATGACCGCCGGGTGCAGCCGAACCTGCCGCTTCATGACCAACGGCTCCAGCAGGTTGCCCTCGATCTGTTGCACGGCGATCACCGCGGCCAGGGTGAGCAGCGCGGTGGTCGGCCCGTTGGCCGCCAGCGCCACCAGCACCGCCACCGCGCCGGCCACCGTCGCCCCGATGATCGGCACGAAACCGCCGAGGAACGTGATCAGTGCGAGCGGCAGGGCGAGCGGCACCCGCAGCACCACCAGGGCCAGGCCGATGCCGATCGCGTCGATCGCGGCGATCAGCATCGTGCCCCGGCTGTACGCGCCCAACGTCCGCCAACCGGCCCGGCCGGCCTCGGCCACCACCGGCCGGTTCGGCCCCGTCATCCGGGACAGCACCCAGTGCCACATCGACCGGCCGTCCTTCAGCAGGAAGAAGAGCAGCACCAGGGCGAGCAGCGCCGAGCCGAGCACCTCGGTGACGGTACGGGCGCCGGCGACCGGGTCCGGCGAGTTGCCGCTCAGACCCTGCCGGGCCTGGTCGACCAGCTTGTCGAGCTGTGCGTCGGTGACCGGCAGTGTGGACGTGACGAAGTCCCGGCTGCGATCCAGCCCCTGGGTCAACTCCTGGCTGAGTTGGTCGAACTGGCTGGCGGTCAGGTTCCACACCAGCGCGCCGACCCCGACCAGGATGCCGAGCAGCAGCAGCACGGTGAGCAGTGCGGCCAGCGCCGCGGGCAGCCGCATCCGGCGCAGCTGGAGCAGCACCGGGTCGAGTAGCGCGGTGAGGAAGATGGTGGCGGCCAGCGCGATCGCCAACGGCGCCAGCAGCACGGCGATCCGGCCCAGCAGGTAGAGCCCGGCGACGACCACCACCAGGCAGGCGCTCCACAGCACGGCGGTCCGGACCAGCCAGGGCAGTGCCGTCCACGCCTGACGTGGCCCGGAGCCGCCCGTCGTTTCCCCGGAGCCCGCCCCGGGTTCGTCTGCCACCATGTTCGTCCTCCTCGATTTCGCGAGGTCGTACCCGAACCGACGTTCCGCGACACCCGTACCGCTTCCGGGCCGGGCGTCCGAAGCAGCCCGGCAACGCTGTTTGCGCTGGCCGGCCGGGGGAACGCTGACGGGAGTGACCGGAGTGGAGGAGGATCGCCGTGGGTGACTTCATGGACAAGGCCAAGGATTTCTCGGAAAAGCACGACAAGCAGGTCGACCAGGGCCTGGACAAGGCCGGCGACATGGCTGACAAGCGGACCGGTGGCAAGTACGACGAGCAGATCGACAAGGGCGTGGACCAGGCGCAGGCGCGTACCGGTGAGGGCGACCAGGCCCGCTGACAGCAGGACATCTCCCGGGTCGCCGTGCGCGACCCGGGAGATGTCCTTTCCGGACCGTCTCGCCCGGCGCGTCGGGCGGGGTCAGGTCGGACGAGGCCCGGAGTCGAAGCGGGTCAGCGCTTCTGCTGCTCGCGTAGCTCGCTCATCGACGTCGGCCGACCGCGCAGCGCGTCCCGCAGCCGGTCCACCAGGCCGGCGCCGGGGGCGAGAATCTTGTTCGCCGGTGGGTGGTCCGGCAGGCTCGGGTGCGGTCGGGTCGGTGCGATCTCCTTGACCGCGGTCACCTTGTCGGCCAGCTCCACCAGTTCCTCGCGGGCTGTCGCGGCGCGCAGCCGGGGAAAGAGTTCGCCCTCCTCCTCCCGTACGTGGTGTCGGATGGTGCTCGTCAGGTGGGCGATCAACTCGTCGAAGCGGGGGTCGGACGGGTCGACGGACTCCAGCTCCTTCATCGTCCGCTCGGCGTCGGCGTGTTCGGCGATCTCGCGCTCGGCGATCTCGTCGCCATCGGGCAGCGTCTTGCGGGCGGTCGGATAGACGTACGCCTCCTCGGCCACCGCGTGGCGGACCAGCTCGGCGATCATGACGTCGACGAGCTGGCGGCGGTACTCGGGGGTGCCCTGCCGGGTCTCCAGCTCGACGAAGAGCGTCTCGACCTGTTGATGGTCGGCGACCAGGATGTCGACGACGTCCTGGTCGCCGGTGCTCTGCGGGTTGGTCATGTCACGGCCCCTTACCGGTTGCGGATCGGTAGGTTTGCGGCCCTGGTACCCCCGTGCCCTGGTGCAAACCCACCGTCACCGATGGATTGCCGTTGAGGCGTTTGTGTCTCTGGTGCCTTCGATGCGGACGGGCACGATTGCTCGCCTGGCCTCGGGGTAACCGCCGCCATGTCCGATGACCGCCCACCAGCCGACAGCGACCGGTCGCGGCTCGACCAGGCTGCCGAGCGGAGCGGTCAGGCGATCGAACGGGTGCGGCGCCGAAGCGGCCAGGCGGGCCGGATCCGGGCGCGACAGTGGGAGATCACCCTGGTGATCGCCATCCAGGCCGGACTGGCCGCGGCGCTCGCCGCGTTGATCGCCCAGCACCTCCTCGGCCCGGGGGCGCACGTGTTCGCGCCGGCCGCCGCCGTCGGTACGATCGCCACCGCCATCGGCCAGCGGGCCCGCCGCACCTTCGAGCTGCTCGCCGGGGTGGGAATCGGCATCGTCATCGGCGATGCACTGCGCTTCCTGCTCGGCTCCGGGCCGTGGCAGACCGGGGCCGTGGTCACCCTCGCGATCGCCAGCGCGTTGCTGGTCGCCGGACGGGGCGGCGCCCTGGTGGGTCAGGCCGGCGGTACCGCCGTGCTGATCGCCACGCTGGCCCCGATGGAGCGCGGTCTGGAGCTGCCCCGGATCTTCGACGCGGTGGTCGGTGGGATGGTCGGCCTGGTGGTGGTCGCGCTGCTGGTGCCGATCAACCCACTGCGCGTACTGGACCGGGCGGTGGCGCCCATCATCGCCGTCCTCTGCGACCAGCTCGCCGCCCTGGCGAAGGCGTTGCGGGAGCGCGACGCCGACGGGGCGCTGCGCGTCCTGGACCGTATCCGCGCCGCGGAGGGCGACCTGGGTCGGCTGCACGAGGCGCTGAGCGGCGCGGAGGAGGTGGTGACGATCGCGCCGGCGCGTTGGCACCGGCGTGAGCAGTACCGCCGGTACGCCCGCGGCGCGGAGCACCTCGAGCGGTTGACGCTGGACAGCCGGGCGCTGGCCCGCTGGTCGTCGACCGCCCTCCAGTACGACGAGCCGATACCGGAGGAGTTGCCGGAGGCGGTGGCCCGGCTGGGCCAGGCGGTGCGAAAGATGCACTCCGAACACCGGGCCGGCAGAGATCCCGAGCAGACCCGCCGGCTCGTCCAGGAGTGCGCCGAACTGGCCGGGCGGGCCGCCGCAACCGGTGTCCGCTCGTTCTGCGACGCGCTCGTCACCGGCCTGCGCACCGCGTCCAGCGACCTGCTCCGGGCGACCGGCTGCGAGCCGGGCGACGCCAACCGGCTGGTGCGCCGGGCGGCCGGCGCCGGCGAGATGGCCGTCCACCCGCCGCCCCGACGGCACCTGCACCGGGCACGGCCGACCCGGGCGGCCCGGGCCCGCCGGCGATCGCACCGCGCCGCCCGTAACCGCGACGACGACCGGGCCGGCCACCCCGACAGGGGTGACCGGCCCGGTGAACGGCAGGGTCAGGAAGAGTAGCCGCGCTCGGCGACCCAGTTGGCGACCTTCGACAGGCTCACCCAGTACTCGCCCAGAGCCGGGTCGGCCGGGTCCGCGACCCTGATGGTGTCCCCACCATCGCGGTAACCGACCAGGGTCAGGTAGTGCCCGCCCTCGTACGAGTGCGGGTTGCCGTCGGTGTCCACGGTCGTGCCCTTGACGTTGGCCACCACCGGCCGACCGCCGTCCACCGCGGCCAGCACGTCTCGCCGCAGCTGCTCGACCTGCTCCGGACGGGCAACCGAGTCACGGATCTCCGTGGTCCGGTACTTGCCGCCGGTGAGCTCGTTGAGCACGCGGGTGGTGTCCAGGGCCGACGGGGTGCCCGCCTCGCTGGTGCCGAGCAGCTTGGCGACCTCGTCCTGGGAGAGCGCCTTGCCCTGCGCGGAGAGCGCGATGCGGGTCGCGGCCGGACCGCAGTAGTAGAAGTTCGGCTGGGCCTGGTAGTCGATGCCGAGGATCCGCTCGGCGGACCGGTCGGTGCCCCGGTCGGTCTGGCTCGCCGAGATCGGGGGGCCCTGCACCGGGGCGGCCTGCGCGGCCACCGCCGGGCCGAGCGCGCAACCGCCGGCAACCAGCATGCCGGCGACGGACAGACCGCTCTTCTGGATGATCGGGTTCATGGTCGAGTCTCCGTTCGGGGGTTGGTCGCCTCCGACTGGGGAGGGCGGCAGCACCGGGAATGGCGCTCGGCTCATCACAGGGCGACGACCCACGGGGGTCTCGGCCGTGGGCGTACCGGGGACGTAACGGCCCTGCTCCGGCCGGCATTCCACCGCCGGCCCCGGCGCGGTCGTCGCGCCCAGATGCAACGACTCCCGACCTGGCGGGATTCCGGGCCCGACGTGCCGCCGCTCATGCCCAGTCGACGGAGTCAGAAACGGTCACGAGGGCACAAATGCCCGCGCAAGGATCCTCAACCCGTCCGAGGGCCCCTCGATACGGCGCGGATGGCGGACCGGCAACGGATCAGAGGCTGCCCAGCAGGCCGGTCACGGTGATCTCGATGACCACCCGCTCCGGATTCGGACGCGGTGTCCGGTACCGCTCGGCATAACGGCGCTCCGCCTCCGCGACGGAGGCCCGGTCCGAGCGGAGCACCGCCCGACCCTCGATGGTCAGCCAGCGTCGGCCGTCCACGTGGCAGACGGCCACCGGGGTGCCCGCCGCGCCAGCCGCAGCGACCTGCCGGGCCTTGTGGGACGTGCGGGAGGTGATCACCCGGGCCAGTCCGGCCGCCGGGTCGAGGGTGACCCCGACCGGCACCACGTGCGGCGTGCCGTCGGCGCGCAGGGTGGTCAGCGTCGCGAGGTGCCGTTCCGCGCAGAAGGCGGCAACCCGGTCGTCGAGTACGTCCAACCGATGATCGCCCGCCATGACCCGTCCCTCATTCCGCCTACCGGACCACGATCATGGCACGGGGCGGCGCGTCCGGTCCGGGTCCTGCGGCGCGTCCGGCTGCCCGGGCAGCCGGCGGTTGGCCGCCCGGCGCTGTTGCACGAGCCGGCTGAGGTAGATCAGCGCACCAGCCAGCACGCCCATGTCGTCCAGGTAGATCGGGTCCGGGAGCAGGTCGACCGGGAAGATCGTGTAGATCAGCGCCCCGTAGAAGGCGACCTTGCCGCCCGCGCCGAGCCCGGTCAGCAGGCGCCGCGTCCGCACCACCCGCACCGCCAGCACCACCGCGCCGACCAGTGTGGCGATCGCCAGGATGCCGGCGACCACCACGAGCACCCACGCCTCTCGGGACATTCCGTCACGCTAACCCACCCGCGCACGACCGGCCCGCCGACGCGGGTCGGCGCGCGGGTGCGGTCCCCGCCCCGCCCCGGAGGCGCCACGGGTCGCGGGCTCAGAACGCGGGTACCGCCGCGCGGCCGCGGGCGACCACCTGGTTCTCCCGGGTCTGCTCGATCGGCCGGACCACCTCGCTCAGCGGCAGCACCGAGGCCGACTCCGCCACCCGGCGTCCGGTCGCCGCGTGGGCCTCCTCGCGCAGGCTGCGGGCCGCCGCGACGGCCAACTCCGCGGCACGCCAGGCGGCCTGCTCCCGCTCTTCGGCGGCGGCGTGCCGGGCCGCCAGATTGTCGCGGATCGCCCGCTGCAGCACCAGCTCCTGCTCGACCGGGTGCAGCCGAGGGTCCCAGCCGGCGCGGTGCGCGAAGACGTCACTGAGCTGCTCCACCGACAGCTCCCGCCGCCAGTACGCGTCCAGCGCGGCCCGGTGGAGGTAGCGCTCGCGGTCGGCGTACTCGGCCGGGGTCCGGGCGGTGTGCGGCAACGGCATCGCGGCAGCGGCGCCGAGTCGCCGGACGGCTGCCTCGGCCGCCTCGTACGCCTGCCAGGCGGTCTCGACCTCCTCCTGCGCGGCCACCCATTCCGCCCGGTGGCGCTGGGCGGTGGCGGTGGCCCGCTCGGCGGCGACGGCGATCTCCTGCGCGTAGCGGCTCTGCTCGCGTTCCGCCTGCGCCTGTTCGAGCTGACTGGGCATCGCCGCGCGGCGGATGCGAGCGCCCGGGTCGAAGCGGAGCCGGCCGGGCCGCACCAGCAGGGCGGCGACGGCGACGGCGACCACACCGAGCAGGCTCAGCCAGATGGCGGCAGCCCGCGGCACATCGGGCAGGACGGCGGAGAGGACGGTCTGCATGATCAGCACCTCGCGGTCGAACGACGGGTATCGACGGGTGGCGGCGGACGGGGTCTTCCGGCGGCATCGGCGTGACCGAATGCGGTGCCGGTGCCACCGGCTGCACTGCTCGGATGGGCGGCCGGGCCGCGCCTCGGGACGGTCGCCGCTGCGCGGCGCCCGCCGGGCGTGGTCACCGTTCGGTGACGTCCCGTGGGTGAGGGTGCGTGGTCGATCCGACGCGGTGCCCGGGGTGCGCCCGGGCCGGGCCGCGCGGATCGCCGGGCGGGTGGCCGGCCGAGGTCAGAGGGCGGGCGGGCCGCGCCGGAGCGGGATGCCGCGCCCGGGATCGTCGGCCGGCGCGTGCTCCGGAACCACGGTGACCGGAGCGGTCACCGCGACGGTGGTGGCCGGCCGGGACTCGGCCGGCTGGCTCGCCCACTCGGCGGCCGGGAGGGCGTCGGGTCGGAGAGTGTCCACGCGGCTGCTCACGGCGCTGGGCCGCAGCTGCGCCGATGCCGGGGGCGGGGTCGCGGCGAGAGCGCCGCCGAGCCCGACCGCGAGCACCAGCGCGGTGACCGCCAGCCGGGTCAGCTCCCGCAGTGACCGCAGCACGGCCCACCGGGCTGGGCGGACGGGGGCTGCGGAGGACACCAAACCAACCTAACGCTCGACCCGCCGCGGCGCAGCTCGGTAACCGACCGTGCGGACGTGACCGCCACCACGCCGCGCACTGTGGACGGAGGCGCGCTGCCGGCCAGAACGGCGAAAGGCCCCACCGGACCGGGTCCGGTGGGGGCCTTCACGACACGCTTGTGCCGGGGTCAGTCGGCGGTGCCGAGCACCGACGGCGGCGCGTCCCCGCCGTCCCGCCACACCATCTCGTCCTCGGTCAGCCAGGTCAGCCGCTCGTCGGACTCGTCGCCCTCGGACCGCCCGTGCCCGCCGAGCACACCGGGGCGGTTGGCGCCCGCGGCGCCCTGCCGCCCGGCTCCGCTGCCGCCGAGCACGCCCTGCCGCCCGGCCGCGGCCGACCGGCCGGTGGCATCGGCGCGTCGACCATCGATGCCGCGCCCGACCCCGCTGGCCGAGCGGCTCTCGGTCGGAGCCGCGCCGCCAGCCGAGCGGACCGAGGCGCTGGGAGTGGTGCCCGAACCGGCGAGCGCGGCGGTGCGCAGCACCCCGCCGGCCGGTGCCCCGCCCTGCCCCGCGAAGAGCAGACCCGGCCCGGCGCCGGCGCTCGCGGTCGTGGTGGTCGGCCCGGACAGGCCGGCTAGCCCGGCGGCGCCACCGGCGACCAGCGCCCCGCCGACCAGCGGATCCGCACCGGCGAGCGAGGTGGTGGAATCACCGTCGGCGCCGTCCGGACCGCTGACGACGGTCGGCGTGCCGCCGGTGCCCGAGCCGCCCTGGCCGGTGCCGGACCCGTCGCCGGTGACCGGTGGCGGAGCAACGCCGTCAGGCGTCGCGATGGTCGCGCCGCCGGTGTGCGCGGTGCCGCGGGTGGCGTTGGGCGCGGCGGTCGGCGTGGTGGTGGCCGGAACGCTGCGCGGCGTCGTCGTCTCGTCGTTGGTGGTCCTCGGCGTGTCCGGGTGCGGCGGGGGCGGGTCGACCACCCGGTCGTACGCGGAGAGGTCGTAACCGGCGGCCAGCTCGGCCACCACGTTCACCATCCGCTGGTGCGCCTTCTCCTGCTCTTCCTTGTCCTGCTGGTGGCCCATGATGCCCCCGACCACGGCGCCAGGCAGGCCGAACGCGGCGCCCTTGAGCGCCCCGGAGACCGCCTTGTCGTTGTCGTCGGTCTCGTCCGGGCTCTCGGCCTGCTTGTGCGCGGTGCGCAGCTGGCCGGCCATCATGGTCAGCCCCTGCTTGATGCCGGCCATCCCCTCGCCCAGCGCCTCGGCGTGCTCGACGATCAGCGTCAGCCGCCGCTGGAACTCCCGACCCGCCGAGCCCGTCCAGGTGTTGCCGAGCTTTTCCAGGTCGCCGCTCAGCTCCCGGCCGAGGCCGTCCAGGATGCCCTTGAGCGAGGCCCACTGGGCGGCCACGCCATCGATCTGCTCCGGCTTGCCGGCCATCACGGCGTCGTACAGCTGCTGGTGACTGCTGCCCTGGTAGCGCTGGGTGTACTCAGACACGCCCGTCCCCCTTCGGCTGCAACGCCCGGTCGACCCCGGTCAGCGCCGCGGTGATGTCGGTGGCGTTGGCCGCGTTACGCGCCTCGGCGGTGCGGTAGTTCGTCAGGATCATGCTGGTCGCCTGCTGTGCCGCCACCACCGCCTGCCGCAACCGCTCGGCCTGGTCGACATAGGACTGGTGGACCTCGCTGTATCGGCGCGCGTTGGCGGTGGCGTCGGTGAACGAGCCCAACGCCGGGGGAGCGCACTGCATCTCGGTGTTGAGCTTGCGCAACACCGACTCGGCCTGGCTGAGCCGGGCCGCCAGGTGCTGGTGGAAGTCCTCAAGGGACAGCAGGTCGACTTCCGTACGCCCGGTCATGGCAACATCCCCGTCGTTCTGGTTGACAACCGTCAGCGACCTCAGGTTAGTCCACCAGTGCGATCCGGGGCGACCCGTCGGGGCCGCTCAGTCGTCGGCCCCGGTCGATGCCGTGGACGTCCCGCCACCCGTTCCGCCGGACGCCGGGGCGCCGTTGGCCGGGGTGGACGGCGTGGGCGACGGCGAGGCCGACGTGGGCTCCGGTGCCGGCGCGGCCGAGGGCGCACCGCCGGGCGAGAAGTAGGTCGACGCGTCCTCCTGGCTCAGGGTGGGCCCGGTCGGGATCAGCGAGAGCAGCGAACCGGGCACCGCCAGTGGGGTGACACCGCCGTAACCGAGCACTGCCAGCGTCTCGCCCGACCCGAGCGGGTACCGGACGCCCTGCGGGCTGATCAGGTAGACCGTCGACCCGGCGGCGCCGGATCCGCTGGTCCCGGCGCCGGGTGCGGCCTGGGCGAGCACTCCCTTGCCGCCGGGCAACAGCACCGCCTCGGCCGTGCGTACCGCGTCCCGGGCGGTCTGCCGGACCGGGACCGGGCCCGATTCGCTCGCGGTCAACTCCGCCGGCGCCCGGTCGAAGACCTCCACCGTCGTGGTCGGCGGCCCGCCGTCGGCGCCCGCCCGGTACGTCGCGCAGAGCAGCGTCTGCCCGGACCGGGCCGGGTACAGGGTGGGCAGCGTCCGCGGCAGGGCTTCCTCGTCCACCCGCTGCTCGGCCAGCAGACGGCCGACCTGATCCGGCGTGATGTCGGTGATCTGACCACCACCGCTGAGCATCAGAAGCGCCGTGATCTCAGAAATTGGGACGAGCCCGTCCCGGGTCAGCACGTAGTGCCGTCCGACGGCCCGGAACACCTGGCCGATGGTGGCCGGTCGGCCGGCCACGCTCGAATTGCTGTGGTCGCCCTGGCCCGGCAGCGACGGCTTGCGCAGCGGCGGACCGGCCGGTACGGCGTTGAGCAGCTGCTGGCCGACCGGCAGCGGTGACGTGCCGGTCATCCGCAGCGCCGCGATCGCCTGGTCGCCCCCGAGCACCTGGAGCCGTGCGTTGCCGGTGATCAGGTGCCGCTGACCGTCCACTGTGACCAGCACGGCGCGGTCACCCAGCGGCGTCCCGCCGGGCAGTGCCCGGTCGATGACGACCCGGGTGGTGGAGCGACGCGGGTCCGCCGAATCGGGCACGTCGCAGACCGACCACGGCAGGCCGGTCAGCGACTTACGGTCCGGCAGGGCGTCCGGTGCGCCCACGATGCCGACGGTCCGGCCACGCGGCCGGTCCCGCAGCGACGCCTGCGACATCGTCCGCACCGCCGGGTCCGCCTCGTTGAGGATCAGCCGAGCCGACGTGTAGTTGAGCGTCGGGTGCAGCTGCCCCTCCCTGAACACGTACGTCGCGCCGGTCTCGCGCTCGATGACCAGCGTGTTCTCTTCCAGTGGCGCGGTGTTGCCGGTCAACTGGCCGTAGGCGCCGACCCCGCCGAGCACCACGGCCGCGGCGAGCACACTGCCGAAGACCGCCATGCCGAGCCGTCGCATCGGCAGGTTGGTGGTCTCCGGATCGCCCGACAGCAGAGCGGAGACGATCCGGCGGGTGACGAAGCGGTACGCCTGCACCTGATCGCGGCGGGTCCGCATGACTTACCTCCGGCGGGGTGGATCCGCGACGATCAGGTCGGGGCGCCGTCGCGGGCTTCCCTACGATAAGGGGCCGACGGCGGGTCCTTGGGACCACCGCCCGTGGCCGACGCCGGACCGACCCGGCGTGGAGCCGTACCGTGCAGGAGGGACAGTCACCGATGACGCAGGTTCAGGCGCGACCCGCCCGAGTGGCCACGAACCCGTCCGACGTCCCGGCGCGGGCGACGCCGCCGGCCGACCGGCCAGGTCGGGGGCGGATCGGCCCGGTGCTGGTCGGGCAGCTCGTCGTGCTGGAGTTGTGCGCGGTCGCCGTGTGGGCCGCGGTTGCCGGGCCGAGCTGGGTGCTCGCCACGGTGGGCACGGTGGCGGCGCTGGTCGTTCTGGCCGCGTTCGCCCGTCGGGGCGGCCGCTGGTGGTTCGAGGATCTGCTGCTTCGCCGGCGGCTGCGGCGGCGCCGGGAACGGGCCGCGGCCGCGCTGGCCGACGGGGCGGCGACGGACCCCCGTCTCGCGGCGCTGGCTCCCGAGCTGAGCGTCATCGAGCTGACCGACCGGGGCACCAGGCTCGGCATCGGGCAGGACGACCAGGGCTGGTTCGCGGCGGTCGCCCTGCAACCCGCGTCCGGCGCGTCGGTCGGCTCGGTCGAGGCGTCGACGGTGGACCGGGCGCTGCGGGTCCTGGCGGACTTCGCCGCGCCCGTCTCCCGCTCCCAGGTCGTCGCGCACACCCTGGTCTGGTATCCGGCGCCCGGTGCGCCACCCGCGGCGCACCGGACCGTCTGGGTCGCGCTGCGGCTCACGGTCACCGACGCGCGGGTGGAGGCGGTGAGCCGGGGCGGCGGGCTGCCCGGCGTACACCGGACTCTGGCCGCCGGGATCGGCCGGCTGGGCAAGGCGCTGACCGCCGCCGGGCTGGCCCACCGCCCGCTGGGCCGCGACGAGCTGCGCTCCGCCGTGGTCTCGGCGGCCGGGCTGGACCTGGTGCCGGAGCCACCGGCCGAGACCTGGGAGGGGCTGCGCGGCGGCGGCTGGACGCACCGCTGCCTGGCACTGCGGGGCCGGTCGGACGCCCCGCTGGGCCCGCTGGTGGACGCGATCACCGCGACCTCCGCGCCGTCGCACACGGTGGCCGCGTCGGTGTCGCCGGACGGTCGGGTGGCGGCGCCGCTGCTGCGTGTCGCCGCCATGGACAACCACGTCGAGGCGCTGATCAAGGTCGTCCGGGACATCGCGCAGCGGGCCGGCACGCCGGTGCGGCCGGTGGACGGGCAGCACGGCCCCGGCGTCTACGCCAGCGCGCCGGTCGCCTCCGTGCTGGGCGGCTCCGTCCGCCCGCAACCGCGCTGACCGCCGCCCGCCGACCAGCCGTTCGGCTGGCTGGCCGGCGGGGCGGCCTTCGATCAGGGGCGCAGGTTGACGATCCAGCCGTACAGGCCGCAGACCCAGACGGCGAGCGGAACGAGCGCGATGATCAGCATGATCTCGACGATGTCGAGCAGCCGTCCCCAGACCGGGGAGATGCGCTTGCCGGCGACGGTCAGCCCGTAGATCAGGCTGATCACGGCGGCCAGCAGCAGCCCGCCGAGGATCAGGCCCAGCCGGACCGGCAGAGACCCGCCGGCGAAGGTGGCGGCCGCGGCCAGGCCCAGGCCGACGGTGCCGGTGAGCAGCACCGGGGTGCGCTGGGCGCGACCCAGGAGCGGGCGGGCCCGCAGCAGCGACAGCAGCGCCAGCACCAGGCAGAGCAGCACCGCCGGGAGGCGCCCGTCGAGGGCCAGCACCAGCTGTGCGCCGAGCACCAGCAGCGAGACCGTCCACAGCAGACCGGTCAGGAACTCGTCGGCCCGCTCACTCTGCTGGAGCACCTGCCGGCCGTCGACCGACTCGCTGTCGGTCTTCAGGTCCTCCGGGCCGGTCGGGATCGACGGCACGGGCAGCCGGGCCAGCCGGTAGGCCGCCATCGGCAGCGCGGGCATCGCGCCGAACGCGACGGTCGCCACCACCGCCGCCGCGCCCGGCGCGTCCATGCCGAAGGCGAGGCAGAGCAGCGCGCCCAGGCCGACCGCGGCGCCCACCCCGATCGCGGCGAAGAAGAGCGGGTAGCGGTCGCCGACGGCCAGCGCGGCGACCGCGCCGGCGATCACGACGGCGGTGGCCGCGAGCAGGATGTGCGGGCTGGCCAGGTCGGTCAGCGGCCGATCGCCGGCGAGCAGCAGCAGGCCGCCGGTGCCGGCGTGCACCAGGCCGACCATGGCCAGCACGGCGCCGGTCCGGCTGTCACCGGCCGCCCGGGACAGCACCGCAGCGCCGACCAGCAGCGCCACCGCGACCAACACGGCGGCCAGCGCGCCGGGTAGGTGCGGCGGGCCGGCGAGAAGCGCGGCGAGCGCACCGGCGCCGAGCGCCGCAGCGGCGAACAGCACCGCGAAGGACCGGGTCGCGCCGACCTGCCAGGCGCCGGGGCGCTGGTTGGTGGCGGTGGCGACGGCGTCCACGACGTCGTCGAAGACGACCTCCGGGGCGGCCGCCGACCGGGGGCTGAAGTAGAGGACCTCGCCGTCGCGGACACCGAGCTGCCCGGCGGTACGCCCGCCGTCCAGGGGCGCACCGCCCAACCGGGACAGTGCCCAGCCGCCGTGCCGCACCCCCTCGTCGGCCAGGTCCTCGCCGGCGTAGCGCAGCAGCGTGGGAAGGAGGTCGGCCATCGGCACGTCGGACGGCAGGGCCAGATCCATCCGGGTACGGGGAGCCACGATGGTGATCCGGCTCAGACCACCGGTCGCCGTCTTCGATGCCACAGTGGCCTCCTGGTGTCCTTCTACGATCAGCGGGCCCGCGGTGCCGCGCGGTGCGGGTCCACCGCGCCCACGGGAGATTACCTACGATGACGGGCACGTACGATGCCCACCCGCGGGCTCCGGTCCGCGACGGCACGTCATTGAGGCCGCTTCTGGGGAGGAGACAGCCGTGAGCACGGTGGTGTTCCGCCGGCTCCCGCGTCAGCCGGGGCCGGCCCTGCCGCGCGGTGAGGTGCTGCTGGAGTCCCCTCCCGAGCTGCCCGAGCCGACACCACGCGGGATGGGGCAGCTGCTCATGATCCTGCCGATGGTCTGCGGGGTCGGCGCGATGGCGTTCCTCTACGCCGGCCGCGGCGGCGGCATGATGACGTACGTCGCCGGCGGCCTGTTCGGCGTCTCGATGCTCGGGATGGCGATCGGGTCGCTCAGCAACGGCAGCGGCAACGACAAGGCGGAGTTGAACGCCGACCGCCGCGACTACATGCGCTACCTCGCCCAGATGCGCAAGCGCACCCGGCGGGCGGCGGGGCAGCAGCGGGCGGCCATGGCCTGGCGGCACCCGGAGCCCGACGCGCTCTGGTCCATCGCCTCGTCCCGGCGCCTCTGGGAGCGGCGGATCACCGAGGACGACTTCGGTGAGACCCGGATCGCGCTCGGCCCGCAGCGGCTGGCGGTGGAGATCGTCCCGCCGGAGACGAAGCCGGTCGAGGACCTGGAGCCGATGAGCGCCATCGCGCTGCGCCGGTTCGTCCGCGCGCACTCCACGGTGCCCGACCTGCCGACCGCGCTGTCGGTACGCGCGTTCAGCCGAGTGGTTCTGCGTGGCGACCGGGAGCCGGTGCTCGACCTGACCCGCGCGGCGCTGGGCCAGCTGGCCACCTTCCACGCCCCGGACGACCTGGTGATCGCGGTGGTCGCCGCCCCCGACCGACAGTCGGCCTGGGGCTGGGTGAAGTGGCTGCCACACGCCCACCACAGTGGCCGTACGGACGCCGCCGGGGCCCGCCGGTTGGTCTTCGCCAGCCTGGCCGAGGCCGAGGAGTCGCTCGCCGGTGAGCTGGCCGGCCGTCCCCGGTTCGCGCCCGAGGCGAAGCCGCTGACGACCGCGCCGCACGTGGTCGTGGTGATCGACGGCGGCGAGATCTCCCCGACCTGCCAGCTGGTGGGCCAGGGATTGCTCGGCGCCACCCTGGTCGACCTGTCCGGCACGGTGCCGCGCGACGCCGGGCGCTGGCTGCTCTGCCTCGACGTGGGCGACGGCAGCAACCTCGAACTGGTCCGGGGCACCTCCTCGTCCCGGCTGGGCCGTCCGGACCGGCTGAGCGCCGAGGCCGCCGAGGGGCTGGCCCGGCAGATCGCTCCCTACCGGCTCTCCCAGCAGCAGACCAGCAACGAGGAACCGCTGGCCCGCAGCATGGAGCTGCCGGACCTGCTCGGCGTGGGTGACGCCGCGGCGGTGGACGTGCACCAGACCTGGCGTCCGCGCGGTCACCGGGACCGGCTGCGCATCCCACTGGGTGTCGGCCCGGACGGCAACGTGGTCGAGCTGGACTTCAAGGAGTCGGCGCACGAGGGCATGGGCCCGCACGGTCTGGTGATCGGCGCGACCGGCTCCGGCAAGAGCGAGCTGCTCCGTACGGTGGTGGCCGCGCTGGCGGTGACGCACTCGTCGGAGGAGCTGAACTTCGTCCTGGTCGACTTCAAGGGTGGCGCGACGTTCGCCTCGCTGGAGGCGCTCCCGCACACCAGCGCGGTGATCACCAACCTGGCCGACGAGCTGCCGCTGGTCGACCGCATGCGCGACGCGCTGGCCGGCGAGATGGTGCGCCGGCAGGAGCTGCTGCGGGCGGCCGGCAACTACGTGTCCCGCTTCGAGTACGAGAAGGCCCGGGCGGCCGGCGAGCCGCTGGCGCCGATGCCGAGCCTGCTGATCATCTGTGACGAGTTCAGCGAGCTGCTCGCCGCCAAGCCGGACTTCATCGACCTGTTCGTGATGATCGGCCGGCTGGGCCGGTCGCTCGGCGTGCACCTGCTGCTGGCCAGCCAGCGGCTTGAAGAGGGCAAGCTGCGCGGCCTGGACACCCACCTGTCGTACCGGATCGGTCTGCGCACCTTCTCGGCGGTGGAGAGCCGGATCGTGCTGGGCGTGCCGGACGCGTACGAGCTGCCGAACGCGCCGGGCCACGGCTACCTGAAGACGGACACCAGCACGATGCTGCGGTTCCGGGCCGCCTACGTGTCGGGGGCGTACCGGGCGCCGGGGCAGCAGGCGTCCGCGTCGCAGGCCCTGGTGCAGCGCCGGATCGTGCCGTACGGCGTCGACTTCATCCCGGCGCAGGCCGTGCAGCTGCCGGTGGACACCGCGCCGGAGCCGGAGCAGCCGGCCGACGGCAAGGCCGTGGCGATGCTCGACGTGCTGATCGACCAGCTCAAGGGTCGGGGGCGGCCGGCGCACCAGGTGTGGCTGCCGCCGCTGGCCGACCCGCCCGGTCTGGGTGAGCTGCTCGGCCCGCTGGCCGTCGACCCGACGTTCGGGCTGTGCACGGCGTCCTGGCCGGGCCGGGGACGGCTCACCGTGCCGGTCGGCGTGGTGGACCGCCCGTACGAGCAGCGCCGTGACCCGATGATGGTCGAGCTGGCCGGCGCCGGCGGCAACGTCGTCATCGTCGGCCGCTCGCTCAGCGGCAAGAGCACGATGCTGCGTACGCTGCTCGCCTCGCTGGCGCTCACGCACACGCCGCGTGAGGTGCAGTTCTTCTGCCTGGACTTCGGCGGCGGCGCGCTGCGCAGCCTGGATCGGCTGCCGCACATGGCCGGGGTCGCCGGCCGGCGGGACGTCGAGGCCGTGCGTCGCACCGTGGCCGAGGTGGTCGCCGTCCTGGACGACCGGGAGACGCGTTTCGCCCAGCACGGCATCGACTCGATGGCCAGCTACCGTCGTCGTCGTGCCGCCGGTGAGTTCGCCGACGACCCGTTCGGCGACGTGTTCCTGGTGGTGGACGGCTGGAACACGCTGCGCCAGGAGTACGAGGAGCTGGAGCAGACGATCACCACGCTGGCCAACCGGGGCCTCGGCTTCGGCGTGCACGTGGTGCTCACCGCCGTGCGGTGGGCCGAGATCCGGATCAACATGCGGGACCTGCTCGGCACCAAGCTGGAGCTGCGCCTGGGCGACGCCGCGGAGTCCGAGATCGACCGCCGCTCGGCGATGAACGTGCCGGAGAAGTCGCCCGGTCGCGGCCTGACCCGCGACAAGCTGCACTTCCTGACCGCCATCTCCCGGATCGACGGCCGCCGGGACATCGAGGACCTGAGCGAGGCTTCGATCGCCCTGGCCGGCCACGTGGCGGCCAACTGGCCGGGCCGCCCGGCCCCGAAGGTGCGGTTGCTGCCGCGTCGGCTGCCGGTGGCCGAGCTGGCCCGGATCATCGACCGGTCGGCGCCCGGCCTGCCGATCGGCGTCAACGAGTCGGCGCTCGCGCCGGTCTACCTGGACCTGGCCAACGAGCCGCACCTGACGGTCTTCGGTGACGCCGAGTGCGGCAAGACCAACCTGCTGCGGCTGATCGCCCGGGGCATCACCGAGCGGTACACGCCGGCCCAGGCCCGGCTGGTGATCGCCGACTACCGGCGGGGGCTGCTGGGCGCGGTGGAGGGCGACCACCTGCTGGACTACGCGCCGTCCAACCAGGCGTTCGCCCAGGGGCTCGGCTCGATCCGCAGCGCGCTGTCCAACCGGCTGCCCGGCCCGAACGTCACCACCGCCCAACTGCGTGACCGCAGCTGGTGGAAGGGTCCGGACCTGTACATCCTGGTGGACGACTACGACCTGGTGGCCTCCGGCGGCAGCAATCCGCTCAGCGCCCTCCAGGAGTTGTTGCCGCAGGCCCGCGACATCGGCCTGCACCTGATCGTCACGCGCCGGGTCGGTGGGGTTTCCCGGGCGCTCTACGAGCCGGTGCTGCAACGGTTGCGCGAGCTCGACTCGCCCGGCCTGCTGATGTCGGGCAACCGGGAGGAGGGCGCGGTCTTCGGCACGTTGCGGCCGAGCCCGCAGCCACCCGGCCGGGGCACCCTGGTCCGCCGTCGTGACGGCCAGCAGCTGATCCAGACCGCGTGGTCCGAGCCGTCGTGACCGGCGGCGGACCGGGCCGGGCCTCGTGGACGTCCTGCTGACCATCCCGCGGCCTTCCTCGGCCTCGCGACGGTCGCACTCTCGATCGGCCTGACGCGATTCACCACTATCCATCGAACGCGGCCGGTCAGGGCTGCGCGGGCTGGACGGCTTCCGCTACGGTCTTCACTGGAGTGTCCGTCGGTGGGGTGTTGCTGCCTTGCCGCGGGGGAGGGGCGCGGCAAAGCCGCCGCCACAACATGACGGAAGGGTGTGAAGCATGGCGTTCGAGGTCGAAGCTGCGACTCTGCATACCGCCGCGAGTGACGTGCGGTCCACGCGCAGCGAGGTCGACGGCGAGCTGAAGAAGCTGTGGAACGTAGTCGACGACCTGGCCATGGCGTGGAAGGGTCAGGCGTCCACGGGCTTCCAGTCGCTGATGCAGCGCTGGAACGAGGACACCGTCAACCTGCTGACGGCGATGGACAGCATCGCTGACCTGCTCGACAAGTCGGGTACGACGCACCAGGTCAACGACGAAGAGCAGCAGCAGATGCTGGACAAGTTCCACTCTGCTCTCAACCCGTGATCCGTAGCCAGCAGAGGAGGAAATCGTGACGATCAAGGTTGACTACGCGGTCCTCGAGAGCAGCAACCAGCAGATGCAGGCCATCTCGAAGACCATCGACGAGAAGCTGGACACGCTGCGGTCGATGCTGTCCAAGCTTCAGTGGGACGGCGAGGACCGGGCGGCCTACGAGCAGCACCAGGCCAAGTGGGACTCGTCGGTCCGGGACATCAACCGGATCCTGAACGAGATCGGTGGTGCCGTCGGCATCGCTCGCGAGAACTACGTCTCCACCGAGATGAGCAACGCCAAGGTGTGGGGCTGAGACAATCACCGGTGCGGCTCCGGTCCGGTTCGACCGGACCGGAGCCGCATTGCGTTGGCGTCGACACAGGTTCTGGGAGAGCGATGCGTACGGGGATGTCCTTCCGATCGGCACGGGTGACGGCCGCGGCCGCGTTGGCGCTGTGCGCCGCGATGGCCTCCGTCGTGGTTCCGGCGCCCGCCCACGCCGCCGACACGGTCCGCGGCCTGCAGTGGTATCTCGACTCGTTGAAGATTCCCCAGGCGCACCGGATCACCCAGGGCAAGGGTGTGGTGGTCGCCGTCGTCGACTCCGGTGTGGACCCTTCGCACCCTGACCTGCGCGGCCAGGTGCTGGCGGGGCACGGGGTGAATTCCGCCGCCGCTCCGGACGGGCGGCGCGACGACGACGCGGAGTCTGGGCACGGCACCTCGATGGCCGGCATCATCGCCGGCCGCGGCGGGGGCACGATGCGGGAGTTGGGCATCGCGCCGGCCGCGAAGATCCTCCCGGTCTCCATGGGGCCCCGTGCGGCCGCCATCGACATGGTCCTCGCAATTCGCTGGGCGGCGGACGCCGGCGCGGACGTCATCAACGTCTCCTACGGTGGCGACCCGGCTCGGCCCGACCCGGACCTGACGGACGCCGTCACGTACGCGTTGGGCAAGGACGTGGTGGTGGTCGTCTCCGCTGGAAACATCGAGGAGGGCGACCGGCAGGTCACCGTTCCGGCCAACATCCCCGGCGTCATCGCCGTCTCGGGGCTGAACAAGCGCGGTGGCTTCTTCGCCGGCTCGGTGCAGGGCCCGGAGATCGTGCTCGCCGCACCCATGGAGAGCATCATCGGGCCGGCGCCCAAGGCGGTCTCGCCGAACGGCTACACGGTGGCCAGCGGCACCAGCTCGGCCGCCGCCATCCTCTCCGGGGTGGCGGCGCTGGTCCGGGCCAGGTATCCGGATCTCGACGCGGCCAACGTCATCAACCGGCTGGTCAAGACCGCTCGCGATGCCGGGCCGGCCGGTCGGGACGCGCAGTTCGGCTTCGGTGCGGTCGACCCGGTCGCCGCGCTGACCCGGTCGGTGCCGGCGGTGACGGCCAACCCGCTGCTGGAGGGCCCGGCCGCGGGCCCGAGCCGGCCCGGGGATAGTGCCGCCCGACCCGGCGACGACGATGGCCCGGCGGTCGAGTTCGGGGTCACCAACAGGGCCGGTGCCATCGTCCAGGTGGGGCTCTGCCTGGCCGTGCCGATTGTCGCGCTGGTCATCCTGCTGGTGGTGCTGCGGCGTCGCAGGCGGCGCGTGCCGGCGGCCGTCAGCGGCCCGCTTTCCGGCCCCCCGGGGCCGCCGCCCGGTTGGCCCGCGGGTCCGCCCGGTTGGCCGGCACCAGCGGGCCAGGCTCCCATTCACCACCCCGGCCCGGGCTACGGTCCGCCGCCGGGCCATCCCGCGCCCGGGTACCCGCCGCCGGGCTATCCGCCGGCCGGGCAACCCGCGCCGGGCTATCCGCCGGCTCAGGCCGCGCCGGCACCGCCGTCGGGCGGGCCCGGTTGGCCGGGTGCCGGCCCGGGGCAGGCTCCACCGCCATCCGGCCCACAGCAGCAGTGAGCGCGGACCACCAGTCAGGTTTTCGGGGAGGGGACCGATGACGGACGACACGACCAAGCAGCCGGAACGGTTCGAGGCAAACGACATCTACATCCCGGTCCCTGCGGGCGGGGTGATGACGCCGGGTCTCGCGGTGACCGGCTTCGAGATCGACAACGTCAACCATGCCGCGACGCCGACGGGCCTGGTCACCGCGCCCGGCGAGGCGGGCGTCAAGACCGAGTGGGACGCGACCAGCCTGGACTCGGCCATCACGTGGCTGGAGACCCATGCGGCGTACCTGAACAAGCTCTCCTACGACATGGTCGACATCCAGGACCTGATGGGCGGTGCCGCCGCCGGCGCCGCGGCCGGGGCGCCCGGCCAGGCGAGCCCGCTCGGTGGCTTCGACTGGGCCGGCCGGTTGGCCGCCAAGCACCAGGGGCTCTACCAGGGCACCGAGAGCGGCGTCCGGCGGCTCTCCCAGAGCCTGTACGACGCGGCCGAGGCGCTGCGCCAGGTCAAGCAGAACTACGAGACGGCGGAGGAAGCCAACCGGATGTCCGCCGCCGACATGCAGCGGGTCTTCGGCGACGTGGCCGGCAACGGCGACGGTCGCTAGAGCGGGGAGGACGGCAGATGGGCCTGAGCTGGGAAGAGATGTGCCAGAAGGTCGTCATCGACGGCCGGCCGGGTGACGTGGAAAGCGCCGCCCTCGGTTGGGAACAGCTGATCAAGAATCTCAACAACGTCAAGCAGAGTCTCGACACCAACATCAAGGACCTGGGCACGGTCTGGAAGGGTCCGGCCTACGACGCGTTCAAGGGTCACGTCGAGCAGATCGCCAAGGACACCGGGCAGATCGTGGCGGACGCCGAGAAGGGCACCGGCATCGTCCAGTCGCTCAAGAGCGCGGCGGAGAAACTCACCGCCGCCCAGCGGGACTTCCCGGTCCCGGCGACCTGCGTCAACGACGTCCTGGAGGCGCGGAACGCCAAGCTGACCCTCAGCGTGGGCTTCTTCGAGGCCAAGGTGGCACCCGACTTCCTCGGCTGGCTCGACCCGGTCACCGCGGTCGCCGACTGGATCAACGACCGGTCCGACGAGGCGGCTGGGGTCTACGAGCGGGTCAGCGGCGACTACCAGAACATCGCGCCGGGCACCCCGGGTGATGCGAGCGGCTTCGACAACAAGACACCGACGACCGAGATTCCGAAGCTGGACAACGGCGGCGGCGGGGGTGGCGGGGTCGGCGGCGTGCCGGACATC
>NZ_QGKR01000364.1 GCF_003172955.1 Micromonospora acroterricola | reverse complement strand
GTGGTGGGAGGGCCGGGCGGCGGGGTCGCGGACGCCAGCGCCTCGGCCGCCTGGGTGGCCGCCGGGGCAGGTGTGGGGCCGGTCGGTCGGGCCACGACGATCACCCCGGTGACCAGTACGGCGACCACGGCGGCCACGGAGATCGGCCACAGCACCCGCTTCGCGCCGAACGGCAGGTGGTCGCGCAGTCTGCGCCTGCGTTCCGCGTGGGCGCCCCGGGTCACCATTGTGGTGTCGGCTCCACCCCGACCGGTTCCGCGCATCGTCTCGGCTCCTTCGCGTGCTCGCATCGCTGACTGGTCGGAGGCGGTCGTCGGGTACCCCCGGCCGACGCCTCCTTTCAGGAGACTGGCCGGCCGTACCGGGATAACAGTTTCCGGCGCGGCGGGATCTCATCGCAGTGAACGTCTTCACTTGACCACAACGAGCGCGTAGCCTGCCTGAAACGATTCATAGAGCGGAGGCCCGCGTGACTCGTCGTACTCTCGGATCCCAGCCGGCAGGTCGGCGGCGTCGGACAGCGGTGGTCCTGGCAGCGGTGGCCGTCGTCGCGGTCGTCCTCAGCGGGGCGCCGCCCGCGCTGGCCGCACGGGGCCACGCGCCGGGCGCACCGGCCTCGCTGACGGTCGGCGACCGAAGTCGTCCGCTCAACGTCGAGGGCGTCCCGCGGTTCGGTTGGCTGCCCCGCGACGCCGACCCCGGTGAGACGCAGACCGCCTACCGGATCACCGTCGCCGCGACCGGCGGCGACCGGATCTGGGACTCCGGCAAGGTCGCCTCCGACCAGCAGGCCTACGTGCCGTACGCGGGGCCCGCCCTGCGTCCCGGCACGGCGTACGAGTGGACGGTCCGCACCTGGGACCGCACCGACCGGCAGTCCCCACCCGCGACCGGCGCCTTCGAGACCGGCATCGACGACACCCAGTGGGAGGGCGCCGCCTGGATCCGGCGCGCCACCACCGAGGCCGACGACTACACCCTCGCCCGCAAAGAGGTACGCCCCAACGGCAGCCGCGTCGTCCGGGCCCGCGCCTACACGGCCGCCGACCACACCTACGAGCTCTACCTCAACGGCACCCGCGCCGACCGGGGCACCTCCTTCGCCTACCCGGGGGAGGACTACTACCAGGCCGCCGACGTCACCCGGCTCGTGAAGGCCGGCGCGCCGCTGGTCATCGGGGTGCGCTACCACTGGTACGGCAGCGGTCAGGGCCGCCCGACGGGCGCCCGTGGCCTGCTGCTGAAGCTGGTCGTCGAGCACGCAGACGGCAGCCGGGAGGTGTACGGCACCGACGGCTCCTGGCGGGTCGCCCGGGACACGCAGTTCGTCGCGAACGCCGAGCGCCGCAACGGCGAGGGCGACCGGGTCGAACGGCAGGACGCCCGTGCCGAGGTCGCCGGCTGGATGCGGCCCGGCTACGACGACACCGCCGGCGGGTTCGCCGCCGCCGAGGTGCTCGGCGCGCATCCGACCGCGTCGTCGCCGCACCTGATCGGGCAGGAGACGCGGCTGGTCGAGACCCGGGTCTCCCCGGTCGCGCTGCGCACCGCCGCCGACGGCACGGTCGTCGCCGACTTCGGCGTGGTCATCCCCGCCCGCCCGGTCGTCCGGTTCGACGCCGGCGTCGCGGGGCGCACGGTCGACCTGCGGGCCGGCTACACCCTCACCGACACCGGACGGGTCGACACCTCCACCCTCCAGTCGCAGGGCACCACCATGAGCTTCCCGTACCTGCAGAAGGACGGGGCCCAGGAGTTCCGGGCCTTCACCCACCTCGGGTTCCGCTACCTGGAGATCCCCGGCGCCGGCGAGACGATCGCGGCGCGCGACGTCTCCGCCGTCGTGGTGCACACCGACGTCCCCGCCGGCCGGGAGGCGAGCTTCACCAGCTCGAACGCCACCCTCGACGCGGTGTGGACGATGATGAAGCGATCCGCGATCTACTCCGTCCAGGAGGCGTTCGTCGACACTCCCACCCGGGAGAAGGGCCAGTTCCTCGGCGACGCCGCGAACATCTCGTACGCCACCATGGCCGCCTTCGGCGAGCGCGACGCCACCCAGCAGGCCATCCGCGAGTTCCTCCGCTCGGCCGCCCGCTACTGGACCGCCGAGGCCGACCGGGGTCGCTACAACGCCGTCTACCCCAACGGCGACGGCAAGCGGGACATCCCCGACTACTCGCTGATGTTCGTCGACTGGGTGTGGCGGTACTGGACCGAGACCGGCGACCGGGAGCTGCTGGCCGAGGCGTACCCGGCCATCCGGGACACCGCCGAGTACGTGCTGCGCCACATCCCGGCCAGCGGCCCCACCGCCGGCCTGGTCACCGACCTGTCCGGCGGCAGCGGGGCCTACCGCTTCGGCATCGTCGACTGGCCCGAGCCCGGCCGCTTCGGCTACGACATGACCACCGCCGCCCGGACCACCATCAACGCCCAGAGCGTTGACGTGCTGCGCACCACCGCCCGGATGGCTGAGGCCCTCGGCCGGCCCGCCGACGAGGTGAGCGCGTACGACGGGCGGGCCGCCGACCTCACCGCCGCGGTCAACGCCACGCTGCGCGCCCCCGACGGCAGCTACGTCGACGGGCTGTCGGCCACCGGCGAGCGCAGCGGCCACGCCGGGCAGCACGCCACGTCGTACGCCATCGCGCACGGGCTGGCCCCGCGGGCCGACCTGCCCGCGCTGGCCGACCACGTCGCGTCGATGGGCATGAAGCAGGGGCCGATGACCGCCCACTGGCTGCTGCGGGCGCTCGCCGACGCCGATCGGCCCGACGCGGTGCTGCGGCTGCTCACCAACCCGGACGACCTGGGCTGGGCCAACATCCTCGCCCAGGGCGGCACCTTCACCTGGGAGGCCTGGACCCTCGACCCCGGCAGCAACTTCAGCCAGTCGCACGGCTGGGGCGCGCAGGCGGTCGTCGACGTGCAGGAGACCCTGCTCGGCGTCCGCACCGCCAGCCCCGCTGCCGCCGTGGTCGACGTCGTGCCGCCCGCCGTCGGGCTCGACCGGGCCAGCGGCGTGGTGCCCACCCAGCGCGGACCGGTCCGCCTCGACTGGCGGCGCACCGGCGCCGGCCTGCGCGTTGACCTCGACGTGCCGGTCAACGTCACCGCCCGGGTCGCGCTGCCCGTCGTGCCCGGAAAGTCCTATCGGGCGGCCGGCCCGAGCAGGGCCACCTTCGTCGGCATCGAGGACGGCCGCGCCATCTTCCAGGTCGGCTCCGGCCGGTCCAGCTTCCACCCGGTCGCCGGTCCGGCGGCCCAGCCCAGTTGACGTCCCGTTCGGGGCCGGTCATCGGCCCGCCGCCACCACCGGAAGGATGAGGACCAGGAATGATGCGCATGACGCGGCACCGCGCCGCACCCTCCGCGCTTCTCGTGCTGCTGCTCGGCCTGACGCCGACGGTGGTGTCGAGCCCAGCCACCGCCGCCCCGGCGGCCCCCGCGCTGACGGTGACCGGACTGACCACCGAACGGGCCACCGAGCCGATCGGGCTGGACGTGGCGAAGCCCCGCCTCGGCTGGCGCATCGAGGCCACCACCCGGGGCGTGCTCCAGGAGTCGTACCAGGTGCGGGTCGCCACCAGCCCCGACCGGCTGGACGACGCCGACGTCTGGGACAGCGGCCGGGTCCGCTCCCGGGAGAGCACCCTCGTCCCGTACGCCGGCCCGGAGTTGCGCCCCCGCACCCGGTACGCCTGGCAGGTCCGGGTGTGGGACACCGCCGGCCGCGACTCCGGGTGGAGCCCGCCGGCGTCCTGGGAGACCGGGGTACGGGGCGGCGACGGCTGGCAGGCCGACTGGGTCGGCATGCCGTCGCCCACCGAGTCCTGGACCGACTACACGGTGCAGACGACGGTACGCCTGGAACGCGACGCGGCCGGGATCTTCCTGCGGGCCCGTGGCCCGGGCAACGCGTACATGTGGCAGTTCTCCAGCACCGGCGGCAGCGCCAAGCTCCGCCCGCACGTACGGGTCAACGGCGCGTGGACCCTGCTCAAGGAGGTGCCGCTCGGCGGGGTCGTACCGGCCGACAAGCTGACCGCGCCCCACGTCCTGCGCATCACCGCGGCCGGTGACACCATCACCACCTGGGTCGACGGCACCCAGGTCGACGTCACCCGGAACACCGCGCACCGCGCCGGCTCGGTCGGCCTGCGCACCAACGGGGTGGAGACCGGTGTCTTCTCCGACTTCTCGGTGACCAGCGGCGACCGGACCCTCTTCACGGCGCCGCTCACCGACGGCACGAACCCGTTCGGCGCGGGCACGGCGACCCCGGGTGGCCTGCGGGTCAGCGGCGACACCGAGGCCATGCTCGCCGCGCTGGACGCGAACCCGCTGCTGCGCCGCGGCTTCCGGGTCGACGGCACGGTCGCCCGGGCCCGCGTCTACGCCACCGCTCTCGGCGTCTACCAGCTGTCCCTCAACGGCCAGCGGGTCGGCGACCACGAGCTGGCGCCCGGCTGGACCGACTACGCCAAGCGGGTGCAGTACCAGACGTACGACGTGACCAGCCAGCTCCGCTCGGGCGACAACGCCCTCGGCGCGCTGCTCGGGGACGGCTGGTACGCCGGCAGCATCGCCTGGTTCGGCAGCGACTTCTACGGCTCCCGGCCGCACCTGAGCGCGCAACTGCTGATCGACTACACCGACGGGCGCAGCGAGACGATCGGCACCGACGGCTCGTGGCGCGCCACGGCCGGACCGTTCCTGCAGAGCGACCTGATCCACGGCGAGACCTACGACGCGCGGCGGCTGCCAGCCGGGTGGGATCGGCCCGGCTTCGACGACTCCGCCTGGTCGCCCGCCACGGTCGACGACGTGGACGCCACCGACCGGATCGGCGCCCAGGTCGACCCGCCGGTGCGGGTCACCCAGGAACTGCCGGCGAAGGCACTGACCCAACCCACCCCCGGCACCTGGATCTTCGACCTCGGCCAGAACATGGTGGGCAAGGTGCGGCTGAAGGTCGCCGGCCAGGCCGGCGCCACGGTCCGCATCCGGCACGCCGAGGTGCTCAACCCCGACGGCACCGCCTACACCGCCAACCTGCGTACGGCCCGGGCCACCGACCACTACACGCTGCGCGGCGGCGGGGCCGAGGTCTACGAGCCGACGTTCACCTTCCACGGCTTCCGCTACGTCGAGTTGACCGGCTACCCGGGCACCCCCGACCTGTCCACCGTCACCGGCCTGGTCATGCACACCGACGGGGAGCTCACCAGCGAGTTCCAGACGTCCAACGCGATGGTGAACAAGCTGCACAGCAACATCACCTGGGGCCAGCGCGGCAACTTCCTGTCCATCCCGACCGACACCCCGGCGCGGGACGAGCGGCTCGGCTGGACCGGCGACATCAACGTCTTCGCCAACACCGCGACGTTCAACATGGACAGCCTGACGTTCCTCACCAAGTGGTTGCAGGACCTGCGCGACGCGCAGTCGGCCAACGGCGCCTACCCCGACGTCGCACCCCGCGCCTGCTGCGGGGATGGCGCGACCGGATGGGCCGACGCCGGGATCACCGTGCCGTACGCGCTCTGGCAGCGCTACGGCGACACCCGCGTGGTCGAGGAGCACTACGCGTCGATGGCGCGGTACGCGTCCTGGCTGGAGAGCACCAGCTCGGGTCACCTGCGGACCAACGCCGGCCCGTACCTCGACTGGCTCAACCTCGACGACCCGACGCCCGCCGGCGTCGTCGGCACCGCCTACTACGCCCACAGCATCCGGTTGCTGGGCGAGATGGCCGCCGCCATCGGCAGGGACGCCGACGCGGCCCGCTACACGACGTTGTCGAAGGACATCGCGCAGGCCTTCGTCGCCGCGTACGTCTCGGCCGACGGCACGGTCCAGGGCGACAGCCAGACCGGGTACGTGCTGGCCATCGGCATGGGGCTGCTACCCGACCCGCTGCGGACCAAGGCGGCCGACCGGCTGGTCGCCAACGTGCAACGGCACGACTGGCACCTCTCCACCGGCTTCCTCGGCACCCCGGACCTGCTGCCGGCGCTGACCGCCACCGGGCACCTGGACATCGCCTACCGGCTGCTGCTCAACGACACCTACCCGTCGTGGGGCTACGAGATCGCCAAGGGCGCGACCACGATCTGGGAGCGCTGGGACTCGATCAAACCCGACGGCAGCTTCGGCGACGTGGGGATGAACTCCTTCAACCACTACGCCTACGGTGCGGTGGGGGACTGGATGTACCGGACGGTGGCCGGCATCCAGCCCGACGCCGCCAACCCGGGGTACGCCCACGTCACGTTCGCCCCGCAGCCGGGCGGCAACCTCACCTCGGCCAGGGCGTCGTACCGCTCGGCGTACGGGACGATCGGCAGTGACTGGGACCTCGACGCGCGCGGCGACATGCGGCTTCGCCTCACCGTGCCGGCGAACACCACGGCGACGGTGCGCTTCCCGGCACCCGCGCGCGAGGCGGTCACCGAGGGCGGCCGGCCGGCGGAGCAGGCCGACGGCGTGCTGTTCGTCCGGATGGACGGCGCGGTCGCCGTCTACGAGATCGGGTCCGGTTCCTACTCATTCGCGATCGGTCCGCTGGCGGGTGCGTACGACCACGTCGACCTCGGTGACGCGGCGTCCGAGCAGGCGCACCGCCTCGCGGCATCGACCTACTCGGCCACCAGCGTGGAGGCCGGGTTGACCCGCCGGTACACCGACGTGACCCGCCCGGGCGGGTGGTTCGAGTTCGACCTCGCGGTCAGGCCCGGCGAGCCGTTCGTGCTGCGCGCGATCGAGACGTACGACGGGCCGCAGCTGAAGGACTACGAGGTGGTCGTGGACGGGGTGGTGGCGTACACCCGCTCATGGCAGCGCACGGCGGGCGGGGCCGGCACGGTCAGCTACCAGTTCGTCGTCGACCTGCCGGACGCCACCCGAGACGGGCTCGTACGGGTGCGGTTCCAGGACACCGGCGGCGGCTACGACCCGTCGATCGCCGACGTCTGGGCCGCACCCGTCCCGGCGGCCTGACCAAGCCGGGTACTGCTGAGGAGCCGGGCGGGTGCACCCGCCCGGCTCCTGTGTCATTGCCGGGCGGGCCCGGTCAGCGCCGGGCGCGCCGGGGGTGGTCGCTGGAGCGGCGGACGACCAGCTCCGGCTGGAAGACCACGTGCCGGTGCCGGTGCGCGTCGCCGGGCTCGGCCTCCTCCAACAGCAGTTGCGCCGCGGTGCGGCCGAGCTGGTCGCGGGGCTGGCGCACGGAGGACAGCGGCACCGCGGCCGCGTCGGCGAACTCGATGTCGTCGTAGCCGACGATGGCCACGTCGGCCGGCACCCGCAGCCCCCGCGCGGTCAACTCCTGGAGCACACCGAGAGCGATGAGGTCGTTGGCGCAGAAGACGGCGGTGGGGCGTTGCCGGGCCGGCAAGGCCAGCAGCTCCTCGGCGGCGCGCCGGCCGGCAGCGACGGTCAGGCTGCCGGTGACCGCCACCCGCAGCTCGGCGCCGCTGTCGCGTTCCTCCAGCGCGGCGGCGGCGCCGGCGTGCCGGTCGGCGACCTGGGCGATGGACAGCGGGCCGCCGAGGTAGGCGATGCGGTGGTGACCCTGGTCCAGCAGGTGGTCCATGGCGAGCCGGCCGCCGAGGACGTCGTCGACGGCCACGGAGCAGCGGTTCGCCCGGCCCGTGCCCCGGTCCACGAGCACCACTGGGATGCCCCGGTCGATGAGTTTGTCCAGGTTGGGCTGGGGGCCGTGGCCGACCGGGGTGATGAGCACGCCCCGGACCCGCTGCTCCTCCAGCAGCTCCAGGTGGCGACGCTCGCGGGCGCTGTCCTCGCCGCTGTTGCAGACGACGAGCATGGCGCCGGCTTCCTCGACCACCTGTTCGGCGCCGCGCACGACGTCGGTGAAGAACGGATTGGCCACGTCCAAGACGACGATGGCGACGGTGCGGCTGTGCCCGGCGCGCAGTTGACGCGCGGAGTCGTTGCGGACGTAGCCGAGCGTGGTGATGGCGTCGAGCACCCTCTGTCGGGTGGCGGGGGCGACCGTGTCGGGCCTGTTGAGCACGTTGCTGACCGTGCCGAGGGAGACGCCGGCGTGCCGGGCGACCTCCTTGATGTTCGCCGTTGCCATGGCTCCCTCGACGCTCCGTGCGGTGGTCGCGGCCCCGGGCCCGGCGCGGGCATCGTGATCGCGGCGATCCCGCAGAGAGCCCGAACGCGTGGGCACGGGACGGCTCGACCGGGTCGCCACGGCAGTGTATAGCGGCTAAAACGTTTCATCCAGCCGGCCGGCGGGCCAGCGCGTCGGGCCATCCGTCGGTGCGTGGGGGGGCGGGGTCGAGCCGGCCTCAGCAACAGGGAAGAAATCGCGGCGAAACTCTTGACGCTCTCGAAGGCCGGCCCCTACGGTCCATGCACGACTCGTGAAACGATTCAGGAGGGGATCGGATGACCGCCGACGCACCAGGCACGGACGGTGCTCCGCTGCTGGTACTCGACGGCGTGACGAAGTCCTTCGGGGCCGTCGCCGCGCTGCGTGGTGTGCACCTGGCGCTGCACCCCGGTGAGGCACACGCCCTGGTCGGCGAGAACGGGGCGGGCAAGTCCACCCTGGTGAAGATCCTGGCCGGCGCGCACCCGCCGGACTCCGGCGAGATGACCCTGGACGGACAACCGCTGCGACTGCGCGGCCCCGCCGACGCCCGGGCCGCCGGCATCGCGGTCATCTACCAGGAGCCGACGCTCTTCCCGGACCTCTCCGTGGCCGAGAACATCTTCATGGGCCGGCAACCGCTGCGGGGCCTGCGTCGCATCGACAGCGCGGCGATGAACCGCGACGCCGAGCGGCTGTTCCAGCGGCTGGGCGTCCGGATCGACCCGGCTCGCCCCGCCCGTGGGCTCTCCATCGCCGACCAGCAGCTCGTCGAGATCGCGAAGGCGATCTCCTTCGACGCCCGCGTCCTGGTCATGGACGAGCCCACCGCCGCGCTCTCCGGTGTGGAGGTCGAGAGGCTCTTCGCGGTCGCCCGCTCGCTCTGCGAGCGCGGGGCGGCGGTGCTGTTCATCTCGCACCGGTTCGACGAGGTGTTCGACCTCTGTCACCGCGTCACGGTGCTGCGCGACGGTGCCTGGGTCTCCAGTGATCCGGCCGCCGACCTCCCCATCGACGAGGTGGTACGACGCATGGTCGGCCGGGACGTCTCCTCGCTCTATCCCAAGCAGGCCGCCGAGCTGCGGGACACGCTGCTCGAGGTCCGTGGCCTGACCCGGGCCGGCGTCTTCACCGACGTGTCGTTCTCCGTCCGGGGCGGGGAGATCGTCGCGCTCGCCGGGCTGGTCGGCGCCGGCCGCAGCGAAGTCGCCCGCGCCGTCTTCGGTGTCGACCGCTACGACGCGGGCGAGGTGCTGGTGGCCGGGCGGGCCGTCCCGGCGGGAAGACCCGGCCGGGCAATCGCCGCCGGCATGGCGCTCGTTCCGGAGGACCGCCGGCAGCAGGGCCTGGTCATGGAGCTGTCGGTGGAGCGCAACGCCACCCTGGCCCGCCGCCGCGCCCTGAGCCGACTGGGCCTCCTGCTGGGCGGCGCCGAGCGCGCCGAGGCGCGCAACTGGACGCGACGGTTGCAGGTGAAGGCCGCCCGGCTCGGCGCGCCCGTGGCGACCCTCTCCGGCGGAAACCAGCAGAAGGTCGTGCTGGCCAAGTGGCTGGCCACGGAACCACGGATCCTCATCATCGACGAGCCGACCCGGGGCATCGACGTCGGCACGAAGGCCGAGGTGCACCGGCTGCTCTCGGAGCTGGCCGGCGAGGGGCTGGCCATCCTCATGATCAGCAGCGAGCTGCCCGAGGTGCTCGGCATGGCCGACCGGGTCCTGGTCATGCACGAGGGCCGACTGGTCCGCGAGCTGTCCCGGGCCGAGGCGGACGAGACCTCCATCATGTACGCCGCCACCGGTCAGGGAGTGACCGCATGAGCCGCACCGACACCGGCGCGCCCGAGCGGGCCACCGGGAACGCCCCGACCGACCCCGACCGACCGCGCCGCGGCCTCACCGAACGGCTGCTCGCCGTACGCGAGCTGAGCCTGCTGATCGCGCTCGGCCTGCTGGTCCTCGTGACCACCGTCCGCAACGACCGGTTCCTCAGCGGCCAGAGCGTCAAGGACCTGCTGCTGGGCTGCGCGATCCTGGTGATCCTGGCGGTCGGCCAGACCCTGGTCATCGTGACCCGCAACGTGGACCTGTCCGTCGGCTCGATCCTGGGCCTGGTCGCCTTCGCCACCGGCTCACTGTTCCTCTCCGCGCCCGGCACCCCATGGCCCCTGGCGCTCGTCCTGGGTGTCGCGCTGGGCGCGCTGTGCGGGGTGGTCAACGGCGGCCTGATCGCGGTGGCCCGGGTGCCCGCCCTCGTCATCACCCTGGGCACCCTCTACGCCTTCCGCGGTGTCGACTACTACTGGGCGTCCGGACGGCAGATCAACGCCGCCGACATGCCCCCGTCGTTCCTGCGGCTGGGCAACCAGACGGTGCTCGGCGTACCCGTGCTGTTCCTCGTCGCCCTGGTCGTCGTCGCCGCCGTCGGCTTCTACCTGCGGTCGTACCGCAGCGGCCGGGAGCTGTACGCGATCGGCTCCGAACCGGCCGCCGCGCGGCTCTCCGGCATTCCAGTCGGCCGGCGGGTGTTCGCGGTGTTCGTCGCCAACGGCGCGCTCGCCGGCCTCGCCGGCGTGCTGTACGCGGCCCGCTTCGGCACCCTCGACGCCGCCGCCGGCACCGGCCTGGAACTCCAGGTCGTCGCCGCCGCCGTGGTGGGCGGGGTGGCCATCTTCGGCGGCAGCGGCAGCGCCTACGGCGCGGCGCTCGGGGCCGTGCTGCTGACCACGATCGGCAGCTCACTCGCCGTCCTGCGCATCGACCCGTTCTGGCAGCAGGCCGTGGTCGGCGCACTCATCCTCGCCGCCATCGGGCTGGACCGGCTCCTGGCCCTGCGGGTGGCGGCCCGGCTCCGAGGGAGAAGCGCGCATGGCGCATGACAGCCTGTACGCGGCACCACCCACCGTCGAGGCCGAGCCCGGTGCGGGCCGCCTCGCCACCCTGCGCGGGCTGCTCGGCTCCTGGGACGCGGCGGTCGTCGCCGCCCTCGTGGTGGTTGTCCTGGTCGCCGGCCTGACCGTGGAGAACTTCGCCACCGGCCGCAACGCCCAGTTCCTGCTGCTCGACCTGGTGCCGCTGGCGCTCATCGCGCTGCCGATGACGCTGATCGTGATCACCGGCGAGATCGACCTCTCGGTGGCCAGCATGGTCGGCCTGTGCAGCACCCTGATGGGGCAGCTCTGGCTCTCCAGTGGGCTGTCCCTGGAACTCATCTGCGTCCTCGTGGTGCTGCTCGGCGCCGTGCTCGGCGCGGTGAACGGCCTCTTCGTCACCGGCTTCGGTCTGCCGTCGCTGGCGGTGACCATCGGCACGCTCGCCCTCTACCGGGGGCTGTCCTTCGTGGTGCTCGGCGACCAGGCCGTCGCGGACTTCCCGGCCGACTGGACCGCCGCCGTGGTGCGGAACATCCCCGGCACGTCGATCCCGGTCGTGCTGGTCCCGCTGCTGCTGCTCGCACTGGTCTTCGGGGTCGTGCTGCACGCCACCCCGGCCGGCCGGGCGCTCTACGCCATGGGCAACAACGACCAGGCCGCCACGTTCACCGGCGTCTCGGTGGCCCGGACGAAGTTCTGGCTGTTCGTGGTCTCCGGCGCCGTCTGCGGGCTGGTCGGCATCTTCTGGACCCTGCGCTACGCGAGCGCCCGCGGCGACAACGCCACCGGCCTCGAGTTGACCGTGGTCACCGCCGTGCTGCTCGGCGGGGTCTCGATCTTCGGCGGTCGGGGCGCCCTGCTCGGTGTGCTGGCCGGCGTCCTGCTCCTCGGTGTGCTGCGCAACGCGCTGCAACTCGCCGACGTCGACGCCAACGCGCTCACGATCGTTACCGGCACCCTGCTCATCGCCTCCGTGGTGCTGCCCAACGCCGTCGCGGACATCCGCGCCCGGCTGCACCGTCGACGACAGCGACAGCCCGTCGCCTCGTGACGTCCCCCGCTCACCAACCACCCCCGGAAGGATGACGATGTCCGCGTACCGCAGAGGCCTCCGCGTCGGGGCCACCAGCCTCACACTCGCCGCACTGCTGCTCAGCGCCGCCTGTGGCGGCACCACCCGGGACAACTCGGGCAACGACGCCGCCGGCGGTGACAGCCAGGCGAGCGGCGCCGCCAATCCGGACGCCGCCATCAAGGAAGGGCTCAAGATCGCCTTCCTGCCGAAGCAGTTGAACAACCCCTACTTCACCGTCTCGGACAACGGCGGCAAGGACGCCGTCACCGAGATCAAGGGTGAGTTCAAGGAGGTCGGCCCGTCCGAGGCCAGCGCCTCGTCCCAGGTCAGCTACATCAACACCCTGTCACAGCAGGGCATGGACGTGATCGTCACCTCGGCCAACGACCCGAACGCCATCTGCGGGGCGCTGAACCAGGCGAAGGCGGCCGGCGCGAAGATCGTCACCTTCGACTCGGACACCAAGCCGGAGTGCCGGCAGATCTTCGTCAACCAGGTGACCGCCGAGGGCATCGCGGAGAACCAGGTCAAGCTGATCTCGCAGCAGATCGGCGGCGAGGGTGAGATCGCGATCCTCTCCGCGACCGCCAACGCGACCAACCAGAACGCCTGGATCGCGCTGATGAAGGACGAGCTGAAGAAGCCCGAGTACAGCAAGATCAAACTGGTCACCGTGGCGTACGGCAACGACGACGACCAGAAGTCCTTCCAGGAGACCCAGGGTCTGCTCCAGTCGTACCCCAACCTGAAGGGCATCATCTCCCCGACCACGGTCGGCGTCGCGGCCGCCGGCCGCTACCTGAGCGGTTCGCAGTACAAGGGCAAGGTCAAGCTCACCGGTCTGGGCACCCCGAACCAGATGCGCCAGTACGTCAAGGACGGCACCGTCGACGCGTTCGCCCTGTGGAGCCCGGCGGACCTCGGCTACCTCGCGGCGTACGCCGGCGCGGCCCTGGCCTCCGGCCAGATCACCGGCGCCGAGGGCGACAGGTTCAAGGCCGGCAAGCTCGGCGAGTTCACCGTCGGCAAGGAGGGGGTGGTCGTCCTCGGCCCGCCCACCGTCTTCGACAAGAACAACATCGACCAGTTCCAGTTCTGAGCGCCCTCCCGGTCGGTGCCGGCGCACGCCGCGCCGCACCGGCCGGGGGAGCCGACGGGAGAACCATGCCCCGCGTCTGCTTCACCCTCCAGGTCCACCCCGACCGGCTGGACGAGTACCGCTCCCGCCACGCCCGCGTCTGGCCGGAGATGCTCTCCGCCCTGGCCGACAGCGGCTGGCACGACTACTCGCTCTTCCTCCGCGAGGACGGCCTGCTCGTGGGGTACCTGGTCACCGACGACCTCGCGGCGGCCCAGGCCGCCATGGAGGCCACCGACGTCAACGCCCGCTGGCAGGCGGAGATGGCGTCCTACTTCGTCGACCTCGACCAGGGCACCCCCGACCGGGCCATCCGCCCGCTGGACGAGGTCTTCAACCTTGAGGCGCAGCTCACCGCAGAGCGTGAGACGCGGCCCACCGCACAAACGGGAGAAACCCCATGACGCAGCCCGACGCGCAGACCCTCCAGCGGGTCACGTCAGCCCTGCGCGCCCAGCGCATCGAGACCCCGTCCTGGGCGTACGCCAACTCCGGCACCCGGTTCAAGGTCTTCCCGCAGGAGGGCGTGCCGCGCAACCCGTACGAGAAGGTCGCCGACGCGGCGGTCGTGCACCGGCTCACCGGTGTCGCGCCGACGGTGGCCCTGCACATCCCGTGGGACCTCGTCGACGACTACGCCGACCTGGCCGCGTACGCGGGGGACCAGGGCGTCCGCCTGGGCGCGATCAACGCCAACGTCTTCCAGGACAACGACTACAAGCTGGGCAGCGTCACCAACCCCGATCCGGGTGTGCGGCGCAAGGCGATCGACCACCTGCTCGAGTGCGTGGACATCATGGACCGCACCGGCTCCCGCGACCTGAAGCTCTGGTTCTCCGACGGCATCAACTACCCGGGGCAGGACGACATCCGCGCCCGGCAGGACCGGCTCGCGACGGCGCTGCGGGAGACCTACGACCGGCTCGGCGACGACCAACGGCTGCTGCTGGAGTACAAGCTGTTCGAGCCGGCCTTCTACGCGACCGACGTCCCGGACTGGGGCACCGCGTACGCGCACTGCCTGGAGCTGGGCCCGAAGGCGCAGGTGGTCATCGACACCGGGCACCACGCGCCGGGCACGAACATCGAGTTCATCGTGGCGTTCCTGCTGCGCGCCGGGAAGCTCGGCGCCTTCGACTTCAACTCCCGCTTCTACGCCGACGACGACCTGATGGTCGGCTCCGCGGACCCGTTCCAGCTGTTCCGGATCATGCACGAGATCGTCCGGGGTGACGCGTTGGCACCGGAGGCCGGCATCGCCTTCATGCTCGACCAGTGCCACAACATCGAGCCGAAGATCCCGGCCATCATCCGCTCGGTGCTCAACGTGCAGGAGGCGACGGCGAAGGCGCTGCTCGTCGATTCGGACGCGCTCGCCGCCGCGCAGCGGGCCGGTGACGTGCTCGGGGCCAACGCCGTGCTGATGGACGCGTACAACACCGACGTCCGGCCGCTGCTCGCCGAACTCCGTACGGACCTGGGCCTGGATCCCGACCCGATGGCCGCGTACGCCCGCTCCGGCTACTTCGAGCGGATCCGCGCCGAGCGCGCCGACGGCCAGCAGGCCGGCTGGGGCGCCTGACCACCATCGAGAGAACGCAGACTGGGGACGTGAAGACCATGCAATCCGAGGTTCAGGCGCTGATCGCGCGCAGCAACCGGCTCGGTGCCGACCCGACCACGACGAACTACGCCGGGGGCAACACCTCCGCGAAGGGCACGGACACCGACCCGGTCACCGGCCGACCCGTCGAACTGCTGTGGGTCAAGGGCTCCGGCGGCGACCTGGGCACCCTCACCCAGGCCGGTCTGGCCGCGCTCCGGCTGGACCGGCTCCGCGCCCTCGTCGACGTCTACCCCGGCATCGAGCGCGAGGACGAGATGGTCGGCGCGTTCGACTACTGCCTGCACGGCCGGGGCGGGGCAGCGCCGTCCATCGACACCGCGATGCACGGTCTGGTCGACGCGGCGCACGTGGACCACCTGCACCCGGACGCGGGCATCGCGATCGCCGCCGCCGCCGACGGGCCCGAGCTGACCAAGGAGATCTTCGGCGACCGGGTGGTGTGGATCCCGTGGCGGCGACCCGGCTTCCAGCTCGGCCTGGACATCGCCGCCGTGGCGCGGGCCAACCCGCAGGCGATCGGCGTGGTCCTCGGCGGGCACGGGATCACCGCGTGGGGCGCGACCAGCGACGAGTGCGAACGCAACTCGCTGGAGATCATCCGCTCGGCCCAGGCGTTCCTCGACGAGCGGGGCCGGGCCGAGCCGCTCGGCCCGGTCATCGACGGCTACGAGCCGTTGCCGACCGACGAACGGCGACGTCGCGCGGCGGCGCTGTTTCCCGTGCTGCGGGGCCTCGCGTCCACCGACCGGCCGCAGGTCGGGCACTTCACCGACAGCGACGTGGTGCTCGACTTCGTCGCGCGGGAGAAGCACCCCGCGCTGGCGGCGCTCGGCACCTCCTGCCCGGACCACTTCCTGCGCACCAAGGTCCGCCCGATGGTGCTCGACCTCCCGCCCACCGCTCCGCTCGAGGACGTGATCGCGCGCCTCAGGGAGCTGCACAGCTCCTACCGTGACGACTACCGCGCCTACTACGAGCGACACGCCGGCCCGGACAGCCCCCCGATGCGCGGCGCCGACCCCGCCGTCGTCCTGGTGCCGGGCGTGGGCATGTTCAGCTTCGGGGCCAACAAGCAGACCGCCCGGGTGGCGGGGGAGTTCTACGTCAACGCCATCAACGTGATGCGCGGCGCGGAGTCCGTGTCGCGGTACGCGCCGATCGACGAGGCCGAGAAGTTCCGAATCGAGTACTGGGCCCTGGAGGAGGCGAAGCTCCAGCGCATGCCGAAGCCGAAGGCCCTCGCCACCCGGATCGCGTTCGTCACCGGCGGTGGCTCCGGGATCGGCCGGGCGATCGCCCACCGGCTCGCCGCGGAGGGCGCCTGCGTCGTGGTCGCCGACCGGGACGCGGAGGCGGCCGCCTCCGTCGCGGCGGAGATCGGCACCGCCGACGTGGCGGTCGCCGTCGCCGCCGACGTCAGCGACGGAGAAGCCGTCGCCGGCGCCCTGCGGGAGGCCGTGCTCGCCTTCGGCGGAGTGGACCTGGTCGTGAACAACGCCGGGCTGTCGCTGTCCAGGTCGCTGCTGGACACGACCGAGGCGGACTGGGACATCCAGCACGACGTGATGGCCAAGGGATCCTTCCTGGTGTCCCGGGAGGCCGCGCGGGTGCTCCTGGCGCAGGGGATGGGCGGGGACATCGTCTACATCTCCAGCAAGAACTCCCTGTTCGCCGGCCCGAACAACGTGGCGTACGGCGCGGCCAAGGCCGACCAGGCGCACCAGGTCCGGCTGCTCGCCGCCGAACTGGGCGGCCACGGCATCCGGGTCAACGGCGTCAACCCGGACGGGGTGGTCCGCGGCTCCGGCATCTTCGCCGGCGGTTGGGGCGCCCAGCGGGCCGCCGTCTACGGCGTGCCGGAGGAGAAGCTCGGCGAGTTCTACGCCCAGCGCACGCTGCTCAAGCGCGAGGTGTTGCCCGAACACGTGGCCAACGCCGTCTTCGTGCTCACCGGCGGGGAGCTGTCGCACACGACGGGGTTGCACATTCCGGTGGACGCGGGCGTCGCGGCGGCCTTCCTCCGCTGACTACGATTCACGGAAGATGAGGACGATGTGGTGAGCGCCGCCGTGCACCTCGCCGCCGTGGACCTGGGAGCGTCCAGCGGCCGGGTGATGGTCGCCCGCGTCGAGCCCGGCCGGCTGGAACTGGAGGAGGCGCACCGGTTCCGCAACGACCCGGTGCGGGTGGCCGGCACCCTGCACTGGGACGTCCTGGCGCTGTACCGGGGCGTGCTCGACGGCCTGCGTGCCGCCGGCCCCGTCGCGAGCATTGGGATCGACACCTGGGCCGTGGACTACGGGCTGCTCGACGCGACGGGCGCGCTGCTCGGCAACCCGGTGCACTACCGGGACGGGCGCACCGACGGCGTCGGCGATCAGGTGGCGAAGCAGCTGGGGCAGGAGCGGCTGTACGCGACGACGGGGCTGCAACACCTGCCGTTCAACACCCTCTACCAGCTCGTCGCCGCGGCCGGCACGCCGCAGCTCGACATGGCGCACCACCTGCTGCTCATTCCGGACCTGATCGCGTACTGGCTCACCGGCGAGATCGGCGCGGAGATCACCAACGCCTCCACCACCCAGGTGTACGACCTGCGCCGCCGCGCCTGGGCGACCGACCTGATGGTCGAGGCGGGGATCCGCAGCGAGCTGTTCCCGCCGCTGCGTGAGCCGGGCACGCGGATCGGCCCGGTCCTGCCCGCGCTCGGGCTGCCCGGGGCGCCCACGGTGGTGGCGGTGGGGTCGCACGACACCGCGTCCGCCGTGGTGGGCGTGCCGGCGGCGGGTGAGCACTTCGCCTACATCTCCTGCGGCACCTGGTCCCTGGTCGGTGTCGAGCTCGACGCCCCCGTGCTCAGCGAGCCGAGCCGGCGGGCCAACTTCACCAACGAGTCCGGAGTGGACGGCACGATCCGTTACCTGCGTAACGTGATGGGCCTGTGGCCACTGCAGGAGTCGTTGCGGGCCTGGGGCGCCACCGACCTGCCCGACCTGCTCCGGCAGGCGGCCGGGGAGCCGGCCTTCCGCTCCGTCGTGGACCTGGACGACCCCACGTTCCTGCGACCCGGAGACATGCCCGCACGCATCGCCGACACCTGCCGCCGTACGGGCGAGCCGGTGCCGACGACCCCGGCCGCCACGGTCCGGTGCATCCTCGACAGCCTCGCGCTGGCGCACCGGCGCGCCGTCCAGCAGGCGCAACTGCTGGCCGGCCGGCACGTCGACGCCGTGCATGTCGTCGGCGGCGGAGCACGCAACGACCTGTTGTGCCAGCTCACCGCGGACGCCTGCGGCCTGCCGGTGCTCGCCGGGCCGGTGGAGGCCACCGCGCTGGGAAACGTCCTGGTGCAGGCCCGCGCCCTCGGCATCCTCGGCGGCGACCTGCCGGCGCTGCGGGCCGTGCTGCGCCAGACCCACCAGATCGTGCGGTACGAGCCACGCGCCACCGAGACGGCGTGGCGGGCCGCGGCCCGGCGCCTCGGATGGGAGGACTGAGTATGCGAATAGCCCTGTTCGTCACCTGTCTGGCCGACACGATGTTCCCCGAGGCGGCCAAGGCGACGGTGCGGCTACTGGAACGGCTCGGTCACGAGGTCGTCTTTCCGCAGGACCAGACCTGCTGCGGGCAGATGCACATCAACACCGGCTATCCGGACGACGCGCTGCGGCTGGTGCGCCGGCACGTGCGGGCCTTCGCGCCGTACGACGTGGTGGTGGCCCCGTCGGGCTCGTGCGTCGGCTCGGTGCGGCACCAGCACGCGATGGTGGCCCGGGGAGCCGGCGACGAGCGGTTGGCCAGCCGCGCCGAGGAGGTCGCGCGGCGCACGTACGAGCTGTCAGAGCTGCTCGTCGACGTGCTCGGGGTGACCGACGTGGGCGCGTTCTATACGCACCGGGTGACGTACCAGCCGACCTGCCACTCCCTGCGGATGATCCGGGTGGGGGACAAGCCGTTGCGGTTGCTGCGGCAGGTGCGCGGCCTGGATCTGGTGGAGCTGCCGCAGGCCGAGCAGTGCTGCGGTTTCGGCGGCACGTTCGCCGTGAAGAACGCGGACACCTCGACGGCGATGCTCGCCGACAAGATGCGTCACGTGCTGTCCACCCGGGCCGACGTCTGCACCGCCGGGGACGCCTCCTGCCTGATGCACATCGGCGGGGGCCTGTCCCGTCTCCGGGTCGGGGTGCGCACCGTGCACCTCGCGGAGATCCTGGCCAGCACCGAGCCCACCGGCGATCCGGCCGAGCGGGCGCGGACCGGTGGGGTGACGGCGTGAGCGAAATCTTCCTCGGTATGCCCGCCACCGCGCCGCGTGGGGTCGGAAACCTGCGCGGCGACGAGCCCTTCCCCGTGGCGGCCCGGCGCAGCCTCGCCGACGCCCAACTGCGCCGCAACCTCGGCCACGCCACCGCCACGATCCGCGCGAAGTCGGCGGCGGTCATCGACGAGGTCCCGGACTGGCAGGAGCTGCGCGAGGCCGGCCGGGCCATCAAGACCGACGTGATGGCCCGCCTGCCCGAACTGCTGGCCCAACTGGAGGTGGCGGTCACCGCCGCCGGCGGCACCGTGCACTGGGCCGCCGACGCCGTGGAGGCCAACCGAATCGTCACCGACCTGGTCCGGGCGACCGGCAGCGACCGGGTCATGAAGGTCAAGTCGATGGCCACCCAGGAGATCGGCCTCAACGAGGCACTGGAGGCCGCCGGCATCGAAGCGGTGGAGACCGACCTCGCCGAGCTCATCGTCCAGCTCGGGCGGGACAAGCCCAGCCACATCCTGGTCCCCGCCATCCACCGCAACCGGGCGGAGATCCGCGAGATATTCCTGCGCGAGATGCCCGGCGTCGACCCGGCGCTCACCGACGAGCCGGCGATCCTGGCGGCGGCGGCCCGCCGTCACCTGCGCCGCACGTTCCTCAGCACCCGGGTCGCCGTCTCCGGGGCGAACTTCGCGGTCGCCGAGACCGGCACCCTCGCGGTGGTCGAGTCCGAGGGCAACGGCCGGATGTGCCTCACCCTGCCGGACACCCTGATCACCGTGATGGGCATCGAGAAGCTCGTCCCCACCTGGGCCGATCTCGAGGTGTTCCTGCAACTGCTGCCCCGGGCCTCCACCGGGGAGAGGATGAACCCGTACACCTCGATGTGGACCGGCGTCACGCCCGGCGACGGGCCGCAGGAGTTCCACCTCGTGCTGCTGGACAACGGCCGCAGCGCGGTGCTCGCCGACGAGGTCGGCCGGCAGGCGCTGCACTGCATCCGCTGCTCCGCCTGTCTCAACGTCTGTCCCGTCTACGAGCGCACCGGCGGGCACGCGTACGGCTCGGTCTACCCCGGACCGATCGGCGCCGTGCTCTCACCGCAGCTGACGGGCGTAGAGGACAACGCGTCCCTGCCCTACGCCTCGTCGCTCTGCGGCGCCTGCTTCGACGCCTGCCCGGTGATGATCGATATCCCGTCGATCCTGGTGCATCTTCGTGCCCAGCACACGGCGGCCTACCGGAGCGACCATCGCCTGCCGAGCGCCGAGGCCGTCACCATGGCCGCCGCCGCGTACACCATGGATCACCGGCCGCTGTACGAGGCCGCGCAGCGCGCCGCGCGGGCGAGCCGCTTCGTCGGCAGGCGGGGCGGCGGTCTTCCCCCGCCGCTGTCGGGTTGGACCATCGGCCGCGACCTGCCGCAGCCGCCGCCGCAGACCTTCCGGGAATGGTGGGCGCAACGATGACCTCCCGCGAGTTGATCCTCGGCCGCCTCCGCGCCGCTCTCGGCGCCACCCCGACGACCCCGGAGGCGGTGGCGCGGTCCTACCGGCCGGCCGGCGGCGCCGTGGACCTCGACGTGCTGGTGCACCGGCTCACCGACTACCGGGCCACCGTGCACCGGTGTTCCGACGGGGAGGTGGCCCAGGTCGTCGATGCCGTCCTCGGCGGTCGACGTGTCGTGGTCCCGCCGGGGCTGCCCCGGCGGTGGCTGCCCGACAGCGTCGAGGTGCTGACCGACGACAACCTGCCGACGGCGGAAATCGCCGCGGCCGACGGGGTGGTCACCGCGGCGGCGGTGGCGGTCGCCGAGACCGGGACCGTCATCCTCGACGCGGGCGTGGACCAGGGGCGTCGGCTCGTCACGCTCCTGCCCGACGTGCACATCTGCGTGCTGCGTACCGATCAGGTGGTCGCCGGGGTCCCGGACGCCCTCGCGCGCCTCGGCCCGGACCGCCCGCTCACCTGGATCAGCGGCCCGTCCGCCACCAGCGACATCGAGCTCAACCGGGTGGAGGGCGTCCACGGCCCCCGGCACCTGCACGTGGTGATCGTCCCGGCTTGACGTGTCTGGGCCACGAGCGACCGATTGGCCGTCTCCGTCCCGTTGCTGGCGGACTGTCGGATGTACTCACCGTGACGAATGCCGCACGCCTCACAACGACCCGAAGTGATCTAGGTACGGCTTCTCACATCAGGTAGCGTCGCCTGTCACACCGTCTTCGCACCAACCTGGCTGCCCGCCACCACAAGGGGAGCCGAACCGGAGGGACACAGCCGTGAGGTTCCACAGCGCTGCCCGCAAGGCCGGCCTCGTCGCGGCCATCGCCGCCCTGTCGCTGAGCGCGGGATGCGCGAAGAAGGACGAGGGCGAGACCCAGGCGAGCGGGGTCAAGCTGGTCGAGGCCGGCAAGCTGACCGTCTGCACCCACCTGCCGTACCCGCCGTTCCAGTCCAAGGACGCCAGCGGCAAGGTCGTCGGGTTCGACGTCGACGTGATGGACCTGGTCGCCAAGAAGCTGGGCGTCGAGCAGGCGATCGTCGACACGCCGTTCGAGGGCATCAAGTCCGGCCAGGACCTGAACACCGGCAAGTGTGACGCTGCCGCCGCCGGCATGACGATCACCGAGGAGCGGCAGAAGGTGATGAACTTCTCCGATCCGTACTTCGACGCGACGCAGGCGATGCTGGTCAAGACCGGCAAGCCGTACAAGTCGCTGGACGACCTGAAGGGCAAGAAGGTCGGCGTCCAGGCGGCGACCACGGGGCGTGACTACGCCCGGCAGTTCGAGAAGGAGAAGGGCCTCCAGCTCGTCGAGTTCGAGGACCTCGCCGCCGAGCAGCAGGCTCTGGCCAACGGTCAGGTCGAGGCCGCCATCAACGACCTGCCGGTCTGGACCGAGTACCTGAAGGAGAACCCGGGCGGCTTCGTCGTCGCGGCGGAGTTCGACACCGGCGAGCAGTACGGCTTCTCGGTGAAGAAGGACGGCAACCCCGAACTGCTCAAGACGATCAACGAGGCGCTGGCCGGGGCCAAGCAGGACGGCAGCTACGACACGATCTACGAGAAGTGGATCGGCAAGCGACCGAGCGCGTGATCGAAGGCGCATGACCGGAGGGCGCGCCCCCGCGCCCTCCGGGTAGGCAACCTCGTGTCAACAAGGAGCGTCGAACGTTGAAGCTGCGGCGCCGCCAGCGAGAGCGGCTGTCCCTCTGGCTCCAGTACCTCGCCTTCATCGCCCTCATCGCCGTGGTGATCTACGCCGCGGACTGGGACAGGTTGAGGGCGGCGTTCTTCCGCGTCGACATCATCAAGTCGATGTTCCCCACGATCATCACGGTCGCGCTGCGCAACACGATCCTCTACACGCTGGGCGCCTTCGCCTTCGGTCTCGTGTTCGGCACCATCCTCGCGCTGATGCGGCTGTCGCGGGTGGCGCCGTACCGCTGGGTGGCGACGGCGTACATCGAGCTGTTCCGGGGTCTGCCCGCCCTGCTGGTGCTCTTCCTCGTCGGGTACGGCATTCCCATCGCCTTCCCGGAGCGGGAGATCCCGGGCGGTGTGTTCGGGTCGATCGCGATCGGCCTCGGGTTGACCGCCGCGGCCTACATGGCCGAGACCATCCGGGCCGGCATCCAGGCCGTGCCGAAGGGACAGATGGAGGCGGCGCGCACCCTGGGCATGTCGCACTTCACCGCGATGCGCACCATCGTCATCCCGCAGGCGTTCCGGATCGTGATCCCGCCGCTCACGAACGAACTCATCCTGCTGACCAAGGACTCGTCGCTGGCCTACGTGCTCGGCGTGACGGCGCAGACGATCGAGGTCACCAAGTTCGGCCGGGACATGCTGAACGACCGGGTCAACGCCACTCCGCTGCTGGTGGCCGGCCTCGCCTACCTGGTCATCACCCTGCCGCTGTCGCAGGTGGTACGACGCCTCGAACTCCGCTACGCCAAGGCTCGGTGACCCAATGACGACGACCCAACCCCGACCCGCCGTCGAGATCCGCGACCTGCACAAGTCGTTCGGCCCGCTCGAGGTGCTCAAGGGCATCGACTTCGAGGTCGGCCACGGCGAGGTGGTCTGTGTCATCGGGCCGTCCGGGTCCGGCAAGTCGACGTTGCTGCGGTGCGTCAACCTGCTGGAGGAGCCGACCGCCGGCAAGATCTGGGTGGACGGCACCGAGGTGACCGACCCGGACGTCGAGATCGACTCCGTACGCCGTGGCATCGGCATGGTCTTCCAGTCGTTCAACCTCTTTCCGCACCTGACCGTGCTGGACAACCTCACCATCGCCCAGCGTCGGGTGCTGCGGCGCGGCCGTGGCGAGGCCGAGCGGATCGCGCGCGACAACCTGGAGCGCGTCGGCCTGACCGACAAGGCCGCGGCGTTCCCGGCGCAGCTCTCCGGCGGGCAGCAGCAGCGGGCGGCCATCGCCCGGTCGCTGTCGATGGAGCCGAAGCTGATGCTCTTCGACGAGCCGACCTCCGCCCTCGACCCGGAACTGGTCGGCGACGTGCTCACCGTCATGCGCAAGCTGGCCGAGGACGGCATGACGATGATGGTGGTCACCCACGAGATGGCGTTCGCCCGGGACGTCGCCGACCGGGTGGTGTTCATGGACGGCGGCGTGGTGGTCGAGCAGGGTCCCCCGCAGGAGGTGCTGGGCGCGCCGCAGCACGAACGCACCCGCTCGTTCCTGTCCCGGGTCCTCGACCCGACCCACGTCGCGCAGCTCGGGCAGCCGGACCGGGCCCCGGAGCCGCCGGAGGCCCCGCGCCTGTCGGTCGACGACCGTCACAACCTCTGACAGCCGCTCCTACCGTCGGCCCGCTTCCTGTCGCGTGCCCCTGCGCCGCCACGGGAACGCCAGCATCAGGACGGCCAGCACGACGGCGCCGCCGAGAGCCAGCCCGGTGGGCAGCGAGATCGAGCCTTCCCCGGGCGTCGCGGGGCGCTCGCCCCGGACGGGGACGACGGGGCTGTCGTGCTTCTTCTCGTCCGGGCTGACGAGCCGCCCGACGGACGCGCCGGGAGGCAGGGCGAAGCCCCAGTTGAGTAGGGCCGCCGCCTCTCCGAGGCTTCCCAGCGGCGCGGTCTCCGCTCCGAGCAGGGTCACCGCGAGCCGTCGACCGTTGCGTTCGGCCACACCGACGTACGTCTGCCGAGCCAGGTCGGTGAAGCCCGTCTTCCCCCCGAGCGTCCCGGGATAGCGGCCCAGCAGCGTGTTGTCGTGAGTGATGGTGAATGCCGGGTTCCTCGGCTGTGCCGGTATCCGCGCCACCGTCGTCGCCATGTATCGCCGAAAGTCCTCCCTGGCGAAGGTGGCCCGCGCGATGAGCGCGAGGTCGTACGCGCTGGTGTACTGGCCGGGGCCGTCCAGGCCCGAGGGCGTCGCGGCGTGGGTCTGGTTCGCGTGCAGCCGGCGTGCCTCCTCGTTCATGGCCTCCACTCCGCCCGCTCGACCCGCGCCACCGCCGCCGACCCGGGCCAGCACATTGGCCGCGTCGTTTCCCGAGGTGAGCAGGAGCCCCTGCCACAGGCTCTCGATCGAGTACCGGCCACCCGCGACCACCCCCATCAGCGAGCTGGCCGGGTCGAGGTCGCGCAGGTCCGCCCCGGTCACCTCGACCATCTGGGTCGGATCCAGGCGGGGCATCAGGGACGCCGCCAGCAGCAGCTTCTGCACGCTGGCTGGCGTCCGGTACTCGTGGGGGGCGCACCCACCCAGAACCTCGCCGGTGGTGAGGTCCGCCACGAGCCATGAGGTGGCGGTCAGTGCCGGCGCGGCCGGCGCACCCGCGGGGACAGCCAGTCCTGCCGTCGCCAGCGCCTCGCCACCGACCGACCGGTGGACGGGGTCGACCGGCGGCGGGGTCGGTGCGGCGGGCGGCGGCGCGGGCGGCTTCACGGCCGGGCACCGCACGTACGGCGCGGCCCCCGCTCCCGTCGCTGGCAGGACCGCCACAGCGGGCAGAACCAGGAGGACGCTGAGCGTCGCGGTGGTAAACCGAAAGTCGGCCACGTCAACGAACGTAATCGTCGGTGGGACGGCGGCGATCCGATTGGCGAAAGCGGGCCGGGTCAGGGCGTTCGAACAGGCCGTCTGCGGCGTACTGTCCGACATGACGCATCTGTATGTCTTTTCGGCTGGCGGGTGGCGGTTGTTCGCAATTGTCGGCACGGTGCGACGGGGAAGCGGTGCGGCGCGGCCGGCGCCAGGAACGCTCGGCTCGCCGTTACGCGACGTCCGGTGGCCGGTCAAGGGCTGGGGAGGGGCTAGGCTCTGCCCGTGATTGACGTGCACGGAAGCGGGAGCGACGAGCGGCTGCGCCGCGTCGAGGCGGTCACCGACGCCGCGCTGTCCCAGCTTGACGTCAAGGACCTTCTGGAACAGCTTCTCGACCGCATCCGAGAGGTGCTGACGGTCGACACCGCGGCCATCCTGCTGCTGGACGTGCACGCGCAGCAGTGGGTGGCCGCCGCTGCCAACGGGCTGAGCCCCGACGTGCGGGAAGGCACCCGGCTCCCGATCACCCACGGCTTCGCCGGCCGCGTCGCCCAGGAGAAGCAGCCCGTCACGCTGGACGACGTCGTTGCCGCCGACGACGCGGTTCTGTTCGATCGGGGAGTCCGCTCGCTGTTGGGCGTGCCGATGTTCGCCGGCGGCGAGCTGATCGGCGTCCTGCACGTCGGCTGCCTGCGGCCACACCAGTTCACCGGTGACGATGTGCAACTCCTGCAACTCGCCGCCGACCGGGCGAGCCTCGCCACCCGGACCAGGGCCAGTGGCCTCGACCGCAGCGCCGCCCTCGCGCTGCAACGCAGCCTGCTACCCACCCACCTGCCCGACCTGCCAGGTGTGGACATGGCCGCCCGCTACGTACCCGGTCACGACGCTGGCGTCGGCGGCGACTGGTACGACGTGTTCACCCTGCCCTCCGGTTGGCTGGGCGTCGTCATCGGCGACGTCTCCGGGCACGGGCTGCGCTCGGCGGTCGTCATGGGCCGCCTCCGCAGCGCCCTGCGCGCGTACGCGCTGGTCTGTGACGACCCGGCCAGTGCCCTGACGTTGCTCGATCGGAAGATCCAGCACTTCGAGACCGGCAACCTCGCCACGGTTCTCTACGCCATGATCTCCCCGGACCGGGCCACCATCAAGGTCTCCCTGGCCGGGCACCTGCCACCCATCCTGGCCGCACCGGGACAACCGGTCGGCGCGCTGGACATTCCCGTCGACCTCCCACTGGGCATCGGCCCGCGTCAGCCCTCCCGCCGGTGCACGGAGGTCACGTTCCCGTCCGACGCCGTGCTGATCTGCTACACCGACGGGCTCGTCGAGCGCCGCGGCGAGATCATCGACGTCGGCATCGACCGACTCTGCTCGGCCGTCGCACCGGGCACCGCCGAAACCGTCTGCGCCCGCATCATGACCACACTCGCCTCCGAACAGGCCACCGACGACATCGCCCTGCTCGCCATCCACGCGTCGAACAGAAGGTCCCCTTGATCCCGACGGCTCGCCCGGACCGCAAGGGCCGCCCCCACCGGGATGACCCCGACCAGTTGTCCGGAACCTTCGTCCACCCCGCCCTCTTCTACGCGGACCGGCACGAGTACCTGGCGGGCACGGTGCCGTTCATCCGAGCCGGTCTCGCCGCCGGAGAGCCGGTCATGGTCGCCGTGCCGGGCGGCAACCTCGACCACATCCGTACGGCACTCGGCGCCGACGCGGGTCGGGTCCAGCTGCACGACATGAGCGTGGCCGGCCGCAACCCGGGGCGGATCATCCCCGGCGTCCTGCTCGCCTTCGCCGCCGCCCACCTGGGGAAACGGGTACGCATCATCGGTGAGCCCATCTGGGCCGGCCGCAGCGCGATCGAATACCCCGCCTGCGCCCAGCACGAGGCCCTGATCAACGCTGCGTTCGCCGGCCGGCCGGCCACCATCCTCTGTCCCTACGACACCACCCGCCTGGATCGGCGCTGGCTCGACGACGCCTACCGCACCCACCCGGTCGTGCAGTTGGGCGACGAGGTGCGGGAGAGCTCCCAGTACGCGGACCCGATCGCGGTGGCCGCAGGGTTCAACCTGCCGTTGCCGGACCCGCCTGACGAGGCGACCACCATCAGCATCGACTTCCATGCCCTCCCGGCCATCCGACGGGTGGTGACCGCCGAGGCGATCGCGGCCGGACTGTCGCCGGACCGGGTCTCCGACCTCACCCTGGCCGTCAGCGAGCTGGCCGCGAACACGGTCAGGCACACCGGAGCCGGCGGCACCCTCGCGGTCTGGACCGACCGCACTCGGCTGATCTGCCAGCTCACCGACTCCGGCCACATCACGAATCCGCTCGCCGGCCGGATCCCCGTGCCACCGCAGCAGCCCGGCAGCCGCGGGCTCCTCCTGGTCAACCAACTCTGCGACCTCGTACGCGTCCACACCGTGCCCGGCGCCACCACGGTCCGCCTCCACATGCACCGCTGACGTCCACCGGGCGGCACCGGCAACCGCGGAGCCGCAGGGCCGACCGCGCGGTCCGGGCGAGCCGGAGAGGTCGGTCGGCCGGGCCTCATCACCGCTGCTCAGTAGCCGGAGGTGGTCAGCGACGCAGGGCCGTGGACGGGGACTCGCCGAAGCGCGCCCGGTAATCGCTCGCGAAGCGGCCCAGGTGGACGAACCCGTGCTGGAGGGCGACGGTCGTCACGGACACACCGGGACCGGCCGCCTGCAACGCACGGTGGGCCGCGTCGAGCCGGCACGCGCGCAGGTACGCCGTCGGCGTCGTCCCCAACTCCCGGCGGAAGCAGTCCTGCAGCGTCCGTACGCTCACCCGGAGCGCCTCCGCGACATCCCCCACCGTCAGCGCCTCGCCGTGGTGGTCCCTGATCAGCTCGCAGGCCCGGCGGACGAGGCGCCCGGGGGTCGGGTGGTGCGCCGGCGCGGCGAGCAGGTCGGAACAGGTGTGCCGGTGGGCCAGCAACAACTTGCCGATGAGCGCCTGCTCGAAACGGGCGGCGACCTGGGGGTGGTCCAGCAGGGACGCGTCCATCGGCTGCGACAGCTCGTCGGCGAGGAAGTCCACACCGCGTGCCCAGGCCTTCGCGGCGGTCGTGGTCATGGCCATGCCGACGTCGAAGCGGACCCGGCCGTCCACCGGGTGGCCCAGCAGGCGGGCCAGCTCCCGGTCGACGGCCTGCCGGTCCGCGTAGAAGATCCGGTGCGGCGAGGCTGCCGACCAGTGCATGTCCGAGGCGTCGTACGGAGAGAGGACGGACGCGACGTCGGGCGTCGAGGTCGCGCTGTGGCCCGCGTGCTGCACCGTCGCGTGGCCGGCGCGGGGGATCTGGATGAGGTAGAAGGTCTCCAGCGGGTCGGGTTGGATCCGCACCGCCTGTCCGTAGTCGAGGTCGATGACGCCCACGCCGCCCACGCGGCGGGCCGCCATCCGCAACTGGACGCTGCGGACGCCGGACTGCGGTGTGAGCCGGTGCGGGCAGAAGACGCGACCCACCTCGACGCGAGCGTGCTCGACGTCGCGCGTCCTGACCGTCACGGCATCCATCCGGCATCTCCCACGGGGTCCCGATGCGCTGACAGTAGGGCGCGCCGCGGTCCGGCCGGGCGGGAAAGCCGCCGACCCGACAGGAATCGCCCGCGCGCGGCGGACAGTGCCCGCGTACAGCGGATAGCGGCCGCTCCACCGTGGCCGTTAGCGTCCTGACACCGCCGGCGTGGGCTTCTCGTCAGCGGGTCACACACCGGAGGCTGCCATGAGGATCGCCGTCGTCGGCGCCGGATTCGCCGGCCTGAGCGCAGCGAAGGTGCTGCGGCAGAGTGGTTTCGACGTCACCGTGTTCGAGAAGGCGCCCGACGTCGGCGGGGTGTGGAGCCGCACCCGGCGGTACCCCGGGCTGCGTACCCAGAACGACAAGGGCACCTACCACCTCTCCGACCTCCCGATGCCGGCGCACTACCCGCAGTGGCCGACGGGCGAGCAGGTCCAGCAGTACCTCGAGAGCTACGTGGCGATGTTCGGGCTCGGCGCCGTTCTGCGCCTCGCCACGGAGGTCGTCTCGGCGCAGCTGGTGGAGGACGAGACCGGGTGGCTGGTCGCGTCGCGCCCGGCGGGCGCCCAGGATCCGGTGACCCTGGAGCGGTACGACCACCTCGTCGTCGCCAACGGCATCTTCTCCGACCCCCTCGTCCCCTCCTTCGACGGCCGCGCGGACTTCACCGCCGCCGGGGGACGCGTCCTGGCCGCGGGGGAGTTCCACGACCTCGAAGCGGCCAGCGGAAAGAACGTCCTCGTCGTCGGGTACGGCAAGTCCTCCTGTGACGTGGCGATCCCCCTGAGCGACGTCGCGGCACAGACCCACGTCGTGGCCCGGGAGCTGCTCTGGAAGATGCCCAGGAAGCTCGGCGGCGCGCTCAACTACAAGTACCTGCTGTTGACCCGGATGGGTGAGGCGCTGTTCCGGTACCTCCGGTTGAGGGGCGTCGAGCGGTTCCTGCACGGCCCGGGGGACGGGCTGCGTCGTACTCTGCTCGACAGCGTCGGGTCGGTCGCCACCCGGCAGCTCAAGCTGCGCGAGCTGGGCCTCGTGCCGAACGGGAGCTTCCAGGACATCGCCCGCAGCACGGTCAGCCTCGCCACGGAGGGCTTCTTCGAGCGCGTCGCCGACGGCCGGATCACCGTCCACCGGGACCGGACGATCAGCGAGCTTCTCGTCGACGGTGGCCGGCCCGCCGCCCGCCTCGTCGACGGCACGGTGCTCGCCGCGGACCTGGTGATCTGTGGCACCGGCTTCCGGCAGCACGTGCCGTTCCTCGACGACGCCCTGCACGCCCGGCTCCAGGACGACGCGGGCAACTTCCTGCTCTACCGCCAGATCCTGCCGGTCGACGTCCCGCACCTGACCTTCGCCGGCTACAACTCCTCGTTCTTCAGCCCGCTCAGCGCGGAGATGGCGGCGGTCTGGACGGCCGCCCACCTGCGGGGCGGGATCACGCTGCCGCCTCCGGACCGCATGCGCGAGGAGGTCCGCACGCGTGTCGCCTGGATGGCGGCGCGTACCCGCGGGCGGCACGCCCGGGGCACGAACGTCATCCCGTTCTCGATGCACAACATCGACGAGGTGCTCGACGAGCTCGGGCTCAACCTCGGCCGGCTGACGCGGGCCCGACAGTGGTTGCTGCCCGTTGATCCGCGCTCCTACCGGAGCGTGACGGACCGCATGATCCGGCGTACGGCCGACGTGCCGGACCGGCCGGAACCGGCCCGGGTCCGCCGCGTGACGCGGTGAGAGCGCAGCAGATCTCCAGCCGGGTGGGAGCCGGGCGGCCCGAACCGTCACCGAGCCGACCCGGAGAGCTGTCCGCATAACTCCCGGGAGCGGCCGAGATCGGGATAAAATCCCCCAACAGGGATGGGGCTCGACCGGTCCGCAAGGAGGCTCAGGGGATGGCGGGGCAGATCACCGAGCACCGCCACCGGGCCCGGCGGCTGGTCGCCGCGGTGCTCGCCCACCTCGGCGTGCCGGTGTCGGCCGCCGTGGCCGGCTGAGCTGATCGCTCCGTGGTGACGCCCGCCTGGTTCGCGGGGCTCGGGGACAGCACGAGCCCGCGCCGGGCGACCGTCCTGGAGCTGCTCTTCGACATCGTCTACGTCTTCGCGCTCGCCCGCCTCGCCGGGCGGGTCGCGGATGACCTGACCATCGTCCGGCACGCGCTGCTGTCGGAGGCGGGCCAGACGCTGTTGTTCTTCGCGGCGATGTGGATGATCTGGTCACTCAACGCGCTGATGGCGAGCACCTACGACCCCCGCCGGACCGACATCCAGATCGTCCTCCTGGCCACGATGTTCGGCACACTGGTGCTGGCGGTCACGCTGCCGCAGGCGTTCGGCCAGCGTGGTGTGATCTTCGCCTGCACGTACGTCCTCATCCAGGTAGGCCGACCGCTCTACCTGACGTGGGCCCTGCGCGGGCACGCGATGCGGGAGGTCTCGGCCCGGGTCCTGACCTGGCACGCGGTGTCCGGCGTGCTCTGGATCGGCGGTGGCATCAGCGGCGGCCTCGGCCGTGGCGTCTTCTGGACCCTCGCACTCGCCATCGAGGTCGTCGGGGCGGCGACCAACTGGCCCGCGTTCGGGATCCGGGGGGCGCGGCTGAGCGCCCTGTCCAAGATCTCCTACTCCCACCTCGCCGAGCGGTACAACCAGTTCTTCATGATCGCGCTCGCCGAGGTGGTGCTCGAGGCCGGCATCACCATCAGCTTTCCGGGCTTCTCGACCGAGCGGACCGTCACCCTCGTCGCCGCGTTCGTGGCGGTGGTGGCGTTCTGGCGGATCTACTTCTACCACGTCGGCCCAGCCCGGGACAGCGCCGCCAGCTCGGCCGGGGAAGGGCTGCAACTGTCCCGGTGGGCGAGCTTCAGCCTGCTGCTCATCGTCGGCGGCATCATCTGCACGGCGGTCGGCTACGGGCAGGTCATCGAGGACCCGGACCCGCCGATCGACTGGGCGCTGGTGGTCATCATCTTCGGCGGCCCCGCGCTGTTCCTGATTGGGCGGACCTACCTGGAGCAGTTGTCCTGGAGCGGGCCGCGCTGCCGCGTGCTGTTGATCGGTGTGCTGGTGCTGGCCGTGGCGGCGCCACCCATGGTGTTCCTCCCGCCGATCGTCGCGTCTGCCACCGCGGGGTTGATCCTGGCCGGGATCGCCATTTTCGACGGGATCCTCCACCGGCGAGGCCCGGAGACCAACCCGCCGCTGTAGCCGGCGCCCGAGCCCGCCCGTGCGAGCCGGACGCGGCAGCCCGAGTCGTGGTCTTGCGGGCCGGCGAGCGCGTCGAGTAGGTTTTCCGGCACGCCGTCGAGCCGGGAGGAGGTCAGAACAATGTCCGATGTTCTGCGCCCCCTCCGCGCTCCGGCGTCCACGCGGATCTGACCCGGGGCGCTCGCTTTCCGGAGGATCAACGCATGACTGATCTGGTCATCCGTCCGCTCGTCGCGGGCGAGGAACCCCTGTTCGACTCGATGCCCGATCCGCTGCCCCAACTGCGTCAGGTCGCCTACGCCGACGGAATCGCCGGCGGCGGCTACCGGCCCGAGACCACCTGGGTCGCCCTCCGGGCCGGCCGGGTGGTCGGCCGGGCGGCGTGGCTCCTTCCGCCGGGGGCCGTCGGTGCTCCCTGGCTGGACCGGTTCGACCTGGACGCCGAACCGGAGGTGGGCGCGGCACTGCTGCGCGCCGCCCACGAGGCACTGGACGGTCCCGGCCTCTACTACGCCGCCATGCCGGCGCACTGGCGGCGCCGGCCCGAGGTGCTGGCCGTGATGGAGGCGCCGATGGCGGCGGCCCGGCTCGCCGGCCTGGTCGAGCGGGGGGAGCGGCTGAGATGCTCCTGGACGGGCACGCCGTTACCGGCCACCTCCGGGCGGTACGCGTTCCGCCCCGCGGCCGGCCCGACCGAGATCAACGCCCTGGTCGCCCGGATCGCCGAGCCGGACGTGCTGACCGGCGCGGAGATCGCGCGGGCGGTCGGCGGCGTGGACCTGGCGACCGACCCGCTCGCCTGGCTGCCGGGGTCGGCCGGGGACTGGCGGGTCGCGGAGGCCGCCGGCGAGCCGGTCGGGCTGGTCGGAACGGCCGGGGACGCCTGCTATCCGCTCGTCGTCTACCTCGGTCTGCTCGACGAGGCCGTCCGGGGTGAACTGCTGGCCGAGGCGGTCCGGATGCTGGCCGACGGCGGCGCCCGGGAGGTGATCGCCGACGTGGACGCCCACCGGGTGGCGGTGCTGGCGGAGCTGGAACGGACCGGTTTCCGGCAGTTGCGTACGCGGGTCGTCTTCGCGCCGGCAACCGAAGGGCCGTCCGTTGCGGAGGGCACGCCCGCCAGCACGGATCAGCAGGGCTGACCGACCGGGGTGCGCCCTGCCGCCAGCGGGGCGCACCCCGTCCCCACCGCCGCATCGATGACCGGGGCGGTGAGAGGATCTGACGGTGCCGAAGATCGTCGCCAGTGCCCCCCACCAGGCCTGACACCGATGGGCCTGCTCGGTGGACAGCTCACCGTCGTCGACTGCTGCCTCGCCCTCGCCACCGGCGCGCTGACGCTGCTCGTGTCGGCGGTGGTCGCGCTCTACCTGTGGCCGCTACGCCGCCGTGAACTGCGTGGGGCACCCGCGCACCCGCTCGACTTCGCCGCCGCCACCGGCGTCGCCGAGACCATCATGGCGGCCGAGGCCGTAGACCCGCTGGTCCGGCCGGAGTCACGCAGCCGGTTGCTGAGCCACGGCTCCCGTACCGGCAGGGCGGTGCTGCTGCTGCACGGATACACCCACGCGCCGGACCAGTACGACGAGCTGGCCAAGGAGTTCTTCGACCGGGGCTACAACGTGTGGATTCCGCGGGCGCCCCACCACGGCACCGTCGACCGGCGGGCCCACCACCGGGTCGAGGCCGGCGACCTGACCGCGTACGCCGCGGAGGCCCTGACCGTCGCGGCGGGGCTCGGGGAGGAGGTGGGTGTCGTGGGCATCTCCGGCGGAGCGGTGCTGGCCGCCTGGCTGGCCCAGGTCCGCGGCGACGTCGTGCGGCGTCTGCTGCTGCTGTCGCCCTTCTTCAGGCCGGACCCACGCCAGGCGCCGGCGTTCGCCGTCAAACCGCTCACCGTGCTGTACGGCCGCCGCCTCCTGCCCGACCGTGTCACCTCGCGCGGCTACTCCCTGTCCGCGGTCACGCAGTACCTGATGATCGCGCGCAACCTTCCGGTTCCGCCGCGACGCACCGGTCTGCTCAGCGCGGCGGTCGCGATCAGCCCGCTCGACGGCGTGGTGGACCCCGCGGCGGCGGTGGGCGTGCCGGGCGGGATCGCCAGGGCCAACGGGATCACGCTCGGCGTCTGCACGCTGCCGGAGTCGTTGGGCGTGCGTCACGATGTGCTCGCCCTCGCCGCGCTCGGCGTCGACGGATCCGAGCTGCGCCGCCGGTACGTCGCGCTCTACGAGGAAGAACCGGCGCCTGCCCCGACGACTGCCGCCGCCGGGTAGGCGTCGACGCCGAGGTGGTGGCAGGGGCGTACGCCCCTGCCACCACCGCCGAGTTCCCGGTCAGGCGCGGACGGGCCTGCCGGCGCTGCCGCAGCGGGCAGATGTCGGTCGATTGTCAGTTGGCGGGTTGGGTGGCGCCGTTGAACACCGGCGGCGCGTACCCGGCCGGCTTGTCGCCGATGCCGAGGCCGGGGCTCACCACCCAGGACTGGTACTGCGGGGTGAACATCCCGTAGGGCATCCCGACGTGCGGCGCGCCGGCCTCCTCGAGACGGCGACGGGCGTCCGCCGGGATCTCGAAGTCGAGCGCGGCGAGGTTGCTGTCGAGCTGCTCGGGGCTGCTCGCCCCGATGACCACCGAGGCGACGGCGGGCTGGGTGGCCACCCAGTTGATCGCCACCTGGGCCATGCTGCGGCCCAGGTCCGCGGCCACGCCCTCCAGCGCCTCGATCACCTGCCAGTCCCTGGGGTTGATCTCCCGACCCGGGGCGTCGGGATTGGTCAACCGACCGGTCCCGCTCATGCCCTCGCCGGTCCGCCGGTACTTGCCGCTGAGCAGGCCGCCGCCGATCGGGCTCCACGCCGTGAGGCCCATGCCGAGGGTCTGGGCCATCGACACGTACTCCGCCTCGATGTCGCGCATGACCAGGGAGTACGGGAGCTGCACAGTGATCATCGGGGCCAGACCGTGCGCCTCGGCGTAGCTCTGCGCCCGTGCCGCGTACCAGGCCGGCACGTCGGAGAGGCCGGCGTACCGGATCTTGCCGACGCGCACCAGGTCGTCGAACGTCTGCACGACCTCCTCGACCGGGGTGATCCGGTCCCAGGTGTGCAGCAGGTACAGGTCGATGTAGTCGGTGCCGAGCCGGCGCAGCGAGGCGTCCAGGGCGCGCACGATGTGCTTGCGGCCGTTGCCGCTGGCGTTCGGGTCGCTCGGGTCGATCGTGTTGGTGAACTTGCTGGTGAGCACGAGTCGATCCCGGACACCGGCGCGGTCGATCAGGCGGCCGAGGATGCGTTCGCTCTCCCCGGCGGTGTAGAAGTCCGCCGTGTCGATGAGGTTCCCGCCCGCCTCCAGGTAGCGGCGGAAGATCGGCTCGGCCTCCTCCTCGGTCCTGCCGTACGCGGCGTGGAACCCGTCGACGCCGAAGTTCATCGTGCCCAGTGCCAGTCGGCTCACCCGCAGACCGGACCGTCCGAGCAGGTAGTACTGGTTCATGGTTGCGTCCTTCCGATCGCTCGCCGGCCCGGAGTGGACCGCGTGGCCCAGACTTTTGCTCGGCAAAAATGGACCGGCAAGTCCAAAGAGCGAGCTAGGGTTGGACTGGCAGGTCCAGACGAGGATCGGTGGCGGAGGTCTCATGACACGCGCGTTGACCCGCAAGGGCGAGGCGACCCGGGCGCGGGTCGTCGCCGGTGCCGCCGCCGAGATCCGTGAGCGCGGCGTCGACGAGGTCCGCCTCGAGGACGTCATGGCCCGCACCGGCACCAGCAAGGGCCAGCTCTTCCACTACTTCCCGGACGGCAAGGAGGAGCTGCTGCTCGCCGTGGCCCAGCACGAGGCCGACCAGGTGCTCATCGACCAGGAGCCGATGCTCAGCAACCTGACGTCCTGGCCGGCCTGGCTGGCCTGGCGCGACCGGCTGATCGAGCGCTACCTCGCGCAGGGCGTGCGGTGCCCGCTCAACGGTCTGCTCGGCCAGGCGGGCCGGCGTGGCCCGGGCGCGCAGGCGGTGGTGACCGGGCTCATGTCACGCTGGCAGAACGCGATCGCCGAGGGCATCCGGCACATGCAGTCGACCGGGGACATCGCCCCCGAGGTGGACGCCGACCGCGCGGCCGCGGCGCTGCTGGCCGGCATCCAGGGCGGCGTGCTGCTGCTGCTCACCACCGGCAGGATCGATCATCTGGAGGCCGTGCTCGACCTCGCCATCGACTTCCTCCGGGCCGGTGCCCGCACCGCCTGAGCGGCGAACACCGTGAGCTGAGATGTCCTTCCGCCCGAGTTTTGAGCGGCGGGGCGGAATGACGCAAACCTCTTGATCAACCAGGCGGGTCCGGCCTGACCCATGTTGGAAACGTTTTCGTAACGAGCCCTTGACCTCTCCGCCGCAGGCGGCGCAGACTCCCGGAAACGTTTACAGCTATCGGGTGGAGGTGCCGAACGTGGGTCGTAAACGTTTACAGGAACCGGTTGACGGCCGGCCCACCGTGCACACCGTCGCCGCCCGCGCCGGCGTCTCCATCGCGTCCGCCTCGCGGGTCCTCAACGGGATCGGCGGAAGCCCGGAGACGATCCGCAAGGTACGCGCCGCGGCCGCCGAGGTGGGTTACGTGCCGAACGCGATCGCCCGGTCGTTGCAGTCCCAGCGCACCGGCCTCGTGGCGCTCGCCGTCGAGGACATCGGCAACCCGGTCTACGTCGAGATGATGCGCGCCATCGAGGCCGTGGTCGCCTCCTCCGGGCGGCAGCTGCTCGTGCACGCCACCGGCGGGCGGATCGACAACGAGACCGCGCTGCTGCGCCGGCTGGCCAACCGCTACGTGGACGGGATGATCGTCTCGCCGATCCGGGTCACCGACGACCACCTGACCGCGCTGGTGGACAGCCCGGTGCCGGTGGTGGTGGTCGGGCAGCTCGGCGCGGACGCCGCGGTGGACAACGTGCGTACCGACTCCCGGCACGGTGTGGCGCTGGCCGTGGACCACCTCGTCGGCACCGGCCGGCGCCGGATCGGCTTCGTTAACGGCCCGCTCGACACCGTCCCGGGCGCCGCGCGTGACGCCGGCTTCCGGGCCGCCCTGCTCCAGCACGGCATCCCGCTCGACGAGGACCTGATCGAGGTCGGCGACTTCCAGTACGCCGCCGGCCGCGCCGCCACCGAGCGGCTGCTCGCCCGCACCGACCCGGACGCCCTGGTCTGCGCCAACGACCTCATCGCGGTCGGAGCGCTGCACGCCCTGCTCGCCGCCGGCCGCCGGGTGCCACAGGACGTCGCCGTGGTCGGCATGGACGACACCGAGCTGGCCCGGATGATGTTTCCCCAGCTCTCCAGCGTCTCGCTCGGCTCCGCCGAGCGCGGTCGCCGGGCCGCCGAGCTGCTGCTGCAACGCATCGCCGACCCGACCCTGCCGCCGCGGCGCGAGCAGGTGCCACCGAGCCTCGCCATCCGCGCGTCCAGTGGCGTCACGCCGCCGGCCCCTCGTCCGGCCGGCCCACCGACCACCCACCCGTCCAGCGAAGGGGTGACCTCATGACCACGCTGGCCGAGCGCCCGGACGTCGAGCGGGCCGGCCCGGCCCGCCGGCCGAGCCGGTTCCGCTCCGACCGGACCGCCATCTACCTGCTGCTGTTGCCGTCGCTCCTGCCGATCCTGGTGCTGTCGGTGTTTCCGCTGCTGCGCGGCATCTACCTCGGCTTCACCGACGCCCGCGCCGGGCGCAACGTCGAGGTCTCCTTCACCGGCCTGGCCAACTACCGGGAACTCCTCGGCGACGAGCTGTTCTGGAACTCGTTCAAGATCGGGCTGCTCTGGGCGGTCGGGGTGACCGTGCTCCAGTTCCTGCTCGCCCTCGGTCTGGCCCTGCTGCTCAACCAGCAGCTGCGGTTCCGGGGCGTGGCCCGGGTGCTCGCCGTGGTGCCGTGGGCGATGCCGCCGGTCGTCGTCGGCATCCTCTGGAAGCTCGTCTACCACCCGGATGCCGGCCTGCTCAACGAGTTCTTCCACCGGATCGGCGCCGACGGGCTGCGAACCAACTGGCTCGGCGACTTCAGCACCGCGCTGCCCGCCGTGATCCTCGTCGGGGTCTGGGCCGGCATGCCGCAGACCACCGTCGTCCTGCTCGCCGGCCTCCAGGGCGTGGGTCGCGAGCTGCACGAGGCGGCCGCGGTGGACGGCGCCAGCACGTGGCACCGGTTCCGGCATGTCACGCTGCCCGCCCTGGCCCCGGTGATCGTGGCGATCACGTCGCTGGACTTCATCTGGAACTTCAACTCGTTCGGCCTGGTCTACGTGCTGACCGCGGGCGGGCCGGGCGGCAAGACCATGCTGCCGATGCTCTTCGCCTACGAGGAGGCGTTCCGCTACGGCAACTACGGCTACGCCGCCGCGCTCGGCAACGTGATGGTCGTGCTCATCATCGCGCTGCTCGCCGTCTATCTCCGGCGTCGGCTGAGGGAGGCGAACTGACATGTTCGGAAAACCGAGCCGCACGAGCCGGACGCTTCAGTACCTGGCGCTCGCCGGTTACCTGATCTTCCTCGGGTTCCCGCTGGTCTGGCTGGTCTCGACGGCGTTCAAGCCGCCCCGCGAGCTGGTGCGGCTGCACCCCACGCTGATCCCGAGCGACCCGACCGTGCAGAACTTCGTCCAGGCCTTCACCGAGCAGGAGTTGGGCCGGGCGGCGCTCAACAGTCTCCAGGTCTCCCTCGCCTCGGCGGTGCTGACCGTGCTGGTCGCCATGCCGGCGTCGTACGCGTTGGCCCGGTTCCGCTCCAAGCTCGGCACCGCGGCGCTGGGCTGGGTGCTGCTGTCCCAGCTCTTCCCGTTCGTTCTGCTGATCATCCCGATCTTCCTGGTGCTGCGGCAGGTCGGCCTGGCCAACACGCACGCCGGGTTGGTGCTGATCTACGTGGTCTGGGCGCTGCCGTTCGCGCTCTGGATGCTGCAGGGCTTCGTCCGCAACATCCCGCGCGAGCTGGAGGAGGCCGCCTCGGTGGACGGCGCGAGCCGCGTGCAGGTCCTGCGCCGGGTGGTCTTCCCGCTGCTCGCCCCGGGCCTCGTCGCGACCGCACTCTTCTCCTTCATCTCGGCCTGGAACGAGTTCTTCTTCGCGCTCGTGCTGATCAAGACCCCGGAACTGGCAACCCTGCCGGTGGCGCTGGCCCGGTTCGTCGGCATCGAGGGCACCGCCCGACTCGGGCCCCTCGCTGCCGGTTCGCTGCTGGCCACGCTGCCCAGCCTGATCTTCTTCGCGTTCATGCAACGCCGGCTCTCGTCCGGGTCGCTCGCCGGCGCGGTCAAGGGCTGAACCCCCACCCACCACCAAGGAGGTACCCCCATGCTCCGTACCCGATTCCGTCGACTCGCCGCGGCCACCGCGGTCGCGGTCGTCGGCCTCGGCGCGCTCACCGCGTGCGGTGACGGCGGCGGCGACGAGGCCACGTCCGGCCCGGTCAAGCTGCGCTTCCTCAGCCTCGCCTGGCAGAAGGAGTCGCTGCAGGTCAACAAGGACCTCGTCGCCAAGTGGAACGCCGAGCACCCCGACATCCAGGTCGAGTACGTCCAGGGCGACTGGAACTCGGTGCACGACCAGCTGCTGACCTCCTTCGAGGGCGGCGACGCGCCGGACATCGTGCACTACGAGGCGTCCGCGATCGGCGAGTTCAGCAAGCAGGGCTACCTGGCCGACCTCTCCGGGCTCGTCTCCGAGGACCTGAAGGGCCAGATCGACCAGGGCGTCTGGGACACCGCCACCGTCGACGGCAAGGTCGCCGGGGTGCCGTTCCTGCTGGAGTCGCAGGTCGTCATCGCCAACAAGAAGCTGCTCGACGCCGCCGGCGTCGCGGTGCCGCCCGCCGACGGCGGCTGGACCTGGGACGAGTTCCAGGCCAACGCGCAGAAGCTCACCAAGCCCGGCCAGTACGGCGTGGCGTGGGCGCTGAAGTCCCCGACGAACCGGGTGCTGAACCTGGCACTCAACTACGACGGGAAGTTCTTCTACACCGACGGTGGCAGGACCGAGGTCAAGGTCGGCGACGCGGAGAAGGAGATCCCGAAGCGCATCCACGACATGATCTACACCGCGAAGTCCGCCTCGCCGGAGGCGCTCGGCATGAGCGGCGCGGACACCCTGCCCGGCTTCTTCGGCGGCAAGTACGCCATGCTCCCCGGCTCGGTGTCGCTGCGTCAGCAGATGGTCGAGCAGGCGCCGGCCGGCTTCGAGTGGGTCACCCTGCCCCCGGTCAAGGGACTCTCCGCCAAGCAGGCGGCCAACCCGCAGACGCTGTCCGTCTCGGAGGACAGCAAGCACAAGAAGCAGGCCGCGCAGTTCCTCGAGTACTTCCTGAACCCGACCAACATGGCCGCCCTGGCCAAGGGTGACTGGCTGGTTCCGACCGGCAAGCAAGCCAACGAGGAACTGGTCAAGGTCACCGCCGGCAAGCAGGGCTGGGACGTCGCCGCGGACAGCGCCGCGGACCTGACCGTCGCCCCGTTCCAGCAGGCCGACGGCTACCCGGAGTGGAAGACCAAGTACGCCACCCCGGCTCTCCAGCAGTACTTCGCCAACAAGATCACCCTCGATCAGCTCGGTACGCAGCTGGTCGACGGTGGCAAGCAGGTTCTGAGGTAGACATGTCACTCTTGCTCGACACATCGGTCGGCTGCCTCGTCGGCGCCGCGGTCGGAGACGCCCTCGGCGGCGCCACCGAAACGGCACTGCCGGAGCAGATCCGCGCGCGGTTCGGCGGTTGGGTCGAGGGCATCGTGCCCCCGTACCACGCCGACTGGGCCACCGCGCGACCGCTCGCGCCGTACCACAAGGGCGACGGGCACATCACCGACGACACGTTGATGACCCACGCCCTGGTCCGCGCCTACGCGGCCAAACGCGACCACCTCGACGCGTACGACGTGGTGGAGCTGCTGGTCCCCGACCTGATCGAGCGGGTGGTATACATCCCCGACCTGGAGCGGGACGGGGTGACCTTCCACCGGCTCGCGGCCGCCGAGCGGTGGCTGGTCACCCGCCTGCACCACGCCCACGCGGACCCGCGCGAGGCCGGGGTCGGCAACATCGTCAACTGTGGTGCGGCCATGTACATGGCCCCGGTCGGCATCGTCAACGCCGGCGACCCGGCCGGGGCGTACGCCGAGGCGGTGGAGATCGCCGGTGCGCACCAGCACAGCTACGGGCGGGAGGCCGCCGCCGTCTTCGCGGCGGCGGTCGCCGCGGCGGCGACCCCCGGCGCGGGCGTCGAGGACGTCGTCGCCGCGGCGCTGGACCTGGCCCGCGACGGCACCCGGGCGGCCATCGACGCGGTGGTGAAGGAGGCCCGCGGCCACCACGACTGGAAGCAGGCGATCCCGGCGCTGCGCGCGGCGGTCGCCCCCTACGACACGGTGGGGGAGGAGTACCGCAACCCCGGGCTCGGCGCTCGTCGGCCCAGCCGGCTGCACGCCATCGAGGAGCTGCCGGTGGCCATCGGCATGCTCTTGGTGGCCGGCGGCGAGTTCCGCCCGGCGGTGCTCGGCGCGGTCAACTACGGCCGGGACGCCGACTCCACCGCCACCATGGCCGCCGCTATCGCCGGTGCGCTCGGCGGCGCCGCCGCGGTGCCCGCGGAGTGGTCCGACGTGGTCGCCGCCGCCTCGAAGACCGACCTGGTGGAGCCGGCCCGGGTCCTCGCGGCCGTGGCCGGCGAGGTCTTCGAGCGGGACCAGGCCCGGTTCACCCGGCGCGCGGAGCGCTTCGCCGGGCTGGCCGGCGGGGACGGTCCGGCGGGGGAGTCGGCCCGGTGAGGATTACCTGGGTGCAGCCGGAGGACCTGCTGCCGCACGAGCTGACGGCCAGCCGGGACGAGGGGCGCGACGTCGCCCGGCTCGCCGAGCGGTGGACGGCGGCCGGCGGGGACCCGACCCCGCCGGTCAGCGGCGCGTCGCCGACCCCGGCGTCGCCGGCGCTGCGGGCGCTCGCGGCGGAACTGCTGGACGCCGCCGACGCGCTGCCCGCTGTCGCGGCCGCCGACGAGCCCGACGACCTGGACGCGCTCCGGGCCGGGTGGCCGGCGACCTGGTCGCTGCCGACCGACGTGACGCACGACCGGCTGCACGGCGCGTGGCTCGGCCGGGCGGCCGGCTGCCTGCTCGGCAAGCCGGTGGAGAAGATCCCCCGGGAGGGGATCCGGGAGATCCTCACCGCGACCGGCCGGTGGCCGCTGCGCGACTGGTTCACCGCGGAGGGGCTGCCGGCCGACGTCGCCGGCCGCTGGCCGTGGAACCGGCGCAGCGCGCCGACCAGCCTCGCCGAGAACATCGACGGCATGCCCGAGGACGACGACCTGAACTACGCGCTGCTGGCCCTGCGGGTGCTGGAGACGCACGGGCGGGGTTTCACCAGCGCCGACGTGGCGCAGGCCTGGCTGGACTGGCTGCCCGCCGGGCGGGTCTTCACCGCCGAGCGGGTGGCGTACCGGAACCTGCTGCTCGGGCTCGCGCCGCCGTGGAGCGCCCGCCGGCACAACCCGTTCCGGGAGTGGATCGGCGCGCAGATCCGCACCGACGTGTACGGCTGGGTCAACCCCGGCCGGCCGGACCGGGCCGCCGAGCTGGCCTTCAGGGACGCCACCGTCAGCCACGTCCGGGGTGGGGTGCACGGAGCGATCTGGGCCGCCGCCCTGGCCGCCGCCGCACCGGTCGCCTCCACCGTGGACGAGGTGCTGGACGCGGCCGAGGCGGTGCTGCCGCCGCGCAGCCGGTTCGCGACCACCGTCCGCGACGCGCGCGCCCTCGGCGGGGGCACCGACGACTGGGAACGCGTGGTCGACGAGCTGTACGCCCGGCACGGCCACCTGCACTGGGTGCACGTGCGCAACAACGCCGCGCTGGTGGCCGCCGCGCTGGCGTACGGGCGCGGTGACCTGGAGCGGTCCATCACCGCGGTGGTCAGCGGCGGCTGGGACACCGACTCGACCGGCGCGACGGTCGGCGCGGTCACCGGCGCTCTGACCGGCGCGTCCGGGCTGCCGACGCGGTGGATCGACCCGTTGCGCAACCGGCTGGCCAGCAGCATCGCCGGTTTCGACGGGATCGGCTTCGACGAGCTGGCCGCGCGGACCCACGCCCTGGCCCAGCCGGGGAGCGGATCGTGAACCGGCACCGGCGGACGGAAGGGAGCACGGCATGAGCGCCCGGGTGGCGGTCGTGGGCAGCAGCAACCTCGACCTGGTGGTCACGGCGTCGCGGCTGCCCAGCCCCGGCGAGACGGTGCTCGGCGGGAACTTCCGTACCGTGCCCGGCGGCAAGGGCGCCAACCAGGCGGTCGCCGCCGCCCGCGCCGGCGCCGCCTGCGACTTCGTGGGCGCCGTCGGGGACGACGAGTTCGGTACGCAGATGCGGGCGAGCCTGGCCGGCGCGGGTGTGGACGTTCGCGGCCTGCGGACCGTCGCCGGACCCTCCGGCGTCGCCTTGATCGCCGTCGACCGGGACGCGGAGAACTTCATCGTGGTCGCGCCCGGCGCCAACGGGACGTTGACCGAGCTGAACGCCGACGACCGGGCGACGGTCGCCGCGGCGGACGTGCTGCTCCTCCAACTGGAGGTGCCGCTGGCAGCCGTGGTGCGGGCCGCAGGCTGGGCCCGGGCGGAGGGCACCACCGTCGTGTTGAACGCCGCGCCGGCCACGGTGCTGCCGACGGAACTGCTCGACCTCGTCGACGTGCTCGTGGTCAACGAACACGAGGCGGCGGTCGTGGCGGGGATCTTCTCCGACGATCCGCCGGTGCTGCTCGACGCCCTGCTGGAGCTGGTGCCCCGGGTGGTGCTGACCCTCGGCGCGCGCGGGGCCGCGTACGCCGACCGGCACGGCCTGCGGCTGGCGGTCCCGGCCCCGCTCATCGACGCGGTGGACACCACCGCGTCGGGCGACGCCTTCACCGGCGCGCTCGCCGTCAGCTGGGCCGAGCGCGGCGGCGCCAGCACCGAAGACACCGTCACGGCGAGCCTGCGCTGGGCGTGCGCCGCCGGCGCGGCCTGCGCCCAGCGGCCCGGCGCGTCGACCGCTCTGCCCGAGCGCTCCGCCATCGACGCCCTCTACGACGCGACCTACCGAGGTACCCCGTGAGCTTCAACCCGTACGTTCCCCGCCCGATCGACCGGCCGACCGAGGTGCCGCTCGGCGGGCACGTCGACCTGACCAGCCTGGACGAGGCGAAGATCTTCGCCGCGCCGGGCGACCCGGCCGACTGGCCGGCCTGGCGGGAGCAGCTCACCCGCTGGCGGGCCGACGCCCGGACCCGGCTCGGCTACACCGGCACGCACTACGACGAGATCGCCGGCGACTGCTTCAGCGTCTGCCTGGCGTGGCTCTGGGACGAGGCGCTCTACGACCACGAGCGCGGCGTCTTCACCGTCGACGAGTTCCTCGACGGGGCCGGGCGCGACTTCGGGGGCTTCGACGGGGTGGTGCTGTGGCACGCGTACCCGGTGATCGGCCTGGACGACCGCAACCAGTTCGACTGGTACCGGGACGTGCCGGAGCTGCCCGAGGTGGTGCGGGCGTTCCAGGAGCGGGGAGTACGGGTCTTCATCGACTACAACCCGTGGGACACCGGCACCCGGCGAGAGCCGACCGGCGACGCGGAGGAGGTCGCCGCCCTGGCCGGCAAGCTCGGCGTCGACGGGGTCTTCCTGGACACGCTGAAGGAGGGCGCCGGAGAGCTGCGCGCGGCGCTGGACGCCGTCCGCCCCGGAATGGTGCTCGAAGGCGAGAGCCGCGTCCCGCTGGCGCGGATCGCCGACCACGCGATGTCCTGGGCGCAGTGGTTCGCCGACTCGGAGGTGCCCGGCGTGCTGCGGGCCAAGTGGTTCGAGCGGCGGCACATGCTGCACCACACCCGCCGCTGGCACCGTGACCACCTCGACGAGTTGCACTCCGCCTGGCTCAACGGGGTCGGGGTGCTGGTCTGGGAGAGCGTCTTCGGCGTCTGGGTCGGCTGGAACGACCGGGACCGGGCGGTGCTGCGCGCGATGCGCCGGGTGCAGAGCAGCCACGCCGCGTGGTTGCGCGCCGAGGACTGGGTCCCGCTGGCCGACCATGCCGGCGAGGGCCAGGTGTACGCGTCGCGCTGGACGCACGAGGGCAGCCCACTGTGGACGGTGGTGAACCGGGGCGCGGACCACGACGGCCCGTGGCTGGTCACCGACGTTCGGGCCGACGGACGCTTCGTCGACCTGGTCACCGGCGTCGAACTGACCGTCAGCGAGACCGGTGACGGCCGGCTGGCGGTGGGCGGCCCGCTGCCGGCCGGCGCCATCGCCGCGGTGGCGGTGACCGACGCGGCCGTGCGGCGGCACGAGCCACCCACCGGCGACCCGTCCTTCCCGGCCCGCGCCGCGGTGCGCGTCCGGACCCCGTGGGCGCCCCTGCCACAGCCGCCGCCCGGCATGGCAGCCGTCGAGGCCGGCCAGCGTGAGCTGGTGGTCCGGCACCGGGTGCGGGAGACCGGGCTGTACGGCGAGGCGCCCTACGTCGACGAGTGGAAGCCGCTGCCGCCCCGGCTGCACCACACCGGCACCGTGCGGCGCCACGTCCGGCTCGGCCGGTTCGCCATCGCCGTCCACGAGGTCACCCATGGCGAGTACGCCGAGTTCCTGCGGGCCACCGGCTACCGGCCGGTGCGCCCGGAGCGGTTCACCGCGGGACGCGGACCTGCCGACGCCCCGGTGACCGGGGTGGAGCTGTCCGACGCCCGGGCGTACGCGGCGTGGGCCGGGCTGCGGCTGCCGACCGAGGACGAGTGGCAGGTCGCCGCCGAGGCGGGGCTGCTCGTCCGCCGGGAACCGCTGGTGTGGAACCTGACCGAGAGCGAGCACTCCGACGGGCGCACGCGGTTCGCCATCCTCAAGGGCGGCGCGGACCACCGGGCGGACGGCTCCGACTGGTATCTCGACGGCGGCCCCCAGCCGGCGGACGTCTCGGTGAAGCTGCTGCTGACCGGCGCCGGGCTCACCCGCTCCGACCAGGTCGGCTTCCGCTGCGCCGCGGACCTGCTGCCCGAGCCCGACCCGGCGGAGGTGACCCGGTGACCGCGCCGCTGGACGGGATCAGGGTCGTCGACCTGGCCACCCTCTTCGCCGGGCCGCTCGCCGCGGCGTTCCTCGGCGACTTCGGCGCCGACGTCATCAAGGTGGAGCACCCGGCCAAGCCGGACCCGTCGCGGGGACACGGGCCGGCCCGGGACGGCGTCGGCCTCTGGTGGAAGGTGCTGGGCCGCAACAAGCGCACCGTCACCCTCAACCTGTCCGACCCCGACGGGGCCGCGCTGCTGCGCCGGTTGCTCGCCGACGCCGACGTGCTGGTGGAGAACTTCCGCCCCGGCACGCTGGAGCGGTGGGGCCTCGGCCCGGCCGAGCTGCACGCCGTCAACCCCCGGTTGGTCGTCACTCGGATCAGCGGGTTCGGGCAGGTCGGCCCGTACGCCCGCCGGCCCGGCTTCGGCACCCTCGCCGAGGCGATGAGCGGCTTCGCGGCGGCCACCGGCGAACCGGACGGCCCGCCGACCCTGCCCCCGTTCGGGCTGGCCGACTCGGTGACCGCGCTCGCCGCCGCGTACGCGGTGATGCTGGCCCTGCGGGCCCGGGACGCCACCGGCGCCGGACAGGTGGTGGACCTCGCCATCATCGAGCCGATCATGGCGATGCTGGGCCCCCAGATCACCTGGTACGACCAGCTCGGCTACATCCAGCCCCGGCTGGGCAACCGGTCCAACAACAACGCCCCGCGCAACACGTACCGGTGCGCCGACGGGCGCTGGGTGGCCGTCTCCACCAGCGCGCAGAGCATCGCCGAGCGGGTGCTGCGGCTGGTCGGCCGACCCGAGCTGATCGACGAGCCGTGGTTCGCCACCGGCAGCGGCCGAGCGGCGCACGCCGACGAGCTGGACGCCGCCGTCAGCGCCTGGGTGGCGGAGCGGGACCGCGACGAGGTGGTGGCCGCGTTCGAGGCGGCGCAGGCGGCCGTCGCGCCGGTCTACGACGTGCGGGACATCCTCGCCGACCCGCAGTACGCGGCGCTCGGCACCGTGCGCACCGTCCCGGACGAGGAGCTGGGTGAGGTGCGGATGCAGAACGTGCCGTTCCGGCTCACCGACACCCCGGGGGAGATCCGGCACGCCGGCCGGCGGCACGGCCAGGACACCGACGCGGTCTTCGGCGCGCTCGGCCTCAGCGCCGACGAGCTGGCCGCGCTGCGCGAGCGGGGAGTGCTCTGATGCTGCTGAGCTGGCTCTACGTGCCCGGTGACCGCCCGGACCGGTTCGCCAAGGCGGTCACCTCGGGCGCCGACGCGGTCATCCTCGACCTGGAGGACGCCGTCGTCGCCGGACGCAAGGCGTACGCCCGGGACGCGGTCGCCGAGTTCCTCGCCGAGGCGCACGCGGTGCCGGTGCAGGTCCGGGTCAACGAGTTGACCGGGCCGGACGTCGACGCCGACCTGTCGGCGGTGTGCGGCCGGCCCGGGCTGGGCGGGCTGCGGCTGCCGAAGGTGGAGTCGGCCGCGACGGTGGCGGCGCTCGCCGACCGGGTCGACGTGCCGCTGCACCCGCTGGTCGAGTCGGCGCTCGGGCTGGAGGCCGCGTACCCGATCGCGTCCGCCCACCCCGCGGTGGCCTCGATCGGGCTCGGCGAGGCCGACCTGCGCTCGGACCTCGGGGTGGGTGACGACGACGGGTTGCTCTGGGCGCGCGGCCGCGTCGTGGTCGCAGCCCGCGCCGCCGGCCTGGTCCCGCCCGCGATGTCGGTCTACCCGGACGTCGCCGACGTCGCCGGTCTGGCCGCCTCCTGCGCGGTGGGCCGTCGGCTCGGCTTCCTCGGCCGTGCGGCGATCCACCCGCGCCAGCTTCCCGTGATCGTCGAGGCGTTCCGGCCGGCCGACCGCGAGGTGGCCCGCGCGGCGGAGCTGCTGGCCGCGGTGGCCGAGGCGCAGCGGCGGGACTCGGGAACGGTGGTGCTGCCCGACGGTCGTTTCGCCGACCGGGCGATGGTCGCCGCCGCCCGGCGCACGGTGGACCTGGCCGCCCGCTACGCCGCCTGACCGGCGGGCCGGCCGTTCGGGGGGTGGAGCCGGTCGAGCCGCGCGAGGTCGTCGGCGCCGTTCCGGACCACGGCGGCGGCCAGGGCGATGGTCCCCGGGTGTACGCCGCCCCGCTGCTCGGCGGTGGCGATCCGGACCGCCTGCGTCAGGTGCGCGCGCAGGTGCCCGGCGAGCAGCCGTTGAAACGACGTCCCGGTGGCCGACCGTAGCGAGGTCAGCTCCTCGGCCGTGATCATGCCCGGCATGTCGTGACCCTCGTGCGGGTTGGTCGTCGGCCCGCCCGAGTCGTTCAGCAGTCGGCGGGACCGGTCCAGGTTGGCGCGGTGGGTGGCCTCGACCTGGGTGGCCAGCCGCCGCCAGGCGGGGTCGGTGGTCCGGCCCGGCACCAGGTCGAGCACCGGCAACAGCCGGTCGGCCATCGCCACCGTCAGTTGGAGCCAGGCGATGTCGGTGGCGCTGAACGGTCCGGCCGTACCCGTGGGTGACCCCGCGTTCGACGGCGCCGCCGTCAGCGGCGCGGTCGCGGACGGTGGCGCGGTGGCGGCGGGGTCCGGTGACCCGGTGGCGCAGCCGGCGAGGAGCAGGGCCGCGACGAGCAGAGCGGACGGTGCGCTGACGAGGGTGCGCATCCGGCCCTCCTTTCCACCCGGGGGACGGCGGGCCCGGCGTGACCGGGCCCGCCGTCGGGTTGAACGGGTCGACTCAGATCGGTCGGCCGTCGTGGCCGCACTTGATCACGGGACGGATGCAGTCCTGGACGCGGCGTGCCATCTCCGCCACCGGCCAGGCGTTGAAGAAGTCACCGTGCATCGTGTAACCCGGACCGGAGGCGAGCCGGAACAGCGCCGGGTTGCCGTTGACCGGGTACCGCAGCACCTGCCGCAGCTTCGGCACGTGCACCGGGTGCGTCGACGGGCAGGCCTGGTTCACCGGGTACGCCATGTGGCTCTTGTGGTCGGGCGAATCCAGGTCGCGGCCGTTCCAGCACTGCGGGAAGTCCAGGTACGACTCCATCATCGTCCCCGCCGGGCAGGTGACGAAGTTCTTCGACGGCGGCACCTGCCCGGCGTGCAGGCAGGACCAGCGGGCGATGCTCTCGTTCGGCCCGGCCGCCTTGGCGTTGCCCGCCACGATCCGCAGTCCCTGCGGGATGGGCTGGGTGGCCGCGACGACGTCGGCGCGTACGCCCTCACCCAGGTAGTAGAACGTGACGATGGTCGGCTCGACCGGCACGTTGTTGTTGTACAGGGTCGGCACCCAGTACGACGAGACGTCGGTCCGCGGGTTGCAGGTCGTGGGAGAGCTGACCAGGTCGGGGAGCGTGGTGTGGGCGTTCGTCACCGTGCTGCCGAAGAAGCTGTGCATGTGTGAGGCGCCGGGCAGCCCGGGGAAGATGATCGGGTCGTCCGGGAGCCGGTGGCTGTACGTGCAGTCAGCGGGGAACTCGGCGACCCGGATGACGTTGACGCCCGGGTCGGCGTCGGCCCGGGTGGTGGTGGCGAAGACGTACGTGCCGAGTAGCGCGAGCAGGGCGCCGATCGCCGTGGCGAGGCGCAGCCGGCGGGGGATGCCGGAGAGGGGTGCGGCCCTGTCCATCTCGTGACTCCTGTCGGGGACGGGTCAGGGACAGCTCCGGCGCCGCCGCCGAAGACATCGGAGTTTGCCCTGGCCAGACTGGTGGTGGTCTGTTGAGCCCGGGTGCGAGAGAGCGCTCTCACATGCCCAGCCTCACCCGGAAGTCGACGCTTGTCAATACGTGCCGCAGTTGGTGGAAATGACGACGCAGAAGGGCCGGACCCCGGTTGGGGTCCGGCCCTTCGTCTGCGTTGTGTCAGTGGGTTGTTGTCAGCTGGTGGCGTAGCCGCGGGTGGCGATCCAGTCGGCGAGGTGCTCGACGGTGACCTCGTAGGAGGCCGTGTTCGGGTCGGCGGAGTCGGCGATCTTCACGATCGTGCCGTTGTCGCGGTAGCCGACCACGCTGATGTAGTGCCCACCCTCGAAGGAGTGCACGCCACCGTCGGTGTCGGTGCTGGTGCCGGCGATGTTGGCCACCACAGCCCGACCGTCGTCCACGGTGCGCACGATGTCGGCGCGCAGCCGGTCGGTCTGCTTGTCGTCAGCGTTCGGGCTGCTGATCTCCACGCTGTGGTAGGCGTCGTTCTTACCGGTCTCCTTGTTCAACACCGGGGTGATGTCGTTGATCGAGTTGGTGCCGGCCTCGGTGGTGCCCATCTCCTTGGCCATCGCGTCCACGCTGATGTCCTTGCCCTGCACCGACAGGGCGTTACGCGTGGCGGCGGGGCCGCAGTAGTAGAAGTTCGGCTGCGCCTCATAGCGCACACCTAGCTGACGCTCACCGTGCCCCTTACGGTCGGTTTGGGTCTGGGTGGCCGGCTTCGCCTCCGACGCGTAGGCGGCGGTCACCGGACCGGCGATGGCGCCACCGGTGAACGCGAGACCAGCAGCGGTCAGAGCAGTCTTACGAATCAGATCGGTACGCATAACAGCGTGCTCCTCTGCATCAGGGGGAAACGCAGGCACACAAAATCCGGGGGCGTGTGCCATGCGGGAAAGATCGTGAAGAAGGGGATCTGCCCGGCGGCCCGGGGGCCTGCTCGGACGTCCAGAGGGATGTAACCGCAGCGGACTGCCAGATGTTCCAATCGGCCGGCGGCTACGGGGTGACCGGGGCGGTGTTTCCCCCTGGTCAACGGCTACCGGGGATGTAACCGAGGCGGCCTGCCAGGTGTTCCCGGCGACCGGCGGCTACGGAGTGACCGGGGCGGTGTTCCCACTGGTCAACGGCTACCGGGGATGTAACCACAGGGGACCTGCGGGTGTTCCCTGCGGCTGCCGTGCACCGGGGTCGCGGACCCGCGGTGCCATGCCAGGTATAACGACGCCGACCCCGCCCCGATTCCACCGTCAGAGTGCCCCAGCCCACGGGACGCCGGCCCCATACCGGACGGCATGCCCCAGCCGGGCCGCGCTGAACCGGACAGCCAGCCCCTCATGTCCCCGGACCAGACGGGCCCAAGATCTGCGCACTTTCCGGGAAAGTGCTGCCTGCCGACGCATCGAGGCGGCACCCTCCCGTGAGTTGCGCGGATCTTGACCGCCGGTGCGGCGGGAGTCGTCTGGGACAGCGTGATACCTCACAGTCATACATATGCCTCACAGGTATCAGGCTTCCAAGGCAACCGGCTCCCGCACGCCGCCTGAACGGCGCAACACCCTGAGCCGCTGTCCCCTGCTGCGGCTGGCCCGCACTTACCCGTCCCGCGAGGGTGCCGAGGTCGCCACCCCCGCTCCCCGGTGCGGTTGCCGGCACCACGCCCCGCTCCGCCGGCACGCCGCACCCACCCGTGAGCGGCTTGACCGCAGGACCTTCAGGCAGGTCGCACCCAGCGGAGCATGATCCACGGCGTCGCCACCCGGCCCGGCGGTCACCTCGACCGCCCAGCGGCGGCCGACCGCCTCCGGACCGGCCAGCGACCGCGGGGTGCGGCCACGCATCAGTCTGCTCCGGGTCACGCACGCGGATCAGGGCGCTGCACGGACCGGACATCGAGCCCACCCGTGCATGGGCTGGGCGACACCCTACGACCGGGCCGACACCCGTGCGGGGTGCGGTGTGGCGCCGAGGCGTAGCGAATCGGCCGGTTGGGTAACACCGGCGGCCATGAGCACGAGCACAGCAGCCCCCGCCACCGCCGTGACCGCCGCCCGACTGGGCACGGTCGCGGTGGTCGCCCACCGCCGCAAGAGTCTCGGTGGCGGCCTCGACGAGCTGCGGGCGACCCTCGCCGGCGCCGGCGTCGACGACCTGCTCTGGTACGAGGTGCCGAAGAGCCGCAAGGCACCGAAGAAGATCCGTAAGGCGCTGAAGAAGGGTGCCGGGTTGGTCTTCGTGTGGGGTGGGGACGGCATGGTGCAGCGCTGCGCGGACACGCTCGCCAGCTCGGGGACACCGATGGCCATCCTGCCCGCGGGCACGGCCAACCTCTTCGCCGCCAACCTCGGCATCCCGGAGGACCTGGCGGAGGCGGTGCGCATCGGCCTGCACGGCCGGCGGCGCCGGCTGGATCTGGGCCGCCTCAACGGCGAGCACTTCGCGGTAATGGCCGGCGCCGGGTTCGACGGCGACCTGATCCGTGAGGCGGACCGGGATCTCAAGAGCCGGCTCGGCCGGCTCGCGTACGTCTGGACGGGGCTGCGGCACGTTCGAGGAGAGCTGGTGCACACGCGGATCCGGGTGGACGGGGTCACCTGGTTCGACGGCGAGGCGAGCTGCGTGCTCTTCGGCAACGTCGGCACGATCACCGGTGGCATCCCGGCCTTCGACGACGCCCGGCCGGACGACGGCTGCCTGGAGGTGGGCGTGTCGACCGCGAGCGGGGCGATCGACTGGGCCCGCACCCTCGGCCGGATGGCCGCCGGCCGCTCGACGGACTCGCCCTTCGTCCGGATCACCCGAGGGCGCCGGGTGCGGGTCCGCTTCGCCACGCCCCGGATGTACGAGCTCGACGGTGGCGCGCGTACCGCCGTCGGGAAGCTCAAGGTGCGGTCGGTGCCCGGCGCGCTCACCGTCTGCTGCCCCGACCCGCCCGCCTGACCGAACGTCGGCTCCCCGGGCCGACCATCGCGTGCACCGTCCGTACCCGGCACCGTCGTGTCTGAGCGGTATCAGGCCTTGCGGGGCGTACGCCGGTTGCCGAACGACTCCATCGTGGTCGCCTTCTTGGCCGGCGCCCTGGTGGCGGACGTGGTGCGCGCCCGTGTCGGCGAGGCCTTCTTCGCGGGCGCCTTCTTGGCCGCCGCCCTCGTGGCGGGCGCCTTCTTCGGCGGAGCGTTCTTGGCGGCGGCCGCCTTCGCCGTCGGCGTGCGGGTGGGCGTGGCCGTGGTGGCGGAGGTGTCCTTCTTCCGCGCGACGCGGGACGTGGTGGCCTTGGGCTTCTCGCCGGCCGCCTTGGCCGTGGTCGCGCCGGTGGCCCGCTTCGTGGCGGTGGCGACCTTCTTCGCCGCGACCTTCCGGCTCGGCGGCATCTTCTTCGCCTCGGTGGCCTTGGCCGGCCCGGGGGACCTGCGCGCCGGGGTGAACGTCCTGCGTGGGCTCATCCTCGCTCCTCCTCGGGTGACGCCGGCATCGCCAGCACTGCCGGGCGACAGGTGTCGGCGGGCCGCCCGGCCCGATCGGCGAGGTCTTCCCGCGCCCCCGCCCGCCAAACGCCGCACGGGCCGGGACGGGCCAGAGGCGGCCGGAACGCGCGGGTGGGGCGGCCCGAGAACGTCGGACCGCCCCACCCGCGGGGGAGAACTGGCTCAGAAGCCGAGTACGGCGCGACCCCCGACCACCGGCAGCCGCAGCTCACTGTCGTTCGGCGCGACCCGCAGCTCGGTGCCGCCCAGCGGCAGCAGCGTGTACTCCTGGTCGCTGGAGAAGACGACCACACCGATCCGGTGGCCCGCCGGGAAGACGTAGTCCTTGGGCTCAAGGGTCCACCGGTAGTCGTACAGCTTGCCCTGCTTCACCGGCGCCGTGCGAGCCGGATCCTTGCGGTTCTGCGGGTCCATCCAGCCCCGGGTCACCACGGTCGGCGCGGCGGTCGAGCCGGCCGGGCCGTAGTCGACCAGGTACGCGGTGAGATTCGCGTCCGGCTTGTTGTCGATCGCCATGCGCAGCCGCATCTCGGGCCGCCCGGAGATGCGGACGTTCTGCGTCAGCGCGGGGGAGCGGTAGGCGAGCCGGTTGGGGCTGGCCGTGTCCGGGTTGGCCACCAGGGTGTCCGGGTGGATGGTCCGGCCCTCGTCGACGAAACTCTGCTCGACCCTGGCCTTCGGAGGCTTTCCGGAGGTCAGCGTGCCCGGGGACGCCGCGTCGGTGGCGGCGAACGCCAACCCGACCGTACGGGCGGCCGGGTCGGGCCAGTTGGCGTACGTGGTGTAGGCCCGGTCCTCCCGCTGCAGCACCGCGGTCGGCTCGTCCATGATTCCGTTGCGCACGTTCCACAGCCAGAAGTCGAACCAGCGGTTCTCGGTCTGCTTGTAGGTCCACGTCCGGCCGTCGGGCAGGGTTACCGAGGCGTTGCTGCCCGGGCCGCCGTGCCCGCCCTGGTGCAGCCAGATCTTGCGCGGCACGTCGCGCTTGGCCAGCTCGTCCCACCAGCCGGCGAAGTGCTCGGTCTTCACGTTCCAGTCGTTGAGGCCGTGCACGACGAAGACGCTCGCCTCCACGTCACGGGCGTCGAGGTAGTCGCGATCCCGCCAGAACGCCGAGTAGTCGCCGGTGACCCGGTCCTGCTCCTCGGTGATCTTCGCGATCTCGTCGGCGCAGGGCCCCTCGGCCCGTGCCTGCCCGGCGGTGTACTGGGCCAGGATGTCGGTGTCCTCGCCCTGGAACGTCCCGGGGGCGACGACCAGACCGTTGGCGCGGTAGTAGTCGTACCAGCTGCTGATCGCGGAGACCGGGACGATCGTCTTGAGGCCCCGGACCCCGGTGGTGGCCACCTGGTTGGGCAGCGTCCCGTTGTAGGAGACGCCGGTCATGCCGACCGCGCCGGTGGTCCAGCCGGCGGTGATCGGGGCGCCGCTCGCGTCGTACCCCTTCGCCCGGCCGTTCAGCCAGTCGATGACCGCCTTGGTGCCCAGCGTCTCGGCCTGGTCGCCGCTGGTCGGGCAGCCGTCCGAGTCGCCGGTGCCGACGCTCTGCCCGAGCACCACCGCGTACCCCCGCGGCACGTAGTAGTCGTCCAGCGAGCCGGGCAGGTTGGCCTTCGCCTGTGCCCGCTGGGCTTCCACGTCGGCCGCGCGACGCCCGGAACGATCGGTCAAGCCGTTCTGCGGCAGGTCGTCGACCAGCACGCTCGGGTACGGCACGTCACCCCAGGTGCCCTTGCGGTACGGGCTGTGCTCGAAGATGACCGGCACCTTGAAGCCCTGGGTGGCGGTCTCCCGGGGTCGCGAAATGTCGATCGCCACCCGGTCGGGGCGGCCGTCGTGGTCGGTGTCCACCGGGGTCTGGACGTACACCCGCTCCTCGATCGCGTCGGCGAGCGAGAACACGGGCTGGGTCATGCCGTCGGCGACCACGATGCCGGTCGGTGCGGCCGCCGCGGGTGGGGCCGCCGCTGCCGTCGGAGCTGCGCTCAGCAGCAATGCGCCGGACACACCGACGCCGAGTAGTGCCAAGGGGGTTCGACGCACGCGCGTTTCCCTTCGGTCGGACTGGTTGCCGGGGGTCGCCCGGGGTTGGATCACGAAGATCCATTCCAGCCCATGCTAGGTCCGAGCGGGTCTCTCGTCGCTCCCTCTTCACGGGGTTACCCCTTTCGTCCGCAATGGTCGGTCGGTTGAGGCGGGCGCATCGCGGCGATCGCGCGCTGCCGCCCGACGCGGATTTTAGGGGTCCAGAAAACGATGGCAGCGCCCATAGGATCTTGATCCGAGTCGCCCAGAAGGCGCGTCCCTCCAGACAGGACAGGAAACATGATGCTCAGACACACGCGGTGGCTGCTGGCCGTCGCCGTCACGGCCACGGCGTTGACCGCCGTGCCGGGCGGTTCCGCTACGGCCGACCCCGGCGGTGCCGCCGTGACCGGCGCACCCGACACCCGTGCCGACGGGAGGCCGCGGACCGTCACCCTGTTGACCGGGGACGTGGTGACCGTACGGAGCACCGGACCGGGCTGCCCGCAGGCCACCGTGCGGCCGGTCGATCCGCACGCGGTGATCCGGCAGACCTGCGGTCCGGACGGCCACCTGCACGTCGTCCCCGCCCGCGTCGCGTCCCAGATCGGCTCGGTCCTCGACCCCGACCTCTTCGACGTCACCGCGCTGCTCGCCGACGGATACGACGACGAGAACACCTCGGAGCTGCCGGTCATCGTGCAGCCCGCCACCGCGTCCGCCCGGGTGGCCGCCCTCGGCGACGTGCTGTCGCTGCCGAGCATCGGCGCGGTCGCCGGCCACGTACCGAAGAAGAGCGCGGCCACGGCGAAGCTGGCGACCAACTCGCTGCTCGCCGGGGCCAAGAAGGTCTGGCTCGACCGCAAGGTCCGCGCCACCGCGCTGACCGGCGGACACGGCGGCGGGCAGCACGGTGACCTGGACCGCAACCTGGGCCAGATCGGCGCGCCCGACGCCTGGAAGGCCGGGTACACCGGCAAGGGGGTCCGGGTCGCGGTGCTCGACACCGGCGCCGACTTCACCCACCCGGACCTGGTCGGCCGGGTCGCCGACCGGGCCGACTTCACCGCCGAGGGCGGCGACGCCGTCGACCACATGGGCCACGGCACGCACGTCGCGTCGACCATCGCCGGCACCGGCGCTGCCGCCAAGGGCCAGCGTCGCGGCGTGGCGCCGGACGCTCAGCTGGTGATCGGCAAGGTCCTCGACGACCGGGGCTCCGGGACCGACTCGGGGATCATCGCCGGCATGGAGTGGGCCGCCACCCGGGCCGACGTGATCAACATGAGCCTCGGCGGCGAGGAACCGGACGACGGCACCGACCCGCTCTCGCTCGCCGTCGACGGGCTGAGCAAGCAGACCGGAGTGCTCTTCGTCATCTCCTCCGGCAACAGCGGCGGCTTCATCGCCTCGCCCGGCTCGGCCATCAGCGCACTGACCGTCGGCGCCGTCGACCGCGACGACAAGCTCGCCGACTTCTCCAGCCGCGGCCCGCTGACCACCAGCAACGTGGCCAAGCCCGAACTGGTTGCGCCCGGTGTCGACATCGTCGCCGCCCGGGCTGCCGGCACCGACCTCCAGGACCCGATCGACCGGTACTACGAGGGCTCCACCGGCACCTCGATGGCCGCGCCACACGTGGCCGGTGCCGCCGCGCTGCTCGCCCAGCGGCACCCGGACTGGACGGGGGAGCAGCTCAAGGCCGCACTCGTCGGTGCCGCCGACCCGTTGGCCGGCGTCGACCCGTACGCCGTCGGGGCCGGTCGCCTCAACGCGGCCCGGGCGCTGGGTGGCCCGCTCAGCAACCAGCCGGTGGTCAACATCGGCACCTTCGCGTACCCGCAGTCCGGCACCAGCGAGACGAAGCTGAGCTGGACCGGTGCGCCGACCTCCGCGACGACCGTCCTCGACCTCGACCTGACGGTGGTCAACCACGACGGGCAGTCGGTACCGCGTGGCGCGGCGTCACTCTCGACGACCCGGCTGACGCTGAAGCGGGGCGCAACCGCAGGAGCGTCGCTCCGGTTCAACCACGCGGCGCTGGCGAGCCGGCCCGGCTTCTACATGGCCACCGTCACCGCCCGCACCGCCGGCCGCACGTTGGTCGCGACCACTCCGGTGAGCTTCTACGTCGAGCCGCCCAGCTACGACCTGACGATCCGCACCAAGCCGCTGCCCGGCCTCAAGGAGGGCGCGGAGAGCTGGATCAACATCCTGGTCACCAACCTCACCGACCCGGTGATCTACCACGGCGGCGTCGGCGGTGCGCCCGGAGACACCTTCACCACGCGCGTGCCGGCCGGCCGGTACGCGATCCTCGGCTCCTCCGTCGCCTACTACGTCGACAGTGACGTGCTGGAGACGACGCTCGTCGGTGAGACCGACCTGAGCGTCACCGGCGCCCGGAGTGTGACGCTCGACCCGGCGCGAGCAAGGCCGGTGACGGCGACGGTCGACGGAGTCGCCACGAAGCCCACCCGGGTCGACTTCACCAACGTCCAGACCGCGCCGAACGGTCTGTCCTGGTGGAACCAGATCAGCGGGTACGGGAGCGCGACGACCGTCCGCACCTCCCCGATGGCGAAGCCCGGCATCGGAACGCGGCGCACCTGGGCGGCCGTCAATCTGGACTCGCCGGCCGGCGCGGCGAAGCCGTACCGCTACAACCTCGTCCACGAGTACGCGAATGGCGTGCCGGCCGATCCCGCGTACCGGGTGACCGCTGCGGAACAGGCGAAGCTGGCCCGGATCGACGAGCGATTCCACCAGATGGACTCGCCGGGGATGGTCACCCAGCTGGTCCGCACCGGCATCACCCTCGACGGGGTGGGCGTGACCCAGACCCACGAGGGCAACCTCCCGTCGTACCGCACCGACTACGTCTCGCCCGGCATTCTCTGGGCCGACGAGGGCGTCTACGGTGGCCTGTCGGCCCAGGAGGCGCCGCGCAGCTACCAGCCGGGGAGCCGGCAGTCCAAGATCTGGGCGCGGCAGCCCCTGCACTCCGGCTGGTACGACGACCCGGCCGGCGACGGTTGGAGCTGTGCCACCCCACCGTCGCGGACGCGGGGCAACCTGCACGTCGACCTGGCGTCGCTCGTCGACCAGCACCAGCGCGCCGACTGCCTCCAGGGCAGCGCGATCGGGATCAAGCGCACGCTGTCGCTGTACCGCAACGGCACGCTGGTCGAGCAACGGGACCGCCCGCTCGCCGACTTCACCGTCCCGCAGCAGATGGCGGACTACCGGCTGACCCTCGACGTCGACACGAGCCTGATCCTGCCGATCTCGACCAAGGTCAACACCTCGTGGACGTTCCGGTCCGCCGGGCCGGACGGAACCGGAAGCGTGCCGTTGCCGCTGCTCGCGGTCGACTACGCCCTGCCGATGGACACCACCAACCACGCCACCGGAGGAACCGCGGAGCTCGCCGTTCGGCAGGCGCACGGCGTCAAGCCGCAGAGGGTGACGGTGTTCCAGGTCTGGACCTCGACGGACGACGGTGCCACCTGGAAGACGGCCCGGGTCACCGGCGCCGGGGACAGCTACCGGGTGGAGCTGCCGACGGTCGCCGCCGGGAAGCCCGTCTCGCTGCGGGTGAAGGCTGCCGCGAACGGCGGTAGCGGGATCGACCAGACCATCATCCGGGCGTACAACGCCGGCTGATCGTCCGCTGGTGCGGCCCGGTTCTCCACCGGGCCGCACCGGGCGACCCGACGGGGTCATGTCAGCCCGGTCCCGCCGAACCCGCTGTTTCCCGGCTGCGGCTCGAGGTCACTGACCGGTCCAGACCGCCTTCGCGCCGGAGTCGCCGGTGCGGACCACGTAGTACACGGCGATGCCCGCGGCCACCAGCGACAACACCTGCAACGACAGGGTCAGCGCCCGGCTGGTGCCGTCGCCTCCGGTCGCGCTCGCCTCGGCAGCTCGGGGCGGGACGAACCAGACCAGTGCCAGCGCCACGACCGCCAGCCCGATGGTGGCCCACAGCGTGAAGTCGCCGAACTGCTGGTGTGCCTCGATCGTGGGGACGAACTCCGGGGTTACCCGGTTGGCGGCCCGCATGCGCTCGAAGAAGGCGTCACCGGAGAGCTTGGCCAGCAGCGCGGCGAGTGGCGCGCCCAGGGCGAGCAGCCCCAGCACCCAGCGGGTGTGCGGCCGGACCGGCGCGACGAGCGCGTAGGCGACCGCGAGGAGGGCCAGCAGCGGCACGAACACGACCGCGGCGTGCAGCACGAGAGGGTGGGCGGGGATGCCCATGAACTCCTCGAACATCGGCGTCTCCTCCGGTGGTGACGGACGGATCTCGATCATTGCGGGGTGACGCTATCGGTACCGGGCGGGCATGTCAGCCCCCGGTTCGCGGTCGCTCCGGCGGCCACCGGCCGCGGGTAGGCTGCGGCTGTGCTCAAGGGGCTGCTGCTGGATTTCTACGGCACGGTGGTCGAGGACGACGACGTCATGATGGCCGAGATCGCGGAGCAGGTGGCCGCTCGGGCGTCGGTGCCGGTCTCGGGCCGCGATGTCGCCACGGCGTGGGGAGCGGAGTTCGAGGCTGTCGCGTCCGGGCCGCGGTTCCGCTCGATGCGGGACAGCGCGATGTCGAGCCTGGCCTCGGTGATGGTCGACGTCGGCTGCGCCGGTGACGCGGCCGCTTTGTGCGCGGCGCAGTTCAGGTACTGGCGCTCGCCACCGCTGCGGCCCGGCACCCGTGAGTTCCTGTCCCGCGTCACCGTGCCGATCTGCCTCGTGTCCGATGTGGACTCGGACGATCTGAAAGCGGCGATGGCGCACCACGGCGTGGCCTTCACGGCCGTGGTGACCAGCGAGGCCGCCCGCGCGTACAAGCCGGACCGGGCCATGTTCAGTCGGGCGCTCGCCGCCCTCGGGCTGGAGGCGCACGAGGTGCTGCACGTCGGTGACTCGCTCGCCGCCGACGTGGGTGGGGCGCACGCGGCGGGCATCCGGGCCGTGTGGGTCAACCACCGGGGGCAGAACGCGCCGCGCGACGCCCCCATCGCGTACGAGATCACCGACCTGTCCGCGCTGGCGGAGATCATCCGGTAGCGGCCGATCCGGCCGGCCACCGTCGTGGCCGGCCGGATGGGGACTGCTCAGCGGTCGCAGCGCAGCGCCGACAGGTCGACGGCGTCCGCCATCGCCTGCATGCCCTTGTCGTTGGGGTGGAGATGGTCGCCGCCGTCGAAGAACGGCAGGAGCGCCTGCGGGTCGTACGGACTGCGGGTGATCCGGTCGAGGTCGACCACGGCGTCGAACGCGCCGCCGTGCCGGATCCAGTCGTTGACGCCCTGGCGCACGGCCTCACCGGCGGCGTCGTACTCGGACCAGCCCTTGAACGGCATGACCGTGGCGCCGACGACGCACTTGCCCGCCGCGTGGATCCGGTCGGCCAGCTCGCGGTAGCCGGCCACCAGGTCGTCCACCGTGACGCCGCTGTGCGCCTTGATGTCGTTGATGCCCTCCAGCACGAGCACCGTGCGGACCCCGGGGTGGGACAGCACGTCACGGTCCAGCCGGCGCAGGGCGGCCTGTCCGGCGCCGTCGGCGAGCACCTTGTTGCCCGAGATGCCCTCGTTGGCCACGCCCTTCACGGGGCTGTCGGGCGCGGCCTGGAGCCGTCGGGCCAGATAGTCGGGCCAGCGCCGGTTGGCGTCCGAGGTGGAGGCCCAGCCGTCGGTGATGGAGTCGCCGAGGGTCACCACCGAGCTGATCGCCGTGGACGTCTCCACGCTGACGGCGTCCAGCCAGTACCAGGAGCTGATCGGGTCGGTCCAGCTCGTCGCCGCCTCCTCGGCGGCGTGGTCGCCCGCGGTCGCGTAGGACGTCTGCATGGCCATGCCGTGACCGGTCGTCGGTCCCTCGGCGCCGGTGACGTACAGGCTGATGACCAGATCGCTCTGGGCGGCCAGTTTCCCGGGCAGCGGGTCGCTGAGGATCGTCTCGCCGGCCGGAACGGTGACCGAGGGTTGCCCAGCGAACGTCAGCCGCCGGTTGCTGCCCCGGATCAGCTCGGCGCCCTGGCGCCGCAACCCCGCGTAGGCGCTGGCGAAGGTGACGGGATGGTCGCCGAAGGCGTTGGACAGGCGGATGCGCAGGGCGTTCCCGCCGGCGCTGATGCGCACGACCAGCCGGTAGCTGCGGTCGGCGGGCCCGGCGCCCTGCCGGTCGGCGCTCGCGGCCCAGGTCACCGCGAAGTGCCTGTCCCGGCCCGCCGGGGCCGGGTCCTGCGGCGTCCGCGCCTCCGCTGACACTGACGGCCGGGCCTGCGCGGCCGGGGCCGCCAGGGGTACGCCGACAGCCGTGACCAGCGCGGCGAGGATGACTGCCGCCACCCGCCGGGTGTGGTCGTGCCCGGCCCGCATCAGAGGCTCCGCACCGTGACGGACTCACCGGGCTTGAGGGTGATCCGGCGCGAGGCGCCGCCGGCGGTCAGGGTGGTGCTGCGACCGCCGACGCTCGTCAGTCGTACCTCGGTGACCGTGCCGTCGCGCCAGCTCAGGTCGGCGACGAACCCACCGCGCACGCCCACGCCGGACACCGATCCGGCGGCCGCCCAGGCCGCGGGCAGCGCGGGGAGCAGCTCGACGCGGCCGGGCCGGGAGTAGACCAGCATCTCGACGATCGCGGCGGGGGTGCCGAGGTTCGCGTCGATCTGGAAGATGCCGCGGCCCGGGTTCGTCTCGTAGATGTCGAAGAGGTTCATCGCGGTGCCGTTGCTGCCGTTCGTCGACGGCCGCAGGTTGGTGACGACGAGCTGGTACGCCTTCTCCGCATCCTTCAGCCGGGCCCAGCACAGGCTGCGCCACGCGTTGGCCCAGCCGAAGCTGTTCATGCCACGTGCGGTGAGCAGGGCGGTCACCCCGGCGATGATCTCCTTCGGGGTGGAGCCGTCCGGGCGGATCCGGTCGCCGGGGAAGAGGCCGATCAGCGGGGACAGGTGCCGGTGGGTGGTCTCGCCGAGGTTGTCCGGCGACATCCACTCCTGTAGCCAGCCGGTCGTGGGGCTGACCTCGGGCAGGTACAGCCGCTGGCGAAGCCCGTCGATGGTCTCGCCGTAGCCGGTGTCGCGGCCGAGCACCCGGGTCGCGGTGCGGTAGTTCTCGAAGAGGTTCCACACCAGCTCCTGGGAGTAGGTGTTGCCCCTGGTGTCCTGCGGGCCGTGTTCGGCCGACCAGTCGCGGTCGGCGACCAGCACCTCCCGTGTGGCGCCGGACGCGTCGGTGACGGTGGTGGTGACCAGGCGGGTCTCCCAGAACTGCACGGCGCCCTTGAGGACGGGGTAGACCTTCGCCAGGTAGGCGCGGTCCTGGGTGTACTCGTAGTGCTCGAACAGGTTCTGGCAGAGCCAGGCGTTGCCGGACGGGTGCCACCACCAGCCGCTTCCGCCGTACGGGTTGGTGGAGAAGGCGACCGCCCAACCGGCGATCCGGCCGCTGGAGTTGCGGAACCGGTTGGTGGGGCTGTTGAACAGCCGCTGCGTGACGTCGGTCCAGGCCGGCAGTTGCGCGACGCAGTAGTCCGCGAAGGCGTCGAAGGTGTCGGACAGGCCGCCCCGATCGGCCAGCCAGTAGGTCATCTGGATGTTGACGTCGGTGTGGTAGTCACCCATCCAGTCCGGGTCGTTGCCGTCCAGCCACGGCCCCTGGAGGCCGATCGGCAGGCTGCCCCGCGACCCGGAGATCAGCAGGTAGCGGCCGAACTGGAGGTACGCGGCCTCGAACTCCGGGTCGGGAACGTTGTCCCGCCAGCGCGCCTGCGCCCGCTCCCAGGTGTCCAGCGCGCGTTGCGCGGCGGACGACGTGCCGAGGTCGACGGCGAACTGCTCGAACACCGGCCGGAAGTCGGCGACGTGGGTGTGCAGCAGGTCGCGCGCGGACTCGCGGGCCGCCGCCAGGACCTTGCTCCGGGCGAGGCGCTCGGGGTCGACGGACGGGTCGCGGAACCCGGCGGTGGCGTCGGGGGCGTAGTTCGTGCCGCCGCTGACGACGACGGTGAACTCGCGACAGCCGGTGACGGAGATCGACGTGCCGGTGACCGCGATCTTCCCGGTGCCGCTGTACGCGGTGACCGCGGCCCCGTAGCGCAGTCCGTTGGCGAAGGAGGCGCCGAACGACGCGTACCGGCCCGCGCTGTTCGCGGTGGTGGACTCGCCGTGGGTGCCGGCCAGGGAGATGACGCCCGTGTAGGTGCCGCGGCCCTGCTGGGAGAAGTGCAGCACGATGGCGTCGTCCGGGCGGCTGGCGAAGACCTGCCGCTGATAGGTGACGCCGGCGATGTCGTACGTGGCGGTGACCAGGCCCTGGGCCAGGTCGAGCGTGCGGCGGTAGTTGTCGACGGCCCCGAGGTCGTGCCCCGGGATGTCGACCGCGAGCGTGGCCAGCAGGGTCAACGAGCCGAAGTCGCCGCGGCCGTAGGGGAACTGGCCGTCGCTCTCCAGCGTGTCGTTGAGACCGCCGGTCCACAGCGTGGCGTCGGTGATCATGAGGAGTTCGCGGCCGGGGTCGTTGCTCGCGAGCGCCCCGAGGCGGCCGTTGCCGACCGGCAGCCCCTGCTCGATCATCGAGGTCGCCGAGCCGGGCGCCTGCCACCAGAGCTGGTTCTTCGCGGCGGCGTCCGCGGCGAGCAGGGGCGACTCGGTGGGACGCCGGGGCGCCGCCGAGGCGGCGAACGTGGGCAGACCGCCCAGCGCGGTGGCCGCGCCGGTGGCGGCGGCCAGCGCGAGGAAGCCTCGGCGGCTCGGGCGCGATGGGGTGTTCCGGAAATCCATGTCGGTACTCCAACCTGGGCCAACGGCGGATGCGCGGAGTGGCGCGGCCCGGCGGCGGAGCCGGGCCGCGCCGGGTGACGTCAGAGGGTCTGCGGTACGTCGATCTTGTCGATGTCGGGGGAGTACCAGGTGCCGCTGTCGACGGTGATGGTGTTCGCGCCGGCGTTCAAAGCCAACTGGACGCTGATCGTCTCGGCCGTGCCCCAGTCACCGGTGGAGGGGAACGCCACGCTCGTGCCGTTGCCGCTGTTCGAGGAGACGGTCGCCGAGCGCGCGTCGCCACTGACGTAGGCGAGGGTGACCGTGTAGATACCGGCCTTCCGCACCGTCACGTTGTTGAACCGCACCGTGCCACCGAGGTAGAGGTTGCCGACCTTCTGCCCGCCGGAGCAGGCGTCGCATCCGGCGACGGAGGCGTTGCCGCTCAGGGTGTTCGCCGGGGACTCGGCCTCGTAGCTCGTGGTGGCCAGCGGGGTGCCCGGCCGTACGGTGAACAGCCGGGAGCCGTGTGCCGGCAACGCCGCGGTGATCGCGTTCTTCTGCGTGCCGAGGTTCCGGCTGTTCCACACGTCCCGGACCGACGCGTTGCCGGTGAACCCGAACGCCGCCCAGTGGGCGGTGACGGAGGCGGGCGCGTCGCCGAGGTTGAACAGCGCCACCGTGTAGCTGCCGTCGGGGTTCCTCGCACCCCAGACCTGCTGGTCGCCGGCGACGCTGACCGGCCGGGCGGGTGCTCCGCCGTTCTGGTCGATGGCGATGACCTCGCGGTTGGTCAGCAGCGACAGCCCGTAGTCGTCGAGGCGGGTGATGTCGTCACCGGTGTACAGCGGCGACTTCGAGATAGCCCACAGCGTCGCGTACGTCTGCCGCTCGGCCCTGGTGAGGCCGTCCATCTCGCCGTTGCCCACGTTGAGCGAGTCGAGGTCGTTCCAGCCGCCCGGGCCGGCCTTGCGGCTCCAGGCCGGCGCGTCGGCGAACCGGTCGTCGACCGAGTTCTCCCAGCTGACCAGCGTGTTGCAGTAGCACTCGACGTCGGTGTCGATCCGCCAGCCGTTCGAGTACCGCTTCCAGTCGGCGGCGTGGTTGATGTCGAGCGACCAGGACAGTTCCAGGTGGATCGGGCGGCCGGCGGTCGCGATGGCCTTCTGCCAGGCGGCTACGTCGGCGACGTTGTTGTAGTTGTCGCCGGACTTGAACGAACCCGGGCCGACGCCGTCGAGCTTGAGGAAGTCGTATCCCCAGTCGGCGAACATCTGCGCCTGCGAGTCGATGTACTTCTGGGCGCAGGGGTTGTCGAAGTTCAGCTTGTACGCGCTGTCCCAGCCGTTGGTGGTGCGCAGGTCCGGGTAGACGATGTCGGCGGTGGCGCAGCCGGCCGCGTTCCAGATCGGCGCCGCCCCGTTGGCGTACGCCTCCTTCTCCAGCCCGACCGGCAGGTAGATGCCGGCCTTCAGGCCCTTGCCGTGGATGTGGTTGGCGACGGCCTTCATGCCCCGGGGGAAGCGCACCGGGTCGGGCGTTTGCCGGGCGTACTCGTCGAACGTCGGCACCCACGCGTTGTCGCGCCACCAGCCGGCGTCGATGTTGACGTACTCGTAGCCGAACGGCTTCAGTTTGGTGGCGAGGGCGTCCGCCTGCTTCAGGACGTTCGCCTCGGTGAGGTAGCTGTAGTCGCCGTCGGGGTTCAGGCCCGGGTACTTCGAGGACTGCATGCTCCAGCTGGTCCAGCCCATGAAGGGGCGTTCCGCGAGGCCGACGGTGGTCGGCGCCGCGTCGCTCGGCGCCGGAGACGCGGCCGGGGCGGCCTGGGCCGGTACGGCGCCCGCGCCGAGGAGCACGGCCACCGCGGCGGCGACGAGGGGTACGCCGGGTCGGATTCGCCGTCGGCCGGCGCCGGTGCGGAGTCGTCTGCGGGGTGTCGACGGTTGCTGCATGGTCAACCTCCTGGGGCACGGTGGGTCGGGTCGAGCGCTGTGGACGGTCGGGGCTGGGTTGAGCCGTGGGTCAGGGAACGACGAGCGACTGGATGCTGACGGCGGCCGCGCCGCGCGCCCACGCCTCGAACGGCAACGGGCGGATGGAGAGCGGACAGCGGGCGGCGGCGCCGAAGGCCTGCCGCTCGAAGCTCGCACGGATGTGGCTGTCGAACAGGTCGTAGGCGGCCAACCCCTCGCCGGACACGACGATCCGGGTGGGGCCGACGAGGTTCGCGACGGCCGCGATGCCGCACCCGATCGCGCTGCCGGCGCGGGTGAAGACCGCCCGGACCTGCTCGTGACCGCCGCGCGCCAGGGCCACGGCCTCGTCGAAGGTGAGATCGGGACGGCCGGTGCGGTCGCGGGCCTGCGCCAGGATGGCGTCCGTGCCGGCGATCGACTCGACGCAGCCACGCCCGCCGCAGTGGCAGTCGGGGCCGGTGGCGTCGACGGCGAGGTGACCGATCTCGCCGGCCACCCCGTACGAGCCGGACACCAGCCGGCCGTTGACGACCAGGCCGCAGCCGATGCCGGTGCCCACCGTGACGAGGGCGAACGATTCGGCGCCCACGCCCTCGCCGAACCAGTGCTCGGCGGCGGTCAACGCCTTGACGTCGTTCTCCACCGTCACGGACAGGCCGGTGCGCTGGGCCGCGAGCCGGCCCAGCGGCACGTCACGCCAGTGCAGGAACGGCGAGTAGCGGACCAGGCCGGTGGTGCGGTCGATGTCGCCGGAGAGGGAGAGCCCGAGCCGGCGGACCCGGGTCCGGTCGCCGGGGAACGCCTCGAACAGGTCGTCCGCGAGCCGGCCGACGTCGGTGAGGACGGCGGCGACGTCCGGATCGGTCAGCGGCCGGCGGGCGGTGGCCCGTACCTGCGCGCGGAGGTCACAGACGACACCGATCAGCTCGTCTGCGGTGATCTTCACGCCGACGAAGAACTCGCGGTCGGCCCGGACGGCCAGCGGGCTGGCCGGGCGCCCGGCACCGGGCCCGGTGCGTTCGGTGGCGGCAAGTTCGTGCAGGTAGCCCAGGTCGATGAGCGGGCGGGCGGCCTTCGTGACGGCGGCGGAGGAGAGGCCGAGTCGGCGCGCGAGCGCGACCCGACTGACCGGCCCCTCGGTCAGCACCGTCGTGAAGACCGCCGTCGCCGCCGGCGCCGCGGGTGGCCCGGCCAGCGCGCCGCTGTCGTCCCCAGGAAACATGGTTGAAACCTAGGACGAATATTTAACTTCTTCAAGTATTGATTCTGTTCAGTGCTCCGTCCTAGAGTCCGCGGCACACCGTGCGGTGCTCAGCGCCGGGAGCGCGGCAGACAGTCCTTCTTGTACTTGAGGCCCGAGCCGCACCAGCAGGGCCCGTTGCGCTCCGGTGGCCAGGCGATCCGCGCGCCCGGTCGAGCCGCGAGCTCGCCCGCGTAGGCGGCCCGGGTCTCCGCATCGGTCGGATCGCCGTTGCGTCGGTTGGCGTGGGCGTCGAGCCCGGCGACCGTCGCGCTGAGCACGCCCAGCCCGGTCTGGCCGGCGCTCGCCAGTCGTACCAGTTCCTTCTCCAGCCGGGCGCGGTGCTCGTCCCAGTCCGGCCCGTACACGTCGGTCAGCTCGGGGTGCGCCGCGAGCAGACGGTCGAACTCGGCCCGGGGCCAGAAGAGCAGATCCGCCGCGCCGCCCTGCTGCTGCGCCGCCCGGCGCACGAGCTGGTTCTCCAACCGGTCCGCCAGATCGTCGTGCCGGTCGTGCGGCAGGTTGAGATTCCGGCGGACCCGGTGCCGCTGTTGCAGCAGGAAGAAGAGGACACCGGGCGATTCCGGAGGACCGACCTCGACCGGGGGCTCGACGGCCGTGATGGCCTGCGCCGACGCCCCCGCGGCGGTGGCGCGCTCGCCGAGCAGCGTGTCGACCGCCTCGCTCAGCCACCGCTCGGCGATCGCCGAACGACCGCCGGCGTCCAGCGCCGCGCTGACGTAGGCGGGGGCGTCGGGCTGGACCAGCAGGAACGGGCGAAGCGCGCCCAGCTCCGCCATCGCCTCGTCCTCGCGCCCCACGGCCTGGAACAGGGCGCGGGCCCGCAGCGCCCGGGCGAACCCGGCCTGGGGGTCGTCCCCGGACGGGTACACCTCCAGAGCCCGCTCGGCGTACCGGAGCGCCGCGTCCGGCTTCGCGCGGATCTCGGCGATCTCGGCGGCCAGGGTCAGCGCGTCCCCGGCGTCGTTCGGATCTTCCAGCCGGTCCTGCTCCACGGCCTCGGCGATCTCGGCGGCGACACCGAGCGGATTGGCCGTCCCGAGCGCCGAGCGGCGAAGTTCGGCGAGGTCAGCCTTGGTGAGTACGTCTTTCGTCGGCACGATCTCACGGTACGTCGGGGTGCTCCCGGGATGCCGGCAGATCACCTGTAACGCCGCTCTCACGGGCTCGACGCCGGTCGCCGAGAGGTTGCGAGACCAACCGATCATGGTCATCTGCCGTCCACCCGTCGTCGGTAGCGTCCGATCGCCAGTTACTCGGATACACCGCACAAAGGGTGAGCTATGGGCATGGTGGATCGGCGTACGTTTCTCAAGGCGATGGGCGTTCCCGCGATCGGCGCGGCGCTTCCGTTGGATCTCAGCAAGGCGCTCGCCATCCCGGCGAACAACAAGACGGGCTCGATCAACGACGTCGAGCACGTCATCATCCTGATGCAGGAGAACCGCTCCTTCGACCACTACTTCGGCACGATGCGGGGGGTGCGGGGCTTCGGGGACCCACATCCGGCGACACTGCCGTCCGGCAAGGACGTGTGGCACCAGCCCGACGGCGCCGACGAGCTGCTGCCGTTCCGGCCGGAGGTGAAGGACCTCGGCCAGACCTTCCTGCCGGACCCGCCGCACGGCTGGAACGACGGGCACGCCGCCTGGAACGACGGTCGGTTCGACCAGTGGGTGCCGAACAAGGGCGTCACCGCGATGACCTACCACACCCGCCAGGACCTGCCGTACCACTTCGCGCTGGCCGACGCCTTCACGGTCTGCGACAGCTACCACTGCTCCCTGATGGGGCCGACGGACCCCAACCGCTACCACATGTGGAGCGGCTGGGTCGGCAACGACGGCAAGGGCGGCGGCCCGGTCATCACCAACGCCGAGGCCGGCTACGACTGGTCGACGTACCCCGAGCGGCTGGAGCGCAACGGCATCTCCTGGAAGATCTACCAGGACGTCGGCACCGGCCTCAACGCCGCCGGCTCCTGGGGTTGGACGAACGACCCGTACATCGGCAACTACGGCGACAACTCGCTGCTCTACTTCCACCAGTACCAGAACGCGCAGCCGGGAACGCCCCTGGCGGACAGGGCCAAGACCGGCACCGAGGTGCGGACCCAGGGCCGCAGCCCCGAGGCGCTGCTCGCCGACTTCCGGGCCGACGTCGAGGCCGGACGCCTGCCGCAGGTCTCCTGGATCACCGCGCCCGAGGCGTACTCCGAGCACCCGAACTGGGAGCCCGCGTACGGCTCGTGGTACATCTCGCAGGTCATCGACATCCTCGCGTCGAACCCCGAGGTGTGGAGCAGGATGGCGCTCTTCATCACGTACGACGAGGAGGGCGGCTTCTTCGACCACGTGGTCCCGCCGACGCCCCCGCAGACGCGCGAGCACGGGCAGTCGACCGTGCCGACCACCAACGAGATCTTCCCCGGTGACGCGGGCCACCCGGCCGGCCCGTACGGGCTCGGCATCCGGGTACCGATGATCATCGTCTCGCCGTGGACGCGCGGCGGCTACGTGAACTCGCAGGTCTTCGACCACACCTCACTGATCAAGTTCCTCGAGACGCGGTTCGGGCACGGCCGGAAGGACCTGATCGAGGAGAACATCACCCCGTGGCGTCGTGCCGTCGTCGGTGACCTGACCACCGCTTTCGACTTCCGGCACCCGAACCGGTCCCAGCAGGTCACGCTGCCCGACACCGACGACTTCAAGCCCGAGGACCTGGTGCGGCACCCCGACGAGGTGCCGGTGCCGCCGGTCGACCAGCGGCTGCCGAAGCAGGAGCGCGGGGTGCGCCCGGCGCGGGCCATCCCGTACATCCTGCACGCCGACGGTCAGGCCAGCGACGGCTCGTTCCGGATCGACTTCCGCAACTCCGGCGGCGCCGCCGCCGTCTTCCAGGTCCGCCAGGCCGGCAGCGCGGACGCGCCGCGCACCTACACGGTTGAGCCGGGCAAGCACCTCACCGACACCTGGGAGATCGGCCCCGGGTACGACCTGTCGGTCCACGGGCCGAACGGGTTCTTCCGCCGGTTCACGGGCGGCCGGTCGCACCTCGACATCACCCCCGCATACGACGAGCGGGAGTACAGGGTCGGCCTCACGCTCGGGAACCGCGGGTCGAAGCGGGTCGAGGTGACCGTCCGGGACGGGTACAACTCCCGGCCGGTCAAGCTGTCGCTGCGCCCCGGCCAGTCCGAACGCGCACAGTGGACCCTGTCCCGCACCCGCGGCTGGTACGACCTGACCGTCACCGTCGCGGGTGACGCCGACTTCGCGTACCGCTGCGCCGGGCACGTCGAGAACGGCAAGGACAGCATCAGCGACCCGTCCCTCGGCGGGCTCGTCTAGGTGGTTCCGGGGTCGAAGGAGGGCGTCCGTCCTTCGACCCCGCCGGGCCCCGGCAGATGCTGAGCGGGATGTTGCCACCCGCCGTACCTCCGCCCTTCACATGATCTTCAGTAGTCGGGCGGACGGACTGTCGAGGCTGTCGGGACGATCTTCGTCTCGAGCAAGGCAGGTGTGGCAGTGCCCGACCCATCCCCCATCAGCCGTCGACGGTTCCTGACCATCGCGGGCGGTACCGCCGGCGTGATCGCGGTGAGCCAACTGGTCGCCGAACTCCCCGCGGCGTACGCCGACGAGCTGGACCCGGCGCCGTTCACCCTGGGCGTCGCCTCCGGCGAGCCGGACCACACCAGCGTCGTGCTGTGGACGCGGCTGGCGCGGGACCCGCTCAACGCGGCGGACGGCGGCATGCCGCCGGAGCCCATTCCGGTCCGGTGGGAGGTGGCCCGCGACCCGGAGTTCCGCCACGTCGTCCGCTCCGGCGAGGTGACGGCCACGCCGACGGCGGCGCACACCGTGCACGTGCTCGTGGACGACCTGGCGCCCGACCGCTGGTACTGGTACCGCTTCTCCGCCGACGGGGTGTCCAGCCGCACCGGGCGTACCCGGACCATGCCGCCGCCCGGCGCGAAGGCCGACCACATGCGGTTCGCGTTCGTCTCCTGCCAGTCCTGGGCCGGTGGCCCCTACCCGGCCTACCGCGACCTGGCCGGACAGGAGCTCGACTTCGTCGTGCACCTGGGTGACTACATCTACGAGACCACCAACGGCAGCCTGACCGAGTTCCGCAGGCTGCACGCGCTCTACAAGACCTCGCCCGACCTGCGTGCCGCGCACGCGCGGTTCCCGTTCATCATGACCTGGGACGACCACGAGGTGCAGAACAACTACGCCGGAGCGGTCCCGTCCGGGGCGGGCGACGGCCGGCCCTTCCTGGAGCGGCGCGCCAACGGCTACCAGGCCTACTACGAGCACCTTCCGCTGCGGCCGGAGCAGCGCCCCACCGGGCCGGACATGCTCATGTACCGGAGGGTCGACTTCGGCCGGCTGGCCCAGTTCAGCGTGCTCGACACCCGGCAGTACCGCAGCGACCAGGCGCTCGGCGGCGGGCGGAAGGAACCGACCGGCGAGGTCTTCGACCCGACCCGCACGATGACCGGCCCCGAGCAGGAACGCTGGCTGCTCGACGGGCTGCGCCGGTCGAAGGCGCGCTGGAACGTCATCGCCCAGCAGACCATCATGGCCGCGTTCGACTACGACCTCGGCCCGGGGCAGATCGTCAACCTCGACCAGTGGGACGGGTACCCGCCGGCCCGCTCCCGCATCCTCGACTTCATCGCCACGCACCGGGTGTCGAATCCCGTCGTCCTCGGCGGAGACTGGCACACCCACTGGGTGAACGACCTGAAGACCGACTTCACCGACCCCGCCGCCAAGACGGTCGCCACCGAGTTCGTCGGCACGTCGATCTCCTCCGGCGCCGGGTGGGACGCCGACGTCCGGGCCGGCCTCGCGGCCAACCCGCACGTCAGGTTCTACAACGGCAGCTACCGTGGCTACGTGATCTGCGACGTCACCGAGCGGCGCTGGCGTGCCGACCTGCGCATCGTGCTGGACGCGCGGGACGCCCTCTCACCGGCGTACACGATCGCGGCGTTCGAGGTGCGCGACGGCGTGCCGGGGGCGTACCGGATCGACGCCGGCGACGGCATCGTCGGACGGGTCACCGACGCGGCCACCGGCGCCGCCCTTCCGAACGTGCAGGTGACCGTGCTCCGGGCGGACGGCAGCCGACTCGTGGCGAGCACGACCGACCCGTCGGGGGAGGTTCTCGCCTTCGCGCCGCCCGGCGGCTACACCGTCACCGTGAACGGGGTCGGCTACGAGCCGGTGAGCCGACCGGCGACGGTCGTCCAGGGCGCGCCGACGAAGCTCGACCTGCGGCTGACCCGGGCGGCGACCACGGCCGGCACCGGCCGCGTCATCCCCGGCCCGCAGGCCGAGGCGAAGGCCTCCGACCTGGTGCTCAGCAACGACCTGCTGGCCCTCGCCGTGTCGACCGGCACCGACGACCCGCAACTGGCCGGCGTCACCGTTGGCAAGCCCCTGGACCTGGCCGCGGTCGGACGCCTCGACCAGCTCGACTGGATCAACCTGCCGTACGCCTCGGCGACGCAGCCGCGCGGCACCAACGCGTGGCAGCAGCGGACCGTCCGCTCCAGTGCCGTCGAGGTGCTCTCCGCGACCGGGCCGCTGGCGTCTGTCCGCGCCACCGGCGTCAGCACGGCGGTCGCCGACCTCCAGGTCGTCACGACGTACACCATCCGGCCGAACGAACCGTGGGTGCTGGCGGAGAGCGTCTTCACCAACGTCGGCACGGCGTCGCGTACCTTCTGGACCGGTGACGCGCTCGACCACGACGGCGCCGGCCAGCGCAGCGGGATCGCCGGGCACGGCACCATCACCAGCAGCACCCCGGCCGACTACCCGCCCGCAGCGCCGTGGATCGGCATGACCGGCTCGGACCGGCAGACCTACGGCCTGCTCTACGAGGACAACGGCTTCGTCGCGTACGCCGCGTACAACTGGGTGATGAGCCAGCGTCAGATAACCCTCGCCCCGGGCGGGACGTTTACGCTGCGGCGCCGGATTGTGGCCGTCGACAGCGGTGCCGGCGCCGACCCGTTCGCGGTGCTCGGCCAGCTCTGACCGACACTCCGGCCGCTCTCTCTGGTCGGCGGCGGACGTACTGGTGAGCGTGATGACTCACAGGTATATCCATACCTCAGAGTCATCACGCTCGTCAGCGCGTCCGCTCGTTCGGACGTCACGCTCCGTACCTCCAGACCGTGGTGCCGGCTGAGCGGTTCGGGGCGGTCAGAACTCCTCGTACACCGCCGGGTCCTGGTCCGCGAGGCGCCCGTCGGGGCGGCCCAGCGCGGTGATGGCTTCGACCTCCGCGTCGGTGAGCTTGACGCCGAAGACGTCCAAATTCTCGACCTGCCGCTGCGGGGAGGCGGCCTTGGGCAGCGGGATCACCTGGCGGGCCACGTGCCAGGCGAGGATGGTCTGCGCCGGGCTTATGCCGTGGGCCGCCGCGACCTCCGCCACGATGGGGTGCTGCTGCAGGTCGTTGCCACGGCCCAGCGGGCTCCAGCCCTGCACGAGAATCCCGTGCGCCCGGTGGTAGTCGATCGCCTCCTGCTGCGGGAAGTACGGATGCACCTCGATCTGGTTGACCACCGGCGCGACCCCGGTCTCGGCCACCAGCCGGTCGATGTGCTCGGGCAGGAAGTTGGAGAGGCCGATGTGCCTGACCAGACCGCGCTCGCGGGCCTCGATCAGCGCCCGCCACGCCTGCACGTACAGGTCGACCCTGGGGTTCGGCCAATGGATCAGGTACAGGTCGATCCGGTCGAGGCCGGTGCGGAACACACTTTCCTCGATGGTGGTCAGCGCCTCGTCAAAGCGGTGGTGCCGCCCCGGCAGCTTCGAGGTGACGAGCAGCTCGTCCCGCGCGTCACCCGCCGAACGGGCCGCCCGACCCACCGCGCCCTCGTTCTCGTAGTTCACCGCCGAGTCGATCAACCGATAGCCCGCCCGGATCGCCTCAGCGATCGCGTCGACACCCGCCGAGCCGTTCAGCCGGTACGTGCCGAGCCCGATCGCCGGCAACGTGGTGCCGTCGGCGGCCGTCAGATGGGGAATTGCCATGGTTGATCTGCCTTTCGTTGCCCGTGACTGGACCCTACCCGCACGAGCCGGATGCCGGCGGAGGCTCGATCCGAGAGAACCGCCGTTCAGATTCCGCTGGTGGGAGCGGGTATCCGTGGCGCTGCTCGACGCCCTCAGTGCACCGAGGGTCAGCCCTGCGAGTTCGCCGGCTTGACGGAGCATCAGGACCTTCTGGCGGAGCTGCCGCATCGGCTCGACCGACGCCATGTGAAAGAGGTCAACACCGTCGTTCTGCCTGGGACCGACGTCGCCAAGGACCTCGACGACATCGCCGCGGGCCGCGCAAGGTGGGACCCTGACCGTCAACGGTACGAGGTGAACGGCCGCACGTACGCCGTGGAGCCGAGCGGCACGGTCTTTCCCGAGGCGGGGCCTGGGCTCGAACAACTCAGCCGAGCCGAGTACGGCGCGCTCAAGGAGTACATTTCCGCTGGCGGCGACATCGAGAAGGCCGAGGCGGCCATGGCCCGGAACCCGTTCCTGACCGAGGCCGCGCAGGAGCGCGCACTCGATGTGTTCCGCAATCACAAGAGCTACCGGGGGTAGACGTGCTGTACCAGATCCACTTCGAGGAAGAGTTGCCCGCGGACGCGCTGCGCCGGCACCTGCAGCAGGATTACGGCATCACCCCCGACGCCGTGTACGTCGGTCGGGTCGAGGACCGGGCGGCGGACGATCCACGTCCGGTGGCCATGTTCACCCCGCCTGACGAGGACGAGGGATTCGGCTAGATTCTCACCGGTGACACCGAACTCGCCGACGCCACCGGGCGGAATGAGCGGGATCTCGCCGTCAGCCTGGCGCGTACCTTCGGGGTGCGGGCACTTGTCGACGACGGCAGCGTCTATCCCGACCGGTGGCTGCTGGTCAGTGCCGACGGAAGCAGCGGACGAGTCGTGACCGATGAGGACGCCGCTGCCGACGGAGACCTCCGGGTCGTGCACGCGCTCGAGCCGATCTCCGGGGAACCGCAGCTCGCCGTGGTGCCACCTCCGGAGTGGGCGCGCGGCTAGTACGCGGTGGTACGGCCGGGGCCCTCTCGACCGGTCGGGTGACCGCCAGGCCGGCCCTCCCGTTGCACGCCGTCGAGCAGCACCGGCATCATCGCGCGGAGCTGCCCGTGGGCGTCGGTGCCCCAGCCGGACATCCCGGCCTGCCTGTCGGGCGGTGTCGAGGCCGGCCGCACTGCGATCGAGGCGTGCGGAGTCGCGGTCAGGTCGTGCCGCCGTCCGTATCATCTCGGCATGGTGCTGGGCCCGGAGGTGCGGTTCGGCCGGCGGGCGGTGCTCCTGGCCGCCGGAGGGGCGCTCGTCGGTTGCTCACCGCAGCCCGAGGCTGGCGACGTCAATCTGCGACTGGCCACCGGGCCGGCGGGGGCGGTCTACCGGCGCATCGGCGGTGCGCTGGCCGACCACATCTCCGAGCAGGTGCCGGGTGCCACGGTGACCACCGTGCCGAGCGGGGCGTCCACCGACAACATCCGGATGCTGCGGGCCGGCGAGGTGCACCTCGGCCTGACGAGCCTGGATGCGCTGATCACAACCGATGGCAGCGCGCCCGAAGGGCTGTCGGCGATATGCCGGCTCTACGACAGTCACCTGCATCTCGTGGTGATGGCCGGTTCGGCGATCGACGAGTTCCGGGGTCTTGAGGGCAGGCGACTATCCCTCGGTGCCCGCGACTCGGGCACGGAGTTCACGTCGCTGCGGGTTCTGAAGCTCGGCCCGGTGGACGCCCACGGCCGGTATCTCAGCCAGGCCGAATCGGCGGCGGCGCTGCGCGACGGCACGATCGACGCGATGTTCTCCCTGACCGGCGTCCCGACACCCGCCATCACTGAGCTGGCGCAGCGGCACCCGATCCGGCTGATCCCGTTGGACGCGCAGGCGGACGCGCTCTTCACGGCGTATCCGGGTCCCTACGCTCCGGCCATGATCCACGCGGCTGCCTACGCCGGCGTCCCGGCCACCCGCACCGTGGCCGTGCCGAACGTGCTGCTCGCGCGCAACGATCTGCCCGACGACCTGGTCTACGCGATCACCGACACGATCTTCACCCACACCGGCGCGATCACCTCCGCCAGCCGTGACGACGCCGAAGCCCTTCCCGAGGCGTGGCAGATCAACGTGCGTACCGGGATTTCCACCGCCTCGGTCCCGCTCCATCCGGGCGCGGCGGCCTGGTTCCGCGACCGAAAGCGCTGAGTTAAGACACGGACCCCGGGTCGTCAAACCGGCGCCGACGTGGGAGCACCGGACGGCGAGGTCACCTGCGGAACGACCGGCAACGTAACCACCGCGGCGAACCCGTGCCCGGACCCGTCCGGACGCGGCAGGCCCTCCTCCAGCCGCAGTTCGCCCCCGGCCGCCCCGATCAGGTCGGCGCAGATCGCCAGTCCCAGGCCGGTCCCGGACACGTTCTGGTGCCGCGGGGACCGCCAGAACCGTCGTAGCGCCTGGGCCCGCTCGGAAACGTCGATGCCCTGGCCGTCGTCACGGACGGCGACCGTAACCACGCCTCCGGCCGCGGAGCCGATGCGGTGTCCGGCGGTCCCACCACCGGGGACAACTCGGGCGGTCACCTCCACCGCCTGCGCGCCGGACAGCCGTAACGCGTTGCTGATCAGCTCGTCCAGGATGCTGCCCAGTCCGCCCGGCGGCTCCAGCAATCGCAGCCCCGGCGGCACGTCGACCGTCAGTGCCTGCCCAGCCGTGGCCGTCAATGCCCGCCACCGGTCCACCCGGGTCGTCAGCACCTCGTCGAGATCCACCGGCGACGCCGTCCGCATGCTCTCCATCCGCGCACTGGCCTGCAGCGAGTTCAGCATCCGCTGCATCGCCTTCAGTTCGTCGACGGCGACGTCGTACACCTGCCGCCCGTCGCCCTCCGGCCGCAGGTGTGGTGCGAGGCTCTCCACCGCGAGCCGGAGGCTGGTCAATGGGTTGCGTAACTGGTGCGACGCGTCGGACACGAACGCCCGCTGCCGCTGCACGGCGTTCTCGACGGCGTCCATCATGGTGTTGAACGACTCTGCCAGCCGGCGCAGCTCGACCGGGCCGGCCTCGGCGTCGGCGCGGATCGTCAGGTCACCCTCGGAGATCCGCGAGGTCGCCGCGTCCAGTTTCCGCACCGGCCGCAGCACCCACGCCGATACCGGCCAGGCGACGGCCGCCAGTGCGATCAACGGCAGCAGCCCGAGCCCGGCCAGCCGGGCCCAGCGTACGAGGATGAGTTCGCGCGTCTTCGACAGGTCGGAGATCGTCACGACGGCGCCGACGACCTCACTGTCCCGACCCACCGGCTCCGCTACGACGAGTGCGGAGTCGTCCCATGGCGCCCATTCCCAGGACGGTTCGGACCGCGCCCCGGCCAGCGCCGCGGTCACGATCCGGGGCAACGCCGGCTCGGCGCGTGCCGCCTCCTCGTACGCGTCAGCCGGCCCAAGCAGCACCGTGCCCGACGTGTCGATCAGCGCGACCGGGATGCCGTAGAGCTCGTGGTATCGCGTCAGCTCCTGCCGCAGCGCCTCGGTTCGCCCGGTCGACAGCGCGGTCTCGGCCAGCGAGGCGAACCGGCCGACGTCGTTGAGCCGGTTGACGTAGGTCTCCTGCATCTCCCGTTCGGCCACGGTAACGCTGAGCGGTACCCCGAGCGCCGCGACGAGCAGCACCGCGAGGGGAACCAGGACCACGAGCAGGCGGCGGTGCACGGCGCGTCAGCCGATCAGCTCCGGCTGGTCGGCCAGGAGCCGATAGCCGACGCCGTGGATCGTGCGGATGACCACGCTCGGCCCCAGCTTGTGCCGTAACGCCGCGATGTGGGTGTCCAGGGTGCGACTGGAGGACTCCCACGTCGCGCCCCAGATCTGGTCGAGGATGACGTCGCGGCTGACCACGTTGGGCGCCCGCCGGGCCAGGAGCAGGAGCAACTCGAACTCCTTGCGGGTCAACGGCACGGGCGTGCCGTCGACGGTGACCTCGCGGGTGCCGACGCCGATCCTCATCGGGCCGAGGGCGAGCGGCTCGTCGGAGTGGCTGAGGGCGCGAGCGGCCCGGGTACGCCGCAGGACGGCATCGATCCGGGCGAGCAACTCCGGGATGCCGAACGGCTTGACGATGTAGTCGTCGGCGCCGGCGCGCAGGCCACGGACCCGCTCGTACTCCTCGGATCGCGCGGTCACCGCGATGACGGCGGTCTGCGGGTGGTCACGCAGCATGCGGATCACATCGAGCCCGTCGCCGTCGGGTAGGCCCAGGTCGACGAGGACAACGTCGGACGGCGCGGCGCGCACGGCCTCCGCGGCGGTGGCGATGCGGTGGACCTCGAAGCCTGCCTGGGTCAGGACGGTCACCAGACCCCGCGCCACGCGGTCGTCATCCTCGATGACGGTTATCCGCATGCCAGCGGATTGTACGGCCCGGGCCGGCGCTCGTGCTGGCCCGCGAGTTCTTGGGATTTCTCTGACACCATCCGCGTCCCGGCGAGCCGAGACTGAGGCCACTCATTCACCGAGGAATGTGCATGCGCTGATGGGGAGGCCGCTGTATGCAAACGACCAGCAGGTACCGGGCTACCGCACGGATGGTCGCCGCGGTCGGCGTCGTCTCGCTCGTCGCCGCCTGTTCCGGCAACGGCGGCGCCAACGGCGGAGGCGACGCCGCAGGCTACCCGGACCAGAACATCACGATCGTCGTGCCGTTCAGCGCGGGCGGCCCGACGGACACGGTCACCCGAATGATCGCCGAGCCGATGGCCGCCAAACTCGGCGGCAAGGTCGTCGTCCAGAACGTCGAGGGCGCGGGCGGTACGGTCGGCGCCGGTGACGTCGCGCGGGCCGACCCCGACGGTTACACCGTGCTCATGCACCACATCGGCATGTCCACGGCGCCCGCCCTGTACAAGAGCCTGGGCTACGAACCGCTTGAGGACTTCGAGACGGTCGGGCTCGTCACCGAGGTGCCGATGACGATCGTCGCCCGCAAGGACTTCGCGCCCACGACGCTCCAGGACCTCGTGACCCACGTCAAGGCGAACGCCAGCAAGGTCACGCTGGCCAACGCCGGCATCGGCGCCGCATCCCACCTGTGCGGCCTCCTGTTCCAGAGCACCACCGGTGTGAAGCTCCAGGAGGTCCCGTACCAGGGCACCGGCCCCGCGCTGACCGACCTTGTCGGCGGCCAGGTCGACTTCATGTGTGACCAGACGACCAACACCAGCGGCCAGATCGCCGCGGGAAAGGTGAAGGCGTACGCGGTCACCACGCCCGAGCGGGTGAAGAGTCTTCCCGACCTGCCCACCACGGCCGAGGCCGGGCTGCCCCAGCTTCAGGTCAGCGTGTGGCACGGTCTCTACGTCCCGGCCGACACGCCGCAGGAGATCGTCCAGAAGCTGTCCGAGGCGCTGAAGGTGGCACTGGCCGACCAGGGGGTCATCGACCAGATGGCCAAGCTTGGCACCGCGCCGGTTCCGGCCGATGACGCGACCCCGCAGGCGCACCGGGCCAAGCTCGAGGAGCAGCTCGGCACCTGGGGGAAGATCATCGCTGACTCCGGGGTCAAGGTCTCCTGAGGTGGAGCGCCGTCGGTCGTTCCCGGACGTCCTCGCCGGGGGGATCTTCGTCGGGGTCGGTGTTGCGTTCGTGGTGGGGTCGCTCGGCTACGAGCTGGGCACCCCGACGCGGATGGGCCCCGGCGCTTTCCCGCTGCTGGTCGGTGCGACCATGGCCGTCCTGGGCCTGGCGATCGTCATCAAGGGACTCATCGCCGGTGAGGTGGTCTCGTTCGGACCGATCCCGTGGCGTGCGGTCGCCCTCATCGTGGTCGCGGTCCTGTTCTTCGGATTCACCGTCCGGCGCCTCGGATTCGTCCCGACATCGGCGGTGACCGCCCTGCTCACCACGTTGGCCAGCCCACGCGTACGCCTGCTCACGGCCGTGGCCGTGGCCGCCGGGCTGACCGTGGCCAGCACGCTCATCTTCGTCGTCGGACTTCAGCTGAGGATCCCGCTATGGGGCCCGTGGCTGGGGCTCTGACGCGGCATCCGGATTGAGGCATGGAACTTCTCGACAACCTCGCGCTGGGCTTCTCGACGGCCCTCCTGATCCAGAACGTCCTCTACTGCTTCGTGGGAGTGCTGCTGGGGACCGCGGTCGGCGTGCTGCCCGGCATCGGGCCGACGGCGACGGTGGCGATGCTGCTGCCGATCACGTTCAGCTTCGAGCCGGTGACGGCGCTGATCATGCTGGCCGGTATCTACTACGGCGCACAGTACGGCGGCTCGACGACCGCCATCCTGATCAACCTGCCCGGTGAGTCGTCCGCGGCGGTCACCGCGCTGGACGGGCACGAGATGGCCCGCCAGGGCCGGGCCGGGCCGGCCCTGGCGGCCGCGGCGATAGGGTCCTTCATCGCGGGTACGGTGGCCACCGTCGTGCTGGCCGCCGCGGCTCCGCCCCTGGCCAGCGTCGCGTTGAAGTTCGGCCCGGCCGACTACTTCTCGCTCGTGCTGCTCGGCCTGATCGTGTCGATCGCGCTGGCGCGTGGCACGGCGCTCAAGGCACTGGCGATGATCGCGCTCGGCGTGCTGCTCGGCACGGTCGGGCAGGACATCTACACCGGAACGCCCCGCTTCGTGTTCGAGCAGCGCGAGCTGTACGGCGGCATCGACTTCGTGTCGGTCGCCGTGGGCCTGTTCGGGGTGGCCGAGATCCTGCGCAACCTGGAGAACGAGCAGACCCGTACGGCGATCGTCAGCAAGGTGACGAACCTCTGGCCGACCCGCGAGGACCGGCGTCGGATCGTCGCCCCGATCCTGCGTGGCACCGGTCTCGGCGCCGCGCTCGGCGTCCTGCCCGGCGGCGGCCACGTGCTGGCCTCGTTCACCTCGTACGCCGTCGAGAAGCGGGTCTCGAAGCGGCCGCAGGAGTTCGGGCGCGGTGCGATCGAGGGCGTCGCCGGCCCCGAGTCGGCGAACAACGCCGCCGCACAGACGTCGTTCATCCCGCTGCTCACCCTGGGTCTGCCCGCCCACCCCGTCATGGCACTGATGATCGGCGCGTTCATCGTCCACGGCATCACACCCGGCCCGAACGTCATCAACGACGAACCGGCGCTGTTCTGGGGCCTCATCGCGTCGATGTGGATCGGCAACGTGCTGCTCCTGCTGCTGAACCTGCCGTTGATCGGCCTCTGGGTGCGCATGCTGCGTATCCCGTACCAGGTGCTGTTCCCGATGATCATCCTGTTCGCGGCGATCGGCACCTACTCACTGAACTTCAACGCGTACGACGTCTACGCGATCGCGTTCTTCGGGATCCTGGGCTACATCCTGATCAAGTGTGGCTGCGAGCCGGCGCCACTGCTGCTCGGCTTCGTCCTCGGCCCGTTGCTGGAGGAGAACCTGCGGCGCGCGCTCATCATCTCCCGCGGTGACCCGTCGGTCTTCCTGACCCGACCGATCTCCGCGGTGCTCCTGGCCCTGGCCTTGGCAGCTCTCCTTGTCGCCGTCCTCCCGACGATTCGTCAGCGCCGCGCGGTCGTGTTCGCCGAGGAGGAGTAGACGACTTCAGACCCCGTGCTCGTATCGGCCGGTCGCCATGTGCCCCAATTCGAACCACGTGACGATCAGGTCAACGAAGATTGTCCCCGTGACGAGCGACAACCCGCGCGGGGGATGGTCCGCCCGGACCACCTGGGAAGACCGTTTCAATGCCCCGCTGCGCGCGTTCCTGCGCACCGAGACCGGCGGCGCCAGGGTGGTGCTGGTCGCCGCGGTGGTGGCGCTCGTGTGGGCCAACGTGCACGTGTCGTCGTACGAGTCGGTCTGGGGCACCTCGCTCTCGATCCAGCTCGGCGACTGGCCCGTGTCACACGACCTGCGGACCTGGGTCAACAGCGGGCTCATGACGTTCTTCTTCCTGGTCGCGGGGCTGGAGCTGCGACGGGAGTTCGACATCGGCGAGCTGCGGGAACGGCGTCGACTGGCGTTGCCGATGCTGGCCGGGTTCGGCGGCATGCTCCTGCCGATCGCGATCTATCTCGCGATCAACGCCGGGCAGACCACCGCTGCGGGCTGGGGCGCGGTGATGGCCACGGACACGGCGCTCGCGCTCGGCGCGCTGGCCGTCTTCGGGCCGCGCTTCTCCGATCGGCTGCGGGGTTTCCTGCTGACCGTCGCCGTCGTCGACGACCTGGTCGCGATCGCGGTGCTGGCGATCGCCTACCCGGAACATCCTTCGCCGACGGCGCTGCTCGTCGCGGCGGGAATCTTCGGCGGCGTCCTGCTCGTCCGGGGCTGCGGTGTGCGGTTCGGGCCGGTCTACGCGCTGCTGGGGGTGGCGGCCTGGCTCGCCGTGTCGGAGTCCGGTGTCGACCCGGTCGTGGTGGGCCTGGTGATGGGGCTGCTGACCTACGCCTACGCTCCCGGTCGGGGCGAACTGCAGCGGGCGAGCGACCAGTTCCGCCTCTTCCGGGAACAGCCCACCCCGCAGCTCGCCCGGATGGCCCGGGCCGGGCTCACCTCGGCGCTGTCGCCGAACGAGCGGCTGCAGACCCTCTACCATCCGTGGGCGAGCTACGTGGTCGTGCCGCTCTTCGCGCTGGCGAACGCCGGGATCGTGCTCGACGGCGAGCTTCTGGCCAGGGCCGTGACCTCCCCGGTCACGCTCGGCGTCGTGGTGGCGTACGTCGTCGGCAAGCCGGTCGGGATCGTGACCGCCTCGTGGCTGGTGGCCCGGCTGAGCGGCAACCGGTTCCGGCCACCCGTCGGCTGGGTCGCCGTCGCGGGGGTCGGCACCGTCTCCGGCATCGGGTTCACCGTCGCGCTCCTGATCGCCACCCATGCCCTGAAGGGGCCCGCCCTGGATGAGGCGAAGCTCGGCATCCTCGTCGCGACGTTTGGTGCGTCCCTGGTCACCTGGCTGGTGTTCCGCTCTGTCGGGCGACTCTCGCCGGCACGGCGTGCGCGTGCGCTGCTGGGCGTCACCGAGGGGATCGTCGACCTGATGCTGCCGGTCGATCCGGAGCGCGACCACGTGCGCGGGTCGCTCGAGGCGCCGGTGACGGTCGTGGAGTACGGCGACTTCGAGTGCCCCTACTGCGGGCAGGCCGAACCGGTGGTCCGGGAACTGCTGGCCGACTTCGCCAACGTCCGGTACGTCTGGCGGCACCTGCCGCTCACCGACGTCCACCCGCATGCCCAACTCGCCGCCGAGGCCGCGGAGGCGGCGGGCGAGCAGAACGCGTTCTGGGAGATGCACGACCTGCTCCTCGCGCACCAGGACGCACTCTATCCCGCCGACGTGCTCGGCTACGCCGAACAGATCGGCCTGGACCTCGACGGGTTCCGGGAGCACATGGTCAAACGGATGGGCGTCGACCGGATCGCCGAGGACGTCGACTCCGCCGACCTCAGCGGCGTCACCGGCACCCCGACGTTCTTCATCAATGGCAGGCGCCACCACGGCGCGTACGACATCACCGCGCTCTCGGCGGCGGTGAAGTCGGCGTTCGCCAGCGCGAAGCTTCGCCCCGAGTACCACCCTCGGGATCCCGGGCGCCGAGGCGAGGGCGGACCAGCGAGCTGACGGCTGAGCGGCAGGCCCTGCCGCCGTCACCCGGCGACGCGGTCGACAAGGGCCGGGGTCACCTCCCGGGTGTCGGCGGTGGCCGCACGCACATGTGTCCCTGGAATCGTGGACGTCGCCCGCTCGTCGACGTCGGCGGTGTTTCCGCTGGCCGCGCCGGACGGTGGCGGACTGCACCGGGTGCGGCTGGAGCTGCCGGACGGCGAATGCCGGGCCGCGAGGAGCGAGGCGAAGTCGTCAACGAGCGTGATACCTCAGAGGCATAGTTATGCCTCACAGGTATCGCGCCGATGACACCGACCGGGCCCGGCCGCGTCCAGCAACGAGCAAGTGGATGCTGCGCCCCGAGCCGGGGCCTTGTCACCGCCGGGCGGCGAGACAGGGCCCGTGCTGAGCCCTGCGCCACCTGATGAGGGCGTTTCGGACCGTTACGACACGTCCACCAGACCTCGCGGCCGATGCTGTACCGGGCGGTGGGTGCGGCAACCGGCCCGCAGCAGGGGTCCGAGCCCGGGGGGACTGGTCATGTCCAACGTCAGCCGCGCCGACGGCGGGACGGCGCGGTCCGGCTCGCGATCAGCCCCGGCGCGGGTCGCGTTCGCGTTCTGGATCACGCTCGTGGGCACGACCGTGCCGACCCCGCTCTACCCGCTCTACGAGATGGAGTTCGCCTTCTCGTCGCTGACCGTGACCGTCGTCTACGCGGTGTACGCGCTCGGTGTGGTCGTCGGGCTCCTCGTCCTGGGCCGGCTCTCGGACCAGATCGGCCGTCGTCCGGTCATCCTCACCGCGCTGGTCCTCTCCGTCGCCGCCGACGCGGTGTTCCTGGCCGCCGTGGACCTGGCGATGATCGTCGTGGGCCGGGTGCTCGCGGGTCTCTCCGCCGCGCTGGTCATCGGGGCGGCGACCGCGGCGCTGGCCGAGCTGATCAAGAGTCCGCGGCATCCGCGGCGGGCCGCCACGGTGGCGATCTTCGCCAACCTGGGTGGGCTCGCCGCCGGCACCCTGCTGGCCGGGATCGTGTCGGACGTGGCGCCCGAACCGCTCCGGCTGCCCTGGGCGATCGTGCTGGTCCTGGCGATCATCGCGATCATCGCGATGGCGGGGGTGCCGGAGACGGTGGCGCAGCGTTCCCCGTTGACCCTGCGGCTTCAGCGGCTGTACATACCGCAGAACATCCGCGGCGACTTCCTCCGCTCGGCGGTCACCGCCGGCGCAGGCTTCGCCGCCCTGGGCGTGCTCACGGCCGTGACGGGGTTGTTCCTCGGCATGGTCCTGCACGAGGCCTCGCACACGCTGGCCGCGCTGGTGCTCTTCCTGGCCTTCACGGGCGCCGCGTTCGGGCAGCTGCTGACCCGTGTGCTGTCGTCACGCGCCGCGCTGGCCTCGGCCTGCGCCGGCCTGATCGTGGCGGCCGGCCTGCTGGCGTTCAGCATGTGGATGGCCGTGCTGGCGACGTTGATCGTCAGCGCGACGATCAACGGGGTCGCGTCCGGCGTGGCGGTCGGGGACGGCATCGCGACGATCACGATGAAGACCGCTCCGCAGCGCCAGGCGGCGGCGGTGTCCACGTTCTTCGCCATCCTGTTCACGATGCTGGGCCTGCCGGCTGTCGGGGTCGGCCTGCTGATCCAGGTCATCGGCCTGCGCCCCGCCGGGGAGATCTTCTGCGTGGTGGTGGCGGCGCTCGCGGTGATCGTCCTCTTCAGCCTGCTCCGGGCCGGCCCGGCTCGGCCGCGACCCGCCGGCTGAGAGGCATCCACGGAGGTCTTGCGTCGGTCATCGTATACAACATACGCTCCCCGAATCGCCCACTCGAGGAGCTCCCCATGACGAACCTCTCCCTCAGCGAAACGAGCCGGCCCTGGCGCCGTCCGTTCCGGGCCGCTGTGGCGGCGGTCGCTGTCGTCTGCACGGTCGTTGCCTGCTCACCGGTGTCGAACAGCGGGGGCGACACCCAGTCCGGCGACAGCCAGTCGGCGGGCCAGGATTCCTTCGGTACGCCGGCAGACCCCGCTGCCGTGAAGCAGGGCGGCAAGCTCGTCATCGCCCTCTCCGCCGAGCCCGACGCGCTGGACCCGACGCTGTCGCGGAGCCTCTACTCCCGCTACGTGTTCCAGGCGATGTGCCAGAAGCTCTACGACGTCAACGAGCAGGCGCAGGTCGTACCCCAGCTCGCGACCGCCCTGCCCACGACGAGCGGCGACGGCCGGACGGTGACGATCCCGCTGCGCCAGGGCGCCCGCTTCGCGGACGGGACGCCGTTCGACTCCGCCGCGGTGAAGGCCACCCTGCAGCGGCACCTGACCAACTCCCGGTCGGCGCGCAAGAGCGAACTCGGTCCCATCGACGGCGTCGACACCCCCGACGCGCAGACCGTCGTCCTCCGGCTCAAGCAGCCGTTCGCGCCGCTTCTCGGCGCCCTCGCCGACCGCGCTGGCATGATCATGAGTGCCAAGGCTCTGCAGAGCCTTGGCGACGACTTCGCCTCGGCGCCGGTCTGCGTCGGCCCCTTCAAGTTCGCCAAGCGCGTGCCGCAGAACTCGATCGACGTCGTGAAGGACCCGAACTACTACGAGGCCGACAAGGTCCACCTCGACGCCATCTCCTGGCGCATCCTGAGCGACGCGAGCATCCGCGCCGCCAACCTGCGCTCCGGCGACGCCCAGGTCGCCGACAGCATCTCCACCCAGGACGTCGCCTCCCTGCGGCAGGAATCCTCCGTCTCCGTCCTCCAGTCGCAGTCCCTCGGCTACCAGGGCCTCACCATCAACATCGGCAACGTCGACGGTGTGGGCACCGCGCCCAAGCCGATCAACCGCCCCCTCGCGCAGAACGCCAAGGTCCGTCAGGCCTTCGAGCACGCGATCGACCGGAAGGCGCTGGTCGACGCCGTCTTCAACGGGATCCACACCGCCGCCTGCTCACCCATCTCTCCCGCGAGCCCGTTCTCGTCCCCGGAAGCGCAGACCTGCCCGGCGCACGACCCCGCCAAGGCGAAACAGCTCCTCAGCGAGGCGGGCGTGCAGACGCCGTACACGGTCACGATGCTGGCGTCGAACACGCCGGACACGCTGCGCCTCGCGCAGGCGCTCCAGTCGATGCTCAAGGACGGCGGGTTCGATCTGAAGATCAACCCGGTGGAGTACTCCTCGCTCCTCGACGAGCAGGACCGCGGCAACTTCGAGCTGCTGCAGCTCGGCTGGAGCGGGCGGATCGACCCGGACGCCAACATCACGAACTTCGTCGGCACCGGCGCGAGCCAGAACGTCTCCGGCTACAGCAACCCGCAGCTCGACACCCTGCTGACCCAGGCCCGCCAGTCCGGTGACATCGAGGAGCGCAAGAAGCTGTACGGGCAGGTGGTCACGCTGCTCCAGCAGGACGACGCGCTGATCTACCTCTACCGGCAGCGGAACCTGACCGCGGTCAGCAAGCAGCTCCAAGGCCTGCAGGTCTTCCCGGACGGCGTGATCCGCGCGGCCTTCGCCGGATTCACCAAGTAGGGCGCCGTGGCCCGGTATCTCCTCACCCGCGCCTGGCAGTCGGCGCTGACCCTGCTGTTGTCGACGATCGTGGTGTTCTTCGGTGTACGGGCTCTCCCCGGTGACCCGGCCCTGGCGCTGGCCGGGGAGGACCGGTCCCCGGAGGCCCTCGAAGCCATCCGTCGGCACTACGGGCTCGACCAGCCGCTGCCAGTGCAGTTCGCGCAGTACGTGGAACGTATGGCGCAGGGCGACTTCGGGGTGTCGATCCGCACCGGTACGCCAGTTTCGTCGATGCTCACGACCGCCCTGCCGGTGACCGTTGAACTCGCCGTCCTGGCGATCCTGCTCGCCACGGCGCTCGGCGTCGGCGCCGGAGTGCTCGCGGCGGTCCGCCGCGGGCGCCCGGCGGAGTGGGTGGCCAACGGTCTGGCCCTGATCGGCCTGTCGGTGCCGCACTTCTGGCTCGGGCTGCTCGCGATCCTCTACCTGTCCGTGGCGACCGGGCTGTTCCCCGCCTCCGGCTTCGTGCCGATCCTGGAGAATCCGGTGGACAACCTGCACCACATCGTCCTGCCGGCCGTGATCCTCGGGACGGGCCTCGCCGCGATCATCATGCGGCAGACCCGTTCGGCGATGCTGGACTCGCTCTCCTCCGACTACGTGCGGACGGCGAAGGCGAAGGGCCTCCGGCCGCGCGCCGTCATCACCCAGCACGCCCTGCGGAACAGCCTCATCGTGGTGGTGACCGTGGTGGGTCTCCAGCTCGGCGGGCTGATCTCGGGCGCGGTCGTCACCGAGCAGATCTTCGGGCTACCGGGCTTCGGCAAGATGACCATCGACGCGGTGTTCCAGCGGGACTACCCGGTCATCCAGGCGGTCGTCCTGCTCACCGCGACGGCCTACATTGTGATCAACTTCTTCGTGGACCTGCTCTACTCGGTCATCGACCCGCGTATCCGGGTGACGGGAGATCCGGCATGACCGTCCTCACCGTTCCGATGGCGGAGACCGGCTCCGCCGACATCACCCGGCGTATGCGCGTCCTGCGGCGGTTGCGGCGCAACCCGCTCGCCGTCGTGAGCTTCGTGGTGCTCGCGCTGGCGGCCGTCATCGCGCTGCTCTCACCCTGGATCGCCCCCTACTCGGTCGACCAGACCGACTTCGCCCGCACGTTCGCGCCTCCCGGCAGCCCCGGCCACGTGCTCGGCACCGACGACCTGGGCCGGGACGTCCTGTCCCGGATCATGCTAGGGGCGCGGGCGTCGCTCCAGGTGGGACTTCTGGCGGTGGCCACCTCCCTGGTCATCGGTGTCCCGCTCGGGTTGGCAGCCGGCTACTTCCGGGCCTGGGACGCGGTGATCTCGCGCTTCACCGACCTGCTGCTCGCGTTCCCGTTCCTGATCATGGCGGTGGGGTTGGCGGCCATCCGGGGCGCCAGCCTCGGCAACGCCGCCGTGGCCATCGGCATCGCCCAGATCCCCGGGGTGATCCGTGTGGTGCGTTCCGACACGCTCCGGCTCAAGTCGCTGGACTTCGTCGCCGCGGCCGTCGTGGACGGCGCGAGCGACCTGTGGGTGCTCGCCCGGCACATCCTGCCCAACGCGACGTCGGTGATCCTGGTGCAGGCCACGGTCGCGATCCCGGCCGCGATCCTGGGCGAGGCGGTGCTCTCGTTCCTCGGCCTCGGCATCCAACCCCCGGCCCCCAGCCTGGGCACGATGCTGGCCACCGCCCAGCAGTTCGCCGCCCGAGCCCCGTGGGCGGCGGTCCTCCCCGGCGTTGTGATCATGGGCCTGGCGTTGGCGTTCAACGTCTTCGGCGACGCCCTCCGGGACGCCCTCGACCCGAAGGGAGACCGGCGATGACCACGGCCGAACGGGCGGGAACCGCCGCCACGGTCGACACACCGGTCCTGGCGGTACGCGACCTCTCGGTGTCGTTCCCGACCGAAACGGGGACCGTCTCGGCGGTCGACGCGGTGAGCCTGGATCTCGCACCCGGCGAGATCGTCGGGATGGTCGGCGAGTCGGGCTGCGGAAAGAGCGTCACCGCGATGAGCATCGCGGGCCTGCTCCCCGGCAGCGCCCGGGTCTCCGGCTCGGTGCGGCTCAACGGCACCGAGCTGGTCGGCAGCCGCGAGTCGGCGCTTCGCCGCGTACGCGGCAAGGAGATCGCCTACATCTTCCAGGAGCCGATGACGTCCCTCAATCCCGTGCTCACCGTCGGGCGTCAGATCGGCGAGGTGCTCCAGATCCACGAGCGGATGTCCCGCCGGGCGGCCCGGGCCCGCGCCGTCGAACTGCTGACGCTCGTCGGGATCCCGTCCGCCGCGAGACGGGTCGACAACTACCCGCACCAGCTCTCCGGTGGCATGCGCCAGCGCGTGATGATCGCGATGGCGGTGGCCTGCGGCCCGAAGGTGCTGGTGGCCGACGAACCGACCACCGCGCTGGACGTCACGGTCCAGGCCGGCATCCTCCAGGTGCTGCGGGACCTGCGCGACCGGCTCGGCACGAGCATCCTCATCATCACGCACGACCTCGGCGTGATCGCCGACATCGCCGACCGCGTGGTCGTCATGTACGCCGGGCGGGTGGTGGAGCGGGCACCGGTCACCGACCTGTTCGCGCACCCGTACCACCGCTACACCGCCGGGCTCCTGTCGGCGTCACCGACTCCGGGACGACACGCCGGCACCGACCGTCTACAGGAGATTCCCGGTCTGGTGCCCGTGCTGTCGACCCAGCCGGACGCGTGCACGTTCGCCGACCGCTGCCCGGCTGCCGACTCGCGGTGCCGCGACTCCGCCCCGCCGCTGGAGGTGGTGGGGGCCGGCACGACCGATCACCTCGCGGCCTGTTGGCACCCGTGCCCATCGCCCCGATCCCCGATTGAGGAGGTGAACCGATGACGCCGGAGCCGAACGCCCTGGAGGTCGAGGACCTGGTGATGCACTTCGGCCCGGTACGCGCCGTGGACGGGGTGTCGCTGACGATCCCGAAGGGCCGGGTCACCGCCCTGGTGGGGGAGAGCGGCTCCGGGAAGTCGACCGTGGGCCGCTGCGTGGTGCGGCTCGTGGAACCGACCGCGGGCGTGGTCCGGATCGCCGGGACCGACGTCACGCACCTGTCCCGGCGGCAGCTACGCCCGCACCGCAGCGAGGTGTCGATCGTCTTCCAGGACCCCGCCGCCTCGCTGGACCCGCGCATGCTGGTCGGTGAGGTCGTGGCGGAGCCGTTGCGGCTGGCCGGGAAGCGGATCCCGCGGCGCGACCGGGAGGCCCGGGTCGCCACGGAACTCGAACGGGTGGGCCTGCGTGCCGAGGTGGCGCGCCGCTACCCCCACGAGCTCTCCGGCGGGCAACGCCAACGGGTCAGCATCGCCCGCGCGCTGATCTCCGAGCCCCGGTTGCTCATCGCGGACGAGCCCACCAGCGCGCTCGACGTCTCCGTGCAGGCGTCGGTGCTCAACCTCCTCGCCGACCTGCAACGGGACATCGGGTTCGCCTGCCTCTTCATCACCCACGACCTGTCCGCGGTCGAGTACCTGGCGGACGACATCGCCGTCATGTACCTCGGCCAGCTCGTGGAGAAGGGCTCGCGCGAGCGGATCTTCGCCCGTCC
>NZ_QGKR01000222.1 GCF_003172955.1 Micromonospora acroterricola | reverse complement strand
GCTCCGGCTGGTGCTGGCATGTCCCGGGTGTTGTCGTGATACCTGTGAGGCATAAGTATGCCTGTGAGGTATCAGGCTGATTGTCGACCTCGGCCCGGAGTGCCTATCCACGGTGTCGACTCGGTTTCCGTGAAGTCGCGGTCTCCCGGGGCGGGGATACCCGCTTTCACGGATACCGAGTCGATCATTGCCCAGCCAGCTGTTGTCGCGTCGCGACCGGGGGCCGTCTGGCCCATGATGTCTGGATTGGCTATCCGTGATCCGTGATCCGTGATCCGTGATCCGTGATCGCTGATCGCTGATCGGTGATCGGTGATCGGTGATCGGTGATCGGTGATCGGTTTTGGGTCGCTGACCACTGACAGGTGACCGGTGACTGATGACGGCTGACCGGTGACGGGTGGCCGGTGACCGGTGACGGGTGACCGGTATTTGGTGTCTGGTGTCCGGTGTCCGGTCTCGGGGTTCTTGGCATGTGACCGGCTGCACCCGTGCGGTGGAATCGTGGCCGGCGCGGGGCCGTTACATACCCTGACGATCGCAGGACCACGGCCTCGCCACCGCCCTCCAGGATTTGGAATGCGAGCCCCCATCCGGTCGTTGCAGACTCCCCGAACGACCGCACGAGCACCCGCTCGACGGGGTGCTGATGGATCGGCCGACCCCGGAATGACCCCGGCCGCCCGGTCGTTGCAGGTCCCTGACCGGCCGCACGAGCACCCGCTCGACCGGGTGCCGATGGACGGGCCAACCCCGGAATGAGCCCGGCCCGCAGGTCGTTACACATGGACCCGGCGCCACGAGCCCCCGCCCGTAGGCCGCCGGACCCGGCGCCACAAGCCCCCCGCTTGTCGGCCGCCGGCCCCTGAGACTTTCCCTTTTGTTGGAAGCGCCGGACGAGGTGCTCACACCGCGGATGCCGACCCCCATCGGCTCGTGGTGTCTACCCCCGAAGGAGCAACCCCCATGAACACGATTATTCGTAAGAGCATGCTGTCTGTTGCTGGTCTGGCGTTCGCCGGTGGTGTGTTCGCCGGTCCGATCGCCGCTCACGACACCACCCCGACGATGGACGCCAAGCCCGTCGCCGTGGCGGTGCAGGCTGACAAGCCGGACATGGGCAAGCTGATCCCGCACGGTACGCAGGGTGCGCAGTCGCACATCGACCTCAACGACGAGCAGACCGCGAACGTCAAGGCGATCATCGCCGCTACGAAGAAGGCCGGCCTGCCCGAGCGGGCCGCGGTCATCTCGATCGCGACGAGCCTGCAGGAGTCGAAGCTGGAGAACCTGGGCCACCTCGGCGACATGAACGACCATGACTCGCTGGGCCTGTTCCAGCAGCGGCCGAGCTCGGGTTGGGGTACGCCGGAGCAGATCACCGATCCGGAGTACTCGACGACGGCGTTCCTGAAGGGTCTGAAGCAGGTTGACGGGTGGCAGGACATGGCGCTGACCGACGCGGCGCAGACCGTGCAGGTCTCGGCCTACCCCGACGCCTACGCGCAGTGGGAGCAGCAGGCTGCCGACCTGGTCGCCCAGCACTGGAACAGCTGACCCACCAAAAGCCGCAGCACAGCAGCACAGCAGCACAGCCGCTGGCCGGCACCCCCAACCCGGGGTGCCGGCCAGCGGCATATCCACACCACCACGACCAAATCTTGGACAGTTTCCATCACGCTCGAACGGCAACTGTCCAAGATCTGCGGCGGCCGTGTGCTGCCAGCAGGCGCCAGGGAACAAGTCGGGGGGTTGGCTGGTTGTGGACAGTGTCGGTGTGACTCAGTGTCCCCGGGGCCTCACCTAATATCGCCTTCGCGGAATACCGTTCGGCTGGAGCCGCGTCGTGCCACTCGCCGAGAGGCGACCTGCACACCGACACCAGCGCCGCCCCCGGCCCAGCCGGGGGCGGCGCTGTCTGTGCCCACCCAGAGTGGCGGGTGGAGGCACAATGCGGGGGTGACTGTCGTTCAGCCCTGGTCCGCGCAGCCGGGTGTGCTCGTCCTGCCGAGCGGGGCCGCGGTGCGCGGACGGCGCGTCGCCGCTGCCGCCGCGCCCGCCGACTTCGCCCTGCTGTTGGCACCGGGCCCGGCGCCGGCCTGGCCGCACCGGCGGATCAGGTGGCCCGACTTCTGGATCCCGCTCGATCAGGCGGACGCGCTCGACGCCCTGCGGGAGGCGCTGCGCCACGCGTACGCCGGTGAGCGCGTGGAGGTTGCCTGTCGGGGTGGGGTGGGGCGGACCGGTACGGCGTTGGCCGCGCTGGCGATCCTCGACGGCCTGCCGGCCGAGCGGGCGGTGGAATGGGTGCGGGCCGGCTACCACCCGAAGGCGGTGGAGACCCCCTGGCAGCGGCGCTGGCTGCGCCGCGTCGCCTGACGACCCCCACCACCGCAGCTCGTTCGCCACGCCCGACCCGCCGTGGACCACGAGCTGCGGGCCCACAGGGCGCGCACCGCGAGCCGTCGCGGCGCCTCTAGCCCTCGGCGAGCACCATCGGCTCGACGTACTCGCGCAGGTGCTCGGCGGTGAGGGTGTCGCCCCGGGCGACCAGCTCGGCCGGCGTGCCGGTGAAGACGATTCGCCCGCCGTCGTGCCCGGCGCCCGGTCCGAGGTCGATGAGCCAGTCCGCGTGCGCCATCACCGCCTGGTGGTGCTCGATGACGATCACCGTGTTGCCGGCGTCGACCATCCGGTCCAGGAGGGCCAGCAGTTGGTCCACGTCGGCGAGGTGCAGGCCGGTTGTCGGCTCGTCCAGCACGTACGTACTGGTCTTCTCCGCCAGGTGGATGGCGAGCTTGAGTCGTTGCCGCTCCCCGCCGGAGAGGGTGGTCAGCGGCTGGCCGAGGCGGAGGTAGCCCAGCCCGACGTCGACCAGCCGGTTGAGGATGAGGTGCGCCGGCCCGCTGGGGAAGAACGCGTGCGCCTCGGTGACGGACATGGCCAGCACCTCGCTGATGTTCTTGCCGCGCAGCGTGTAGGTGAGCACCTTGTCGGTGAACCGTCGCCCCTCGCACTGCTCGCAGACGCTCGCCACGCCGGCCATCATCGCCAGGTCCGTGTAGATCAGGCCGATCCCCTTGCAGGCCGGGCAGGCGCCCTCGGAGTTGGCGCTGAACAGCGCCGCCTTGACCCCGTTGGCCTTGGCGAACGCGGCGCGGATCGGGTCGAGCAGACCGCTGTAGGTGGCCGGGTTGCTGCGCCGCGAGCCACGGATCGGGGACTGGTCCACGATCACCACCCCGGACCGGCCGCGCAGCGAGCCGTGGATCAGCGAGCTCTTGCCGGAGCCGGCCACACCGGTGACCACGGTGAGCACCCCGAGCGGGATGTCCACGTCCACGTCGCGCAGGTTGTGCAGGTCGGCCTGGCGGATGGGGAGCTGCCCGGTGGGCGGGCGTACGTCGTCGCGCAGGGTCACCCGGTGGTCCAGGTGCCGGCCGGTGAGCGTGCCGGAGCGGCGCAGGCCGGGCACGTCGCCGGTGAAGCAGATCCGGCCGCCGTCGGTGCCGGCGCCCGGCCCGAGGTCGACCACGTGGTCGGCGATGGCGATGGTCTCCGGCTTGTGCTCCACCACCAGCACGGTGTTGCCCTTGTCGCGCAGCCGCAGCAGCAGGTCGTTCATCCGGGCGATGTCGTGCGGGTGCAAGCCGACGGTGGGCTCGTCGAAGACGTACGTGACGTCGGAGAGGCTGGAGCCGAGGTGCCGGACCATCTTCACCCGCTGCGCCTCACCGCCGGAGAGGGTGGCGGACTCGCGGTCCAGGCTGAGGTAGCCCAGCCCGATCTCGACCAGCGAGTCGAGCAGGTCGCGCAGGTTGGCGATCAGCGGCGCCACCGCCGGGTCGTCGATGCTGCGGACGAACGCGGCCAGGTCGCTGATCTGCATGGCCGAGAAGTCCGCGATGTTGCGGCCGGCGATCCGCGACGACAGGGCTGCCGGGTTGAGCCGGGTGCCGTCGCAGTCGGCGCAGGTGGTGAAGGTGACCGCCCGGTCGACGAAGGCGCGGATGCGCCCCTGCATCGACTCGCGGTCCTTGGCCAGGTAGAGCCGCTTCACCTTGACCGCCAGGCCCTCGTACGTCCAGTTGTTGCTGCCCATCTTGATTTTCGTGGCCGGCTTGTACAGGAAGTCCTGCCACTGCTCCGGGGTGTAGTCCTGGAGTTTCACGTCCGGGTCGAACAGGCCGGAGCCGACGATGGTCTGCCAGTACCAGGAGTCGACCGCGAAGTTGGGCGCCGTGATCGCACCGTCGTTGAGGGAGCGTTCGACGTCCACCAACTCGTTCACGTCGAGGTCGGAGACCCGGCCCAGTCCTTCGCAGGTGAGGCACATCCCCTCGGCGAGGTTGAAGCTGAACGCTCCGGCGCCACCCACCGACGGCTGGCCGAGCCGGCTGAAGACGATGCGCAGCATCGCGTACGCGTCGGTGGCGGTGCCCACGGTGGAGCGGGAGTTGACTCCCATCCGCTCCTGGTCGACCACGATGGCTGCGGCGAGGTTGCGCAGCGAGTCGACGTCCGGACGGTTGAGGTTGGGCATGAACGACTGGAGGAAGGCGCTGTAGGTCTCGTTGATCAGGCGCTGCGACTCGGCGGCGATGGTGCCGAAGACGAGTGACGACTTGCCCGAGCCGGAGACCCCGGTGAAGACGGTCAACCGGCGCTTGGGGATGTCGACCGAGACGCCGGCGAGGTTGTTCTCCCGCGCTCCGCGTACCTCGATCATGTCGTGGCTGTCGGCGACGGACCGTGCTGTCTGCGGCATGCGAAACCTTCGCGGTCGGCAGGGCGGGCGGACACCCACCCTGGCACAGGGCTCTGACCATTCAATTCTCTCATTCACGTCCTCATGGAGGGTTTCGTGAACCGCCGCGCAGAAGTGGCGGCGAAAGAGGCCGGTAAGTCTCAAACGACGTGGCAATCGGTACGGTGGACGCCGTGCGGACGGATGAGCGGCTGCGGGCGGTCGACCTGGCGGCCACGGCGGGCATCTCCGTCCAGCAGGTCCGCAACTACGTGGAGCTCGGCGTGCTGCCGCCGGTGCGACGCACCCCGAGCGGTTACCGGATCTTCACGGCCGAGCACTCCCGGGCGCTGCGGGTGGCGCGACTGCTGGCCGAGGGGCACGGCTGGGGCCGTACCCGGGAGATCATGGCGGCGGTGCACGGCGGCGACCTGCCGGCGGCCCTCGCGGCGCTCGACGGCGGCCACGCCGAGCTGGACCGGGAACGCGCGGAGATCCGGCGAGTGCTCGGCGCCTTCGAGACGGTGCTGGCCAGCCCGCCGGCGGCGCGGCCGGCGCCTCGCCGTGGCGTCCGCATCGGCGAGGTCGCCGCCCTCGTCGGGGTCCGGACCTCGCAGCTCCGGCTGTGGGAGCAGCGCGGTCTGCTCCGGCCGGGCCGCACGCCGGGCACGAAGTACCGGGTGTACGACGAGGCCGAGCTGCGGGCGGCCCAGGTCGTCGCGCTGCTGCGCCGGGGAGCCTACCCGTTCGAGATCATCGAGGCGGTGCTGGGTGAGCTGCGCACCACCGGCAGCGCCCAGCGGGTCCGCGCCGAGCTGGCCCGTCGTGAGCAGGAGTTGCACGCCCGCAGCCTGCGCCGGCTGAGGGGGAGCGCCGCGCTGCACGACTACCTGGACCATCGGAACGCCTCCGGATGGTCGGCCGGCCATCCCGTCCCAACCGGCGATCTTGTTGGCTAGGGTCGGGCCTATGAGAGCTGCGCTGCTGGCGGTCACGGCGTCCGCCGTCCTGCTCGCACCCGCGGCGGTCGCCCCCGGCCACGCCGCCGCGACGACCGTGCGGTGCCCGAGGGCGCCGGCGCCCGCGATGTCGCGACCGCCACGGCCCTCGCCCCCGCCCGCCGTGCCCGAACAGCGGGTCGTCGGCGGCGCCGGGCTGGCCACCAGCGGGCTGGTCGTGCCGGCCGGCGTCGGCGCGCCGCCGGCGGTCACCGCCACCTCGTGGCTGGTCGCCGACCTGGACACCGGCCAGGTGCTGGGTGGCTGCGGCCCACACGAGTACGGCACTCCGGCCAGCGTGCAGAAGCTGCTGCTGGCGGCGACGATGCTGCCCCGGCTGGACCCGAAGCAGACGGTCACCGTCACGGCGGAGGACATGGACATCGAGCCCGGCTCCTCCGCCGTCGGTCTGGTCGAGGGCGGCCGGTACACCGTCGAGACGGTCTGGCTGGGGCTGCTGCTCAACTCGGGCAACGAGGCGGCGAACGTGCTGGCCCGGCTGGGTGGCGGGGCAGAGGGCGCGGCCGGCGGGGTACGCGCCATGAACGAGCGGGCGCACCGGCTCGGCGCGCTCCAGACGCACGCGGTGACACCCTCCGGTCTGGACGGCGAGGGGCAGTTCACGAGCGCGTACGACCTGGCGCTGATCGCCCGGGCGTGTTTCGCCGAGCCGACCTTCCAGCGGTACGCGCTGACCCAGCAGGCGAGGATCCCGGCCCAGCCGGCGCAGCGCACCAAGGGTTTCCAGATCCAGAACGAGAACCAGCTCATCTACCGCTACCCGGGGGCGCTCGGCGGCAAGACCGGCTTCACCGACCTGGCCCGGCACACCTACGTCGGCGCGGCGCAACGCGACGGGCGGCGGCTGGTGGTGACCCTGCTCGGCGCCGAGCCGGCTCCCTTGCGCGGCTGGGAGCAGGGCGCGGCCCTGTTGGACTGGGGCTTCACGCTGCCCCGCGACGCGGCGGTGGGACGGCTGGTCGAGCCGGGTGAGCTGACGGCAGCGCCGTCGTCGGCGCCGTCCGAGCCGGCCGCCTCCGGCGCGCCCCGACCGGCGGCGGCCAGCGGTCCGGTGCGCTCCGGGTCGGGGTGGCTCTGGTTGGTGACCGTGTTGAGCGGGGCGGGCGTGTTGCTGTTGGGCGGGCTGCTGTGGCGTCGCCGCCGCCGGCTGTCCTGACGAATCGACAACCCGCTCCGCCATCCATAGACTCCGGTCTTTCTGGCACCACGAGTCCAGGAGGATCCCTTGTCGAGTGAATCCGAACCGCGCTCCGGCGTGGCGGCACCCCGCCGGCCGGTGCGCGCGCTGGCCCGCCTCGCGGGAGTGACGGTGCTCGCCGGCACCCTGATCGCCGGCGCTTCGGCCACCGCCGTGGCCGCGCCGAGCGTGTCCGTGGACGCGGTGACCGCGTCCGCCGCATCGTCGGCCGCCGCCGATGCCGCCACCCGCCCGCCGCGCACCACGCACGGCCCCTGCGCGTACACCGAGACGCCCGAGGAACCGGCTGCCCGGCCGGTGCCGCTGCCGCCCGACCCCCGGCGCACACCGGACCGGGGGACCGTCCGGGTGACCCTGGCGACGAACCACGGGCCGATCGGGTTGAGCCTGGACCGGGCGGCCGCGCCGTGCACCGTGCAGAGCTTCCTGCACCTGGTTCGCAAGGACTTCTACGACCGCACCTCGTGCCACCGGCTCACCGCGTACCCCACGCTGAGCGTGTTGCAGTGCGGTGACCCGTCCGGGACCGGCGAGGGTGGCCCGGGATACCGGTACCGCGACGAGCTGCCGACGGACCTGCCGCCGGCGCCCACCGACCCGACCGGGGTGCGCCGGCTCTACGAGCGGGGCGTGCTGGCCATGGCGAACGCCGGGCCGGACACCAACGGCAGCCAGTTCTTCCTCGTCTACGCCGACTCGGCGCTGCGCCCGAACTACACGATCTTCGGTGAGGTCGACGCGGTCGGGCTGGCCACCCTGGACCGGATCGCCGCCGGGGGAGTGGCGCCGACCGCGGAGGACCCGGCGCCGGTCGACGGCGCTCCCGCGCTGCCGGTGGACATCCGCCGGGCCGTCCGCTCGCACCACCACCACTGACCGTTCGGCGCGGTGAGCGGCCCCGGGTCGCTCACCGCGCCGGCGCGTCGTGGCGAGGCGTCCCGCGGACGCCCCTGCCGGCTGCCCTCCTTCGGAGCGGTGGCCGGCGGAGCGAATCCGGAATTTTCGGCAGCCGAACCGGAATCGGGGAAACCAGTGTCCGACCCGGTTCGGGCCGTCACGACGGGCCGGGTGACCCGGTCGGCGGGGCGGCGGTGCTGTCCCGGACAACCAGTTCGGTGGCGAGCTCCACGCGAGGGCTGTCGATGCCCTCGCCCTGGGCCAGCCGCAGCACGGTCCGCGCGGCCAGCCGGCCCATCTCGACCAGCGGTTGGCGCACCGTGGTCAGCGGCGGCGAGGCCCAGCGCGCCTCGGGCAGGTCGTCGAAGCCCACCACGCTGACGTCGTCCGGGACGCGCAGGCCCCGGCGCCGGATGGCCTCGTAGACGCCGAAGGCCATCTGGTCACTGGCCGCGAAGATGGCCGTCGGCGGGTCGGCGACGTTGAGCAGCGCCGTGCCGGCCGCGTACCCGGAGGCGTGGTAGAAGTCGCCGGGGCAGACCAGCGCGTCGTCCACCGGCACACCGGCGGCCTCCAGCCCGGCCCGGTACCCGTCGAGTCGGGCGCGGCTGCACAGCAGGTGCGTCGGCCCGGCCACGAACCCGATGCGCCGGTGCCCGATCGACAGCAGGTGCTCGGTCGCGGCGAGCCCGCCGGCCCAGTTGGTGGCGCCGATCGTCGGCACGTCCATCGCCGGCACGCCGGCCGGGTCGACGACCACCACCGGCACGTTGAGCCGGCGCAGCTGCGCGTGCAGCGGCGGGCTCAGGTGCGATGTCACGAAGATGACGCCGTCGGTGGCCCGGGTGCGCAGATTCTGCAGCCACTGCCGGGCCGCGGTGGGCTGCCGGTGGATCGCGGAGACGACGGTGCCGACGCCGGCGCCGTGGCCGACGTCCTCCACGCCGCGGATGATCTCCACGGCCCAGGGGCTGTCCAGGTCGTTGAAGACCAGGTCGACGAGACCCGCGCGGCGGACGCTGCGGCTGCTGCGGCGCCGGTAACCGTGGTGGCGCAGCAGCTCCTCGACCCGCTCCCGGGTGTCCGGGGCCACATCGGAGCGACCGTTGAGCACCCGGGACACGGTCGGCACCGACACCCCGGCCTCCCGTGCGATCGCGGTGATGGTCACCCTGCGTCCGTCGTCCGCGCCCACCCGCGTCTCCTTCACCGGTCCGGAAGTGCGACCGCAAGCCGTCGCCAACCCAGTGGCCCGGAACGGCGTGTCCGCTCCTCGGGCCATCTTGCCCCACGCCCGGGGGTTGACGACACGGCAGGTCGGTTCTAGCGTTCGCCAGAGTTACGGAAATGTTCCGGAAGTTTATCGGCCACCTTTCGCCGCCCCGGCTCGTCGGGCGGCTGTTCCCCCGCAGCATCGAAAGGACGTGACGTGCCACGGACAGCGAGCGCGTTCCCGGCTCCGGCGTCGTCGTCGAGCCCTTTCGATGGTCCCGCCCGGTGACCGGCGACCCGCACCACCCCCACCACACTGAAAGGGCTCGATGATGACAGTACGATCCCGGCTCGCCCGGGCCGTCGCGGTCGGTGCCGCCCTCGCCCTGGCGCTGCCGCTGGCCGCCTGCGGCGGCGGCGACTCCGGCGGTGACGCCGACGAGATCCACATCCTGGTCTACGGCGACGCGACCAACAAGGTGGAGACGCAGCTGGTCGAGACCTTCAACAAGACCTCCAAGGTCAAGGCCGTGCTGGACACCATCCCCGGCGCGGACTACCAGACCAAGCTGCAGACCATCATCAACACCAACCAGGCGCCCGACATCTTCTTCAACTGGGGCGGCGGCAGCATCACGCCGTTCGTCAAGGCGAACCTGTTGATGCCGCTCGACGACATGATCGCCAAGGACCCGGGGCTGAAGAGCAACTTCCTGCCGTCGGTGTTCAACACCGCCGTGGTGGACGGCAAGTCGTACGGGGTGCCGATGCGCGGCACCCAGCCGGTGCTGCTGTTCCACAACAAGAAGGTGCTCGCCGACGCCGGCATCACCCCGCCGCAGACCTGGGACGAGCTGCTGGCCGCGGTGAACACCCTCAAGGGCAAGAAGATCACCCCGATCGCCCTCGGCGGCGGCGACCAGTGGCCCACCCAGATGTGGTACCAGTACCTCTACGACCGGGTGGCCGGGCCGGAGCTGTTCGCCAAGGCCCTCGGCGGCGACAAGAGCGCCTGGGACAGCCCGGACAGCCGCCGCGCGCTGGAGCTCCTGCGCCAGCTCAAGGACGCCGGCGCCTTCGGCACCAACTTCGACTCGGTGAAGTTCACCGACGGTGGCTCACCCGCGCTGCTCAGCAGCGGCAAGGCCGGCTTCGAGCTGATGGGCTCCTGGAACTACTCCACCCACAACGACGCCAACCCCACCTTCGCCGCCAAGGACCTCGGCTGGACCGCGTTCCCGAGCGTCCCCGGTGGCAAGGGCGACCCGCGCAACGTGGTCGGCAACACCAACAACTTCTACTCGGTGCTCAAGAAGACCAAGCACCCGGAGGCGGTCGCGGAGTTCCTGAAGCTCCAGTACTCCGACGAGTTCGTCAAGGCACAGCTGTCCATCGGCAACCTGCCCACCACCACCAACACCGACAAGTTCCTCGACACGGCCACCAACCCGGCCTACTCCAAGTTCCAGTTCGACATGGTCAAGCAGGCGCCGTCGTTCCAGCTCTCCTGGGACCAGGCGTACCCGCCGGCCGCGACCACCACCATCCACCAGGCCGTGCAGCAGTACCTGAACGGCCGTATGGACGCGAACGGCTTCATCAAGGCCATGCAGTCCCTCCAGGCCGGCTGACGGCGGAGCGCACATGGCCACGACCACCGTTGCTCCCCCGCTCATGACGGAGGAGCGCCGGTCCGGACGACGCTCGGGCGGCCAGAACCTCGGCCGCCCGGGCTTCGCCTGGGCCCTGCCCGCGACCCTCTTCTTCGGCTTCTTCGCGATCGTGCCGCTGGTGCTCGTCGTCGTCCTCTCCTTCACGAGCTGGAGCGGGATCGGCTCGGTCGAGTACGTCGGCCTGGCCAACTGGCGGCGCCTCGCCGCCGACCCGACGATGACCCAGAGCCTCTGGCTGAGCGTCCTCCTCACCGCCCTCGGCGTCGCCGTGCAGACGCCACTGAGCCTGCTCATCGGGGTATGGGCGGCCGGGCACCAGCGCAACCGCGCGGTGCTCTCCGCGATCTTCTTCCTGCCGCTGCTGCTGTCGATGACCGCCGTGTCGGTGCTGTGGCGGGTGCTGCTCGACCCGAACTTCGGCGTACCGGGGCAACTGCCCGGCCTCTTCGGCGACGGCAACCTCTTCGGCAGCCGGACCGGCGCGATCGGCGTGCTGGTCTTCGTCAGCAGCTGGCAGTTCATCCCGTTCCACGCGCTGATCTACCAGGGCGCGGCGCGGGCCGTCCCAGCAGTGCTCTACCAGGCCGCCGAGGTCGACGGGGCCGGGCGGTGGGGGCAGTTCCGCCACGTCACCCTGCCCCAGCTGCGCAACGCCATGATCACCTCGCTGGTGCTCATGGTGGTCGGCGGGCTGACCACCTTCGACACGGTCCTGATCCTCACCGGGGGCGGCCCGGGCACCGACACCACGATCACCGCCTACTACATGTACGAGCAGGCGTTCAAGAGCTTCGACTTCGGCGCCGGCGCCGCCATCGCGCTGCTGCTGGTGGTGGTCGCCACGATCATCTCGCTGATCGTGGTGCGGGTCTCCGGGTACGACAAGATGCGCAGCACGATGGAGGGCCTGTGACGCGCCGCCGTCCCAACTGGATCGCCGGGATCGGCGCGATGTTCTGGCTGCTGCTGGTGGGTCTGCCGATCTACGTGATGGTCAGCATCACCGTGCAGACCCGCGCCGGCTACGGCCAGAACGGCCCGATCTCCCTGCCCGACACCTTCACCCTGGAGAACTACACCGGCGCCTTCTCCGAGGGCTTCGGCCGGTACTTCCTCAACACCGTCGTGGTGACGGCCAGCGTGGTGGCGATCGTGCTGCTGCTCGTGCCGCCACTGGCGTACGCCATCGTGCGCAGCCGCAGCCGGTTCACCTCCGCGGTGTTCCGGCTCTTCCTGCTCGGCCTGGCGGTCCCCGCGCAGGCGGTGGTCGTGCCGATCTTCTACCTGATCAACACGGCCAAGCTCTACGACAACCTGCTCGGCGTCATCCTGCCCACGGCCGCGTTCTGCCTGCCGGTCTGCGCGCTGATCCTCAGCGGCGTCATGCGGGACATCACCAGCGACCTGTACGAGGCGATGGCGATCGACGGCGCCGCTCCCGGCCGGGTCTTCTGGCAGCTGGTGCTGCCACTGTCCCGGGGCGGGATCTCCACCATCGCGGTCTTCTCCGCGTTGCAGGCCTGGAACGGCTTCCTCTTCCCGCTCATCCTCACCCAGTCCGAGTCCACCAAGGTGATCACGCTGGGTCTCTACAACTTCCAAACGCAGCACGGCATCAACGTTCCCGGACTGCTCGCCGCGGTCGTGCTGTCGATGGTGCCCGTCCTGCTCGTCTACCTGTTCGCCCGTCGGGCCCTCGTGCAGGGGCTGATGGGCGTCGGAGGAAAGTGACCGACAACGTGACTTTGGACATCGAACGAGGCGCCGCGGTCTGGAACGACGCGTCGCTCGACCTGACCACCCGGGTCGACGCCCTGGTCGCCGAGATGACCCTGGCGGAGAAGGTGGCGCAGCTCTACGGGGTGTGGGTGGGCGCGTCCGCCGACGGCGGTGAGGTCGCGCCCCACCAGCACGAGATGGAGGAGCCGGTCGACCTCGACGACCTGCTGCACACCGGGCTCGGACAGCTGACCCGGCCGTTCGGCACCGCCCCGGTCGACCCGGCGCTCGGCGCGCTCTCGCTGCTGCGGACCCAGCAGCGGATCACCGCCGCGAACCGTTTCGGCATCCCGGCCCTCGCCCACGAGGAGTGCCTGGCCGGCTTCGCCACCTGGGGCGCGACCGCGTACCCGGTGCCGTTGTCCTGGGGTGCCACCTTCGACCCGGCACTGGTCCGGCGGATGGCCGGCCTGATCGGCGCGGACCTGCGTCGCCTCGGCGTGCACCAGGGGCTCGCGCCGGTGCTCGACGTGGTGCGCGACGCCCGCTGGGGGCGGGTCGAGGAGACCATCGGCGAGGACCCGTACCTGGTGGGGACGGTCGCCACCGCGTACATCCAGGGGTTGGAGTCCGCCGGAGTGGTCGCCACCCTCAAGCACTTCGCCGGTTACTCGGCCTCCCGGGCCGGGCGCAACCACGCGCCCGTCGGCATGGGCCCACGGGAGCGGGCGGACGTGATGCTGCCGCCGTTCGAGATGGCGGTCCGGGAGAGCGGCGCGCGGTCGGTGATGCACGCCTACACCGACACCGACGGGATGCCGTCGGCGGCCGACGAGGAGCTGCTCACCGGCCTGCTCCGGGAGACCTGGGGGTTCACCGGCACGGTGGTCGCCGACTACTTCGGCATCGCCTTCCTGCGCACCCTGCACGGGGTCGCCGGCAGTTGGGGCGAGGCGGCCGGCGTGGCCCTCGCCGCCGGGGTGGACGTCGAGTTGCCCACCGTGAAGACCTTCGGTCAGCCGCTGCACAAGGCCCTCGCCGCCGGGCAGGTGCCCGAGGCGCTGATCGACCGGGCGGTGCGGCGGGTGCTGCTGCAGAAGGCCCAGCTCGGGCTCCTCGACGACGGGTGGGACCCGGTGCCGTCGGCGCTCGACGACGCCGACCTCACCGACCCGGAGGCGGTGCGGGGCACCGTCGACCTGGACCCGCCGGCCAACCGTGACCTCGCCCGCGAGGTTGCCGAACAGGCCGTCGTGCTGCTGCGCAACGACGGCGTCCTGCCGCTGGCCCGGCCGGCGCGGATCGCGCTGGTCGGCCCGCAGGCCGAGAACCCGACGGCGGTGCTGGGCTGCTACTCGTTCCCGGTCCACGTCGGATCCCACCACCCGGAGCTGCCGCTCGGGATCGAGCTGCCCACTCTCGCGCAGGCGCTGCGCGCCGAGTTTCCGGGAAGCGACGTCGTGGTCGCGCCCGGCGCGAGCGTCGACGGCCCGGACACCGGCGGGTTCGCGGCGGCCGTCGAGGCGGCCCGGGGAGCGGACGTGGTGATCGCGGCCCTGGGTGACCGGGCCGGGCTCTTCGGCCGGGGCACCAGCGGTGAGGGCTGCGACGCGGAGTCCCTGGCGCTGCCCGGGGTGCAGCAGCAACTGCTGGACGCGCTGCTGGACACCGGCACGCCGGTGGTGGTCACGCTGATCGCGGGCCGGCCGTACGCGCTGGGTCGGGCGGTCGACGAGGCCGCTGCCATCGTGCAGTCCTTCTTCCCGGGCGAGGAGGGGCCCTCGGCGATCGCCGGGCTGCTCAGTGGGCGGGTCGAGCCACAGGGGCGGCTGCCGGTCAGCGTGCCGCGCAGCCCCGGCGGTCAGCCCACCACCTACCTCGCCGCCCGGCTGGGGCACGCCAGCGACGTCTCCAACGTCGACCCCACCCCGGCGTACGGCTTCGGCCACGGGCTCAGCTACACGACGTTCGACTGGTCGGAGCTGGCGGTCGAACAGGCGGTGGCGGAGACCGACGGGGAGCTGCGGCTGGCCTTTACGCTGGGCAACACCGGCGCCCGGTGGGGCAGCGAGGTGGTGCAGCTCTACGCGCACGACCCGGTGGCCTCGGTGGTGCAGCCGGTGCAGCGGTTGATCGGCTACCTGCGTGTGCCGCTGGACGCCGGCGCGTCCTGCCGGATCGAGGTGACCGTGCCGGCCGACCTGCTCTCGTTCACCGGGCGGGACGGGCGGCGGGTGGTCGAGCCGGGGGAGGTGGAGTTGCGGCTCGCCTCGTCCAGCACCGAACCCCGGCTGGTGGCGACCGCCGCGCTGACCGGGCCGCCACGGCAGGTGGATCACACCCGGCGGATGCACCCCCTGTTCACGGCCCACCCGACCGTCTGAGCGCGCCGTGTACACCGACCTGCCCGAGGAGCAGTTGCGCGACTACCGCAGCGCCGTGCGCGATCCCGCCGACTTCGACCAGTTCTGGGCCGGCACCCTGGCGGAGGCCCGGGACGCCGGCTGGCCGGTCCGGACCGAGCCGGTGGCGACCGGGCTGGCCGGCATCGACGTGTTCGACGTGACGTTCGCCGGCTTCGCCGGCCAGCCCGTGCGGGCCTGGCTGCGGGTGCCCCGCGGGGCCGGCACGGCGCTGCCGACCCTCGTCCAGTACGCCGGTTACGGCGGTGGGCGGGGGCACCCGCTGGAGAACCTGCTCTGGGCGTCGGTCGGTTTCGCGCACCTGCAGATGGACACCCGCGGGCAGGGTTCGGGGTGGAGTCGGGGTGACACCCCGGACCCGGGGGCCGCCGGCCCGGAGGCGCCCGGGGTGGCCACCCGGGGCATCACCGACCCGCGTACGTACTACTACCGCCGGCTGATCACCGACGCGGTCCGGGCGGTCGACGCCGTCCGGACCCTGCCGGTGGTGGACCCGACCCGGGTGGCGGTGCTCGGGCACAGCCAGGGTGGTGGGCTGGCGCTCGCGGCCGGCGCGCTGGCACCGGGCCTGCGGGCGGTGGTCGCCTTCGTGCCGTTCCTCTGCGACATTCCGCGTGCGGTGGTCGCCACCGACGCCCGCCCGTACCGGGAGATCCGCGACTACCTGGCGGTCCACCGGGACGTCGAGGAGCGGGTGCTGACCACCCTGGCGTACGTCGACGGGGTGAACTTCGCCCGGCGGTGCCGCCGGCCCGCGCGGTACTCGGTGGCGTTGATGGACGACATCGTGCCGCCGTCGACGGTCTACGCCGCCGTCAACGCCCACGCCGGGCCGACGGAGCTGTCGGTATGGCGGTACAACGGCCACGAGGCCGGCGGGATCGACGACGACGAGGCGGCGATGCGCTTCCTCGGCGACCACCTGGTCGACGGGACGGAGGCGGCGCTGCGTTTCCGCGGTGCGCACCTGGCCGACGGCACCGATCCGGCGCGGAGCCCGGCCCGGGGCTGATAGACAGGACGGGTGCGCAGATCCGGCCGGGTGGGCGGCGCCGCCGTGCTCGCGTTCGCCGCGCTGCTCGGCGGCTGCTCGCAGCCGGAATCCCGCCCGACCCGGGTGCCCCCGGGGCCGACATCGGTGAGCCCGTCCCCGTCGGCGGGCCTGAACCCGTCGGCGGGCCTGAACCCGTCGGCGAGCGCGTCCCCGTCGGCGCGCCCGTCCCCGTCGGCCGCCGGCCGGCTGCCGGGGTTCGTGGTGCTGACCGACGTCGACCCGCGCATCCACACCGACGTCCGGTACGCCACCGCGCACAACTTCGTCGGCCGGCCGATCACCGGCTACCCGGAGCCGCTGTGCCTGCTCACCCGGCAGGCGGCCGAGGCGCTGCGGCGGGCGCAGGACGCCGCGCTGGCCGGCGGGCACAGCCTCAAGGTGTACGACTGCTACCGCCCGCAGTCGGCGGCGGACGACTTCGTCGCGTGGGCGAAGCGGCCCGGCGAGCAGCAGGCCAAGGCCGAGTTCTATCCCGACGTGGCCAAGAGCCGGCTCTTCGCCGACGGCTACATCGGGGCGCCCACCGCGCACAGCCGGGGCGGCACCGTGGATCTGACCCTGGTCGACGAGCCTCCCGCCAGCCAGCCCCCGTACGTGCCCGGGCAGCCGCAGGTCGCCTGTACGGCGCCGCGCGGGCAGCGTTTCGCCGACAACAGCATCGACATGGGCACCGGCTTCGACTGTTTCGACGCCCGGGCGCACACCGCCGACCCCCGGATCACCGGGGCGGCCCGGGACAACCGGCGGTTGTTGCGACGACTGATGACCGACGCCGGGTTCGTCAACTACGACCGCGAGTGGTGGCACTACCGCTACCGCGACGAGCCGTACCCGGACACCTACTTCGCCGCGCCCGTGGCCCGCTCCTCGGTCGGCTGACGATCCGGCCGCCACCGGCCCGCCGTCGACCGCTGGCGGGCGCCGGTCCGGTCAGGTCCAGTAGAGGATCCGGCAGGCGGGCACCCGCGCGGTCAACTCGTCGGTGAACCAGCCGCGCAGCTCGGCCATCGTGTCCCGTGGGTAGACGTACTTGACCGCCCCGAACCGGCCACGTTTGCGGCTGCGGGACTCCTCGTCCATCTCCAGCCGGGTCCGCGGGTACCAGCCGAGCAGCACCTCCTTGCTGCCCGGGGTGAACCGGTGCGTGATCAACTCGGCGGTCAGGTCCAGCTCCGGCACCCCGTCGACGGCCGTCGCGACCTGGTCCAGCAGGTCGCCGTAGCGTTCCCGCCAGTCCGGCAGCGGCATGATCGGCGCGATGGTCAGCCCGACCGGGTAGCCGTCGAGCGCGAGCCGCCGCAGCGCGGCGAGCCGGTCCGGCACCCGGGCGGTGCCGCCCTCGAACCGTTCGCTGACCGGCGCGCAGTTGACGCTGAACCGGACCCGGGTCCGGCCGGCGTGCGGCAACCCGACGAAGGTGTCCACATCGGCGTACTTCGTGGTCCAGCGCAGTTGCACCGGAGCGTCCCAGCCGGCGAAGTGCTGCACCGCCCGCCGCCAGCTGCCCGTCAGGTGCTCCAGGGCGAGGGGGTCGGTGTAGCAGGACGCCTCGAACGTGGTGCCCTCGTCGGCGCGCCGCGCGTTGCGGCTGGTCACCGTGCCGCGCCCGGCGTACGTTGCCAGCCCGGCGAGGATGTCGTCGAGGTCCGCGTACACCCGGGTCACCGGCGGCCCGGACAGGGAACCGGCGAGATAGCAGTACTGGCAGTGCGCCGGGCAGCCCTCGGCGAGGTCGACCCGCCAGTCGGCGCTGGGCGCGATGGGTTGCAGGGCGCGTCGCGAGGGTGGGCTCACCACGACCGCCATGGTCGCCTTGGCCCGCGCGTACGTCTCCCGGTCGGTCTGTCCGCGTACCCCGGTGAGCCGGTTGGATCGCAGGTGTTCCACCTCGATGCCCTGTGCCTGCACCCGCTCGATGATCCGTTGGCCGTGCGGGTGTTCGAGGGCGGCCGGGGTGGCCACCACCCGGCCCGGTGTCCAGCGGCGGGCCGGTCGGGCCGGCGGCGCGAGGCCGGCCAGGTCACGGGTCGGCACCCGCTCGCCGCTGGCGTCGTGCGGCGCGGCGGGCACGTCCACGGCGAGCGGCTGGTCGATGTCGACGGCGTCCGGGCTGGTCATCCGGCGGGGATACCCGTTGCCGCAGGAATCCCACCGGAATCGGGCGGCGCGATTGACGCCGCCTGACGAGATCACATAATCTTTCGTCTATCTGTAAACCTTGTGAACAGAAGGTTCAGGTCGACGCGGCGGCGCGCGTCCCCACCGAAGGGACGATCAGGTGATCGCAGAACTCTCCTCCCGTACCAGACGGATCTTGTCGCTGTTCGTCGCCCTCGTCGTCGCGCTGAGCGCCGGCCTCGCGGTAAACGCCTCGCGGTCCGCGCAGGCCGCGCCGACGTTCAAGGTCCTCGCCTTCTACAACGGCACGTGGGACGCCGCGCACATCGACTTCGTCAAGGACGCCCGGGCCTGGTTCCCGCAGGCCGCCGCCCAGTACGGCTTCTCCTGGGAGGCCACCAACAACTGGGGTCTGCTGAACACCGCGAACCTGGCCCAGTACAAGGTCATCATGTTCCTGGACGACGCGCCGCCCACCGCGCAGCGTGCCGCGTTCCAGCAGTACATGCAGAACGGCGGGGCGTGGCTCGGCTTCCACGTCAGCGCGTTCACCACCAACCCGTCGAGCTGGAGCTGGTACTACAACACCTTCCTCGGCACCGGCTCGTTCCAGACGAACACCTGGGGGCCTACCCGGGTCACCATGCGCGCCGACAACCGCACCCACCCGGCCACCCGGAACCTCCCGGCGACGTTTCCCTCGTCGATCAGCGAGTGGTACTCCTGGAGCAACGACCTGCGGCAGAACACGAACATCGACATCCTCGCCTCGGTCGACCCGTCCAGCTTCCCGGTCGGCACCGACCCCAACCAGTCCTGGTACGGCGGCTACTACCCGTTGGTCTGGAGCAACCGGCAGTACAAGATGCTTTACGCCAACTTCGGGCACAACGCGATGAACTACAACACCAACACCGGGTTGTCGTCCACGTTCGACAGCGAGCAGCAGAACCGGCTGCTGATCGACGGACTGCACTGGCTGGCCGGTGCCGGCACCGTTCCCCCGACGACGCCCCCGCCGACCGACGGCCCGATCTCGCCGACCGCCTGGCACACCGTCGTCAACCGGGGCAGCGGCAAGTGCGTGGACGCGCGGGCCGCCGCCAGCGCGAACGGCACCGCCATCCAGCAGTACGCCTGCAACGGCAGCGCCGCCCAGCAGTACCAGTTCGCCCCGACCAGCGGCGGCTACCTGCGGGTCAACAACCGCAACAACAGCGCGCAGGTGATCGACGTGACCAACGTGTCGACGGCGGACTCGGCGCCCATCCAGCTCTGGTCGTACTCGGGAGGCAACAACCAGCAGTGGCGGGCGGAGTCGGAGGGCAACGGCTACTACCGCCTGGTCAACCGCAACAGCGGCAAGTGCCTCGACGTGCCGGCGGCGTCCACGGCGGACAGCGTCCAGCTCGTCCAGTACACCTGCAACGGCACCGCGGCGCAGTCCTTCCGGCTGGTGCCGCAGCCGTAGGCCCCGGCCCCCCCGGTTCGGCCCGCCCTGGGATGGCTGCCCCGGGTCGGGACTCGAGCCGGTAGCCGAGCACCCGTAGCCGCTCGACGTCGGCGCGCACGGTGCGGGTGGTGACCGCCAACCGGTCGGCCAGCTCCGCGCCCGACCAGTCCCGGTGGGCCTGCAGGAGGGCGAGCAGCCGCAGCAGTCGCACGGAGGTCTCCACCATGCCGGCCAGTCTGCCGGAGACCAGGTCGGGCCCCGCCCGTGTGAGGGCGGCGCGGGCATCACCCGATCGAGTGTGATACCTGTGAGTCATTCTTATGCCGCACAGGTATCACGCTCAGAAGTGGATGGATACCCGGCGCGGCAACCCGGTGGGGCGCCGCTTCCGGCTCGGTGTCGAGCTGGGATCAATGCCGCCGGCCTTCTTCGTCGCTGTGGAGGAGGCGGTGCACCGCACGCTGCGCCAGGGTCCGCACGGCTGGCAGGTCCCCGACTGCGAGGTGACGATGACCCATGCCGGCTACTGGGCCCGGCAGAGCCACTCCCACGGCACCTTCGACAAGAGCATGTCCAGCACCGCGGGCGACTTCCGCAACCTCACCCCGTTGGTGCTGATGGCGGCGCTCACCCGGGCCGGCACCCGCGTCCACGAGCCGGTGCACCGGTTCCGGCTGGAGGCGCCGGGCGACGTCCTCGGCACCGTACTGCCCGCGCTCGCGCGACTGGACGCGGTGCCGACCGACACCACCGGGCAGGGCGGGTCGTACCTGGTGGAAGGGGAGATCCCGGCCGGGCGGGTGCACGCGCTGGAACGCCGGCTGCCGGGGCTCACCCGGGGCGAGGGAGTGCTCGAGACCGCCTTCGACCGGTACCGGCCGGTGCGCGGCCCGGCTCCCACCCGGGCACGCTGGGACCACAACCCGCTGGACCGCAAGGAGTATCTGCTGGCGGTCGCCCGCCGGGTCGTCGGCCGCTAGTCGGCGCCGCCGGGCCCGTCCGCAATATCCATTGCGGACACGGCCCGGCCCGCCTAGCGTCATCGCCGCAGGGTCGACCGATCACACCCCGAGGGAGTACGCCGTGTCGCAGCGCCACCGCACCGAAGCCACCTGGCGGCTGCCAGGTGCGGGTGCCGCGTTGCTGTCGTGCGCGCGGTACCGCTGTTTGGGCCAGCCCGGTCAGGGCCGGCCGCCAGGGCGGCGCCACCTCTGACGCCAGCGCGTCAGGCGCCGCCGCCCACCCCCTGCGGGTCGGGCGGCTTTTTCGTATCCGACAAGCTTCCGCGCCCGGCCGCCCGGCGCGATTCTTTCCGGTCACCGTTCGTTGGTGCGCCGGCACGACGCAAGGAGACCACGATGGGATTCACCCCTCTCGCCGGCACCCGGGCACCGGTCCGGGTCTGGACCGACCCGTACGCCATCGAGCCGCAGGCCGCCCGGCAGCTGCGCAACATCGGCGCGCTGCCCTGGGTGCAGGGCGTCGCCGTGATGCCGGACGTGCACTTCGGCAAGGGCGCCACGGTCGGCTCGGTCATCGCCATGCGGCAGGCCGTCTCGCCGGCCGCGGTCGGCGTCGACATCGGCTGCGGCATGTCGGCGGTGCGGACCTCGCTGACCGCCGCCGACCTCCCGGACGACCTGGCCGGGCTGCGTTCCGCGATCGAGGCCACCATCCCGGTCGGTTTCGCCCAGCGGGAGAAGGCGGTCGACCCGCGCCGGGTCCGTGGCCTGGAGCAGGCCGGCTGGGACGACTTCTGGAGCCGGTTCGCCGGGCTGGACCGGAGGGTGGCGCAGCTGGAGACGCGGGCGCAGCGGCAGCTGGGCACCCTCGGCGGGGGCAACCACTTCATCGAGGTCTGCCTCGAGCAGGGTGGCGCCGACGAGGGGCGGGTGTGGCTGATGCTGCACTCCGGGTCGCGCAACATCGGCAAGGAGCTGGCCGAGCGGCACATCGGGGTGGCCCGGGGCCTGCCGCACAACACCGACCTGCCGGACCGGGACCTGGCGGTGTTCCTCGCCGGCACGCCGGAGATGGACGCCTACCGGCGGGACCTGTGGTGGGCGCAGGAGTACGCGCGGCGCAACCGGGCGGTCATGCTGGCGCTGCTCTGCGGCGTGGTGCGCGAGCACTTCCCGCAGGTCGGCTACGACGAGCCGATCTCGTGCCACCACAACTACGTGGCGGAGGAGAGCTACGACGGGGTGGACGTGCTGGTCACCCGCAAGGGCGCGATCCGGGCCGGGCGGGGCGACCTGGGCATCATCCCCGGGTCGATGGGCACCGGGTCGTACATCGTGCGCGGTCGGGGGAACGCGGACGCGTACTGCTCGGCCTCCCACGGGGCCGGGCGGCGGATTTCGCGGGCGCAGGCCAAGCGGACCTTCAGCACGGCGGACCTGGCCGCGCAGACCGCCGGCGTGGAGTGCCGCAAGGATGCCGGGGTGGTCGACGAGATTCCGGGCGCGTACAAGGACATCACCGAGGTGATGGCCCAGCAGGAGGACCTGGTGCAGGTGGTGGCACACCTCAAGCAGGTCGTCTGCGTGAAGGGCTGACGGGCCGCGCGGGCCGGGTGACCGGCCCGCGCGGCAGCCGGTCAGAAGCCGGCGAAGACCCGGCGCAGGTCGTCCAGGCTCACCGGGCCGGTCACCCGCACCCCGTCCGGGGTGTGCTGGGGGCCCAGCCGCCCGGTGGCCAGCCGCAGCCACGCCTCGGCGGGGGCGGTCAGCTCACCGTCCGGCTGCTCCGGCGCGTCGGTCAGCTCGACCCGCTCGCCCAGCCGTAGCCCGTACGTCCGCTCCGGCTCGCTCAGCCGGAGCAGCAGGGTGGCCTCCCGGCCGGCCAGCTCCTGCGGCCGGCTGGTCCACGCCAGCATGCCGCCGATCTGGTCGAGCAGCAGGGGCACCGCCCCCGGCGTCACCGCCGCGAACGGGTTGAACGCCACCTCGACGTCCCACTGGTGCAGTGCGAACTCACTGAGCCGGAACCGGCCGGCGGTGGCCACGTCGACCGGGTCCGGCAGGAAGCCGAGGTCGATCCGCAGCGCGGCGCGGCTCTCGGCGTCCAACCCCTCGTACGCCTCGACGAGCCGTTCGTTGGCGGCGAGGAATCCGGAAGCGTGCTCGGCCGGGGGCATCGCGTCCCAGCGCTGCCAGACACCGCGGTTGAAGTCGCCGTCCGGCGCGGGTCCGCCGCCGCGGGCGGCGGTCAGCGTCGCAAGGTTGATCTCCGCGCCGCTGCCCAGGTGGCTGAGCACCTGGGAGACCTGCCACTCGCTGGCCCCCGACGGCCGGAGCAGGTCGTCCTCCTTGAGGTCCCGGACGAGCGCGGCGAGCTCCTCGTGGCCCGCGCGCAGAGCGCTGATGATCTGGTCGGCAGCGGTGGACATGTGTCTCCTCAACGGATTTTCGACGGTGGTCGGGACGCTACCGGACGCGGCCGCCGACCGGGCCACTCCCGGGTCGGAGTGGCCGGCCGGCGCCGCGTGGGTCGGCTCAGCCCATGTGCACGGTGGTGCCGGTCGGGACGTCCTCCTTGCGCACCTTGATCAGGATCAGGGTGGCCAGGCCGGCGAGCACGATCAGGGCCGCGCCCCAGGCGAACGCCACCCGGTAACCGTGCACCAGGGCCTCGACCTGGTTGACCGGGTTCGGCGCCCGACCGACCAGGTACGCGGCGACCGCGCTGGTGTAGAAGGTGTTCAGCAGCGCGGTGCCCAGCGAACCGCCGATCTGCTGGGTGGCGTTGAGCGTCGCGCTGGCCGCGCCCGCGTCGTGCTCCGGCACCCCCACCAGCGCGAGGCTGGACAGCGGCACGAACGTGAAGCCGAGGCCCATGCCCAGGATGACCTGGGCGGGCAGCAGGAGGGTGAGGAACGACGTGTCCACGTCGATCTGGGTCAGCACCAGCATGGCCACTGCGGCGAGCACGGCACCGCCGACCATCAGCGGCTTGGCGCCCACCCGTGGCATCAACTGGCTGGCGCCACCCGCGGCGATCAGCACGCCGACGGTGACCGGCAGCGACGCGAGCCCGGCCTCCAGCGGCTTGTACTGGAGCACCACCTGGAAGTAGAAGGTCAGGAAGAGGAACGCGCCGAACAGGCCGGCGCCGATCAGCGTCGAGGCGAGATACGCCCCACCGCGGTTGCGGTCCAGGATGATCCGCAGCGGCAGCAGCGGGTGGTTGGAGCGCATCTCGATCACCACGAAGGCGGCGAGCAGCACCACGCCGGCGGCGATGAAACCGAGCGTCGCGGTGGCGTCCCAGCCGTCCTCGGCGGCCTTGGTGAAGCCGTACACCAGGGAGACCAGGCCGGCGGTGACGACGACCGCGCCGGGCACGTCGTAGCGGGTGTTGCCGTGCGCCCGGCTCTCCGGCACCAGCGGGAGCGCGAAGGCGATCGCGATGGCGGCGACCGGGATGTTGACCAGCAGGCACCAGCGCCAGTCGGCGTACTCGGTGAGCACCCCACCGAGCAGCAGGCCGACGGCGGACCCACCGCCGGCGATCGCGCCGTACACGGCGAACGCCTTGGCGCGCTCGGTGGCCTCGGTGAACAGGACGGTGAGCAGCGCCAGCGCGGCCGGGGCGAGCAGCGCGCCGAAGGCGCCCTGCAGCGCGCGGGCGGCGAAGAGCATCCCGCCGGTGGTCGCCAGACCGCCCAGCGCGGAGGCGAGCGCGAAGCCGGTCATGCCGACCAGGAAAGTGCGCTTGCGGCCCCAGTAGTCGGCGATCCGGCCGCCGAGCAGCAACAGGCCGCCGAAGGCCAGGGTGTAGGCGGTGATCACCCACTGCCGGTTCGCGTCGGTGATCCCCAGGTCGGCCTGGGCCTGCGGGAGCGCGATGTTCACGATGGTGGCGTCCAGGACCACCATCAGCTGCGAGATCGCGATCACCGCCAGCGCGATCCAGCGCCGCGGGTGCGGCGCGTTCGTCGACGTCCCGGCGCCGGGCGCGCCGGGAGCGGTCGAGGTGGTTCCGGGCATGGTGAAGCCTTCCGTGTGTCGGTAGGTCAGGTCGGAGCCGGTCGGTCAGAGCTGGGACGCCCCGGGCCGGTAGCACAGCACCGGGATCAGCACCTGGTCGACGACCTGGGTGAGGAACGCGTCATCGGCGGGTAGGCCGTGGGCGAGGATGCGGGACATGGTCAGCGCGGGCGCCAGGTCGTGGAACAGCTCCCGTTCGCCGGCCTCGGGCGGGATCTCCCCGCGGGCCGCGGCGCGGACCAGGATGGCGGTGCTGGCCACCCGCCCGGCCGGCAGTAGCTGGTGGCGCACCACACGTTCCAGCTCGGGGTTGGTCCGCATGGCGAAGGTCAACGCCTGCATCAGGTCGCAGTCGGCCGCGCAGATCGCGGCGGTGGCGCGCAGCAACTCGATCAGGTCGCCGCGCAGGGAGCCGGTGTCGGGTGGGTTGTGCACGCCCGGGTGCCGTTGGCGCAGGGCGGCGACGACCAGTTCGATCTTGCCGTCCCAGCGCCGGTAGATGGTGGCCTTGCTGACGTGGGCGCGGGCGGCGACGGCGTCGATGGTCAGCCGGTCGTACCCGACCTCCCGCAGCAGGTCGATGACCACGCCGAACAGGTCGGCGTCGGTGCACCGCGCGGCCCGGGCAGCCGGCACCCCGGCACCCGCACCCACCTGCTGACCGCCCAGCATCCCCACCCCCGTGAAACGATTTCGTACTGACCCTAGTTCGCCGTCGGGCGATTGCGCAGGCTTTTATGAGGTGCGTCGCACTCGGTGGACGAAACGATTACGTTTCCATCCCACATCCGGCAGGTGAACTCGCCGCTCATCCGGCGGGGGCGAGGAGCACCGGGACGATCACCGTGTGGATCCGGGAGCCGTCGTGGGCGGACACCTCGTACACCTCGACCGTGCCGCGCTGCTCCCGGGTGATCCGCCAGCCGACCACCACCCGGTACCCGCCCCGGCAGCCGCTGCCGCAGCTCGCGGTGCCGAAAGCGGTGGCGACCTCCCGGCCGGCGGCGTCCAGGACCCGGACGCTCACCGTGGCCTCGAACACGTCGGCGGTGCCGGTGACGGCGAGCGGGGCGGTGACCCGTTCGCCGATGTTCGGGCCGGTGACCACGATCGGTGGCAGCAGGTCCGCGTAGTCGGTCCGGCCGACCGGGGCGCCGCCGCCCCCAAGGCGGACCTGCCGCACGGTCGGGAACTGGGTGAGGGTCCACACCACCTGCGCCTCCCGTAGCCGCCGGCGCTCCACCGGGCCGTCGGCGCTGGGGACCGGTCCGAGCGTCGCCACGCCGTCGGTGATCCGGGCGACCTCGACACCGGCCGGGAGCAGGGTGGTCAGGCCGGTGGCTGACTCGGCCGGGGTGGGCCCGGCGGCCAGCTCGGTCAGCGCCAGCCGGGACGTCGCCACGGTGGCCGGCCTGGTGCGGTGGGTCGGGACGAGCTGCCCGGACCGGACGTACCACAGCTCGATGGTCACGGTGTCCGGCCGGCGGGCGCCGGTGCTCGGTGCCGCCGGCGGCCGGGCCGTGGCGCCGGTGTGCGACGGTCGCGGCGCCGACGGGGCGGCGGGTGTCGGGCTC
>NZ_QGKR01000346.1 GCF_003172955.1 Micromonospora acroterricola | reverse complement strand
GCGCCATCGAGGCCACCTGACCGACCGATCCGTCGACGGCCCCCGCCTGCGCCCGGAGGGCGGTGGTGGGGGCCGTCGACGGATCGGTCGGTCAGGTGGCCTCGATGGCGCCGGTCATCAGCAGGGCGAGGACCAGGGTGCCCAGCGCGACCCGGTACAGCACGAAGACGTACAGGGTGTGGTGGGCGACGTAGCGCAGCAGCCAGGCGATGGCCGCGTAACCGATACCGAAGGCGATCACCGTCGCCACGATCATCTGGGCCATGGACGGCACGGACGTGCCCGGGGCGGACGGTTCGAAGACGTCACCGAGGCTGAACACGCCGGACATCACCACCGCCGGGATTGCCAGCAGGAACGAGTACCGCGCCGCCGCCTCCCGGGTCAGGTTGAGCAGCAGACCGGCGGTGAGCGTGCCCCCGGAGCGGGACACCCCGGGGATCAGCGCCATGGCCTGGGCGAAGCCCATCACCACGCCGTCCTTCATGCGGAAGTTCTCCAGGGTGCGGGTCTGCCGCCCCCAGTACTCGGCGAACGCCAGCACGAACGCGAAGACGATCAGCGTGGTCGCCACGACCCACAGGTTGCGCCCCGCGGTCTTGATCTGGTCCTTGAACACGAAGCCGAACAGCCCGATCGGGATCGAGCCGACGATGACGTACCAGCCCATCCGGTAGTCGAGGCTGGAGCGGACCGACTTGTCCCGCAAGCCGACCAGCCAGGTCCGGGTGATCCGCCAGATGTCCTTCGCGAAGTAGATCAGCACGGCGGCCTCGGTGCCGAGCTGGGTGACCGCGGTGAACGACGCGCCCGCGTCGCGGTCGAAGAAGATCGCCGAGGTGATCCGCAGATGGCCCGACGAGCTGACCGGTAGGAACTCGGTCAGTCCCTGGACGATGCCCAGGACGATGGCCTCGACCCAGGTCACTCCCCGACTCCCGAAAGGTCGAGCGCCTCGGCGACGGTACGCAGGGTCTGCACGCCGCTGTCCCGGTCGGCCACGAACAGGCTCACCGACAGCGTGGTGACGCCGGCGGCGGCGTACTCCCGCATCCGCTCGGCGATGCGTTCCTTCGGGCCGAGCAGCGAGGTGCGGTCGATGAACTCCATCGGCACCGCGGCGGCCGCGTCGCGCTGCCGCTTGGCCAGGTACAGGTCCTGCACCTCGCGGGCGGCGTCGCCGTAGCCCATGCGGGTGGCGAGCTGGTTGTAGAAGTTCTGCTGCCGGCTGCCCATCCCGCCGACGTAGAGCGCGGCGTACCAGCGGACCAGCTCGGCGCAGGACGCCACGTCGTCGCCGACCACCACCGGCACCGAGGGGACCACGTCGAAGCCGGCGAGCTCCTTGCCGACCTTGGCCCGCCCGGCGCGGACCGAGGCGAGCTGCTCGTCGGCGAACTCCGGGGCGTAGAACACGGCCAGCCAGCCGTCGGCGATCTCGCCGGCCAGCTCCAGGTTCTTCGGGCCCACCGCGGCCAGGTAGATCGGGATGTGCTCGCGGGGTGGGTGGAAGCCCAGCCGCAGCGCCTTGCCGGGGCCGTCGGGCAGCGGCAGCGTGTAGTGCTCGCCGTCGTACGCCACCTCCTTGCGGGCGATGGCCAGCTTGACGATGTCGACGAACTCGCGGGTCCGGGCCAGGGGCTTGGCGAAGCGCACCCCGTGCCAGCCCTCGGAGACCTGCGGGCCGGAGACGCCCAGGCCGAGCCGGAAGCGGCCGCCGGAGAGCGCGTCGATGGTGGCCGCGGTCATCGCGGTGGCGGCCGGCGTGCGGGCGGGGATCTGCATCACCGCGGCGCCGACGTCGATCCGTTCGGTCTGGCCGGCCATCCAGGCGAGCATGCTGGGCGAGTCGGAGCCGTAGGCCTCGGCCGCCCACACCACCGAGTAGCCGAGGCGGTCCGCTTCCTGGGCCAGCGCCAGGTGGTCTGCTGGCGTGCTCCACGCCGTCTGGTATCCGAGGCTGAGCCCGAGTCGCACTGGTCCTCCCCCATCCGTGGCACAGGTCGCACCAGGTTACGCAATGCCGATTACGGCCCCGATCACCGGCTCGCCCCCTATGATCCCCGTCCGCCGGGGTAGCCACCGCCGGCGGAACCGGCAGAACCGGCAGAGATGACGGGAGCGAGGATATCCGTGGCGGCGGGTTCGAAATAAGGTTCACCCATGCAACAGCGACCGCTCGGCCGAAGCGGGCTGGCGGTTTCCCGGCTCGCGCTCGGCACCATGACGTGGGGCCGGGACACCGACGCCGACGATGCGGCCGCCCAGCTGAAGAGTTACCTGGACGCGGGCGGCAATCTGATCGACACCGCCGACGTGTACGGCGACGGGGACGCCGAGTCGGTGATCGGCTCGCTGCTGGGCACCCTCGTTCCCCGTGAGGATCTGCTGATCGCCACGAAGGCGGGGTTGCGCCCGGGCAGCGGCCGGCGCCGCGACGGCTCCCGCGGGCACCTGCTGCGCACCCTCGACGCGTCGCTGCGCCGGCTCGGCACCGACCACGTGGACCTGTTCCAGTTGCACGGGTACGACCCGGACACCCCGCTGGAGGAGACCCTGGCCGCGCTGGACCACGCGGTGGCCAGCGGCCGAGTCCGCTATGTCGGGGTGTCGAACTTCTCCGGCTGGCAGACCGCGCGGGCCGCCGCCTGGCAGACCGCCTGGCCGGGCCGGGCGCCGGTGGTCGCGTCCCAGGTCGAGTACTCGTTGTTGGAGCGGGGCGTGGAGCGGGAGGTGCTGCCCGCGTGCGACGCGCTCGGCCTCGGCGTGCTGCCCTGGTCGCCGCTGGGCCGGGGGGTGCTCACCGGCAAGTACCGGCACGGCCGTCCGGCGGACTCCCGGGCCGCGTCGCCGCACTTCGAGCGGTTCGTGGCGACGTACCTGGAGCCGCGCTGCTCCAGCATCGTGGAGGCGGTGGCGACCGCGGCCGGCGGCCTGGGCGTGTCGCCGTTGGAGGTGGCGCTGGCCTGGATCCGGGACCGGCCGGGGGTGACCGCGCCGATCCTCGGCGCCCGCACGGTCGGGCAGCTGCTCGGCGCGCTCCAGGTGGAGCGGATCACCCTGCCCGACGAGATCACCACCGCCCTGGACGACGTCTCCGCGGTGCCGGTGGGCTACCCGGAGCGGGACGGCTAGCAGCCACCCCGCGGCCGGTCCGCCTCAGATCGCCGGCCGCTGGCCCGGGATGTCGCGCACGGCGGCGAGGAAACGGGACTGGTCGTCGCGGGTCGCCGGGTTGACGATCCGGATCCAGGACCCGTCGTCGAACCCGATGGTGGCCGGGAACTGCATGAGCCGCGCGGCGCCGTGGTCGCAGTCGATGCGGGTCACCCGCTGACGCTCCACGCTCCACAGGACGCGGGGCTGCCGGCGGTCCGGCCGACCCTCGTCCGGTCGACGACCCATCCGCAGCAGGTGCAGGTGCGTGTCGGTCACCACCAGCGGGGTGCCGGTGTAGCGCTCCAGGAAGAGCAGCAGACTACCGGCGAGGCTGGCCAGCTCACCGCTGAAGACGTACCGGCGCCGGTAGGCGATCTCGGCGAGCTGGTCGGCCAGCGGGCGGTACTGGCTGAGCCGGAACAACGCCCGGAACGCCTCCTGCTCGGGGGTCAACGGCAGCGGTTGGCGCGGCTCGGCGCCCTGGCGCGGCGCCGGCAGGTTGGCGTCCGGCTCGGCGGCGTCCGCGACTCCGCCGGCCAACGCGGCGGCCTTGCCGGGGAGCAGCAGGACGCCGGCGGCGATCCGCACCGGCGTCAGCACGGCGTCCACCCAGACCACCGGGTTGACGATGTTGAGCAGCCCGAACAGGGCCCGGGGCTCCAGCGACTCGGCCACGGCGTCGGTCATGGTGTCGGCGAACTGGCTGCCCACCCGGTGCAGCTCGTGCGCCCGTACCGGCGCCAACCCGACGTAGCGGATCTCCTGCCCGGGCAGCAGCGGCGCGACGAGGGCACGCTCGGGGTCGTCGCTGGTGCGGAACTCGTCGCGCAGCTCGCGGGCCTTGTCCCGGGCGGCCCGCGCGCCGCCGAGCACCGCGTCGGTGAACCGGCCGAGCCGACCCCGCTCCCCTGACGTCACGTGTTACCTCCTGGAGCGGCCTAACGCCCCGCCGGCTGATCTGCCGGCGGCTGCCCGAAGACATTCTGGTCGACCCAGTCGGCACCGCCCTGCACCGCCTGGCCGATCTGGTCGCCGACCTGGTCGCTGCCGGGAACGGAGAGGCCGCTGGTGAGCGCGACGGTCCCCCAGGTGACGCCGTGCACGACCGAGTTCGGCACGTTCCACGGCAGGTTGGTCGCCCAGTCGCGGGCAATCACCCGGGCGCCGTCGGCCATGCCGTGCGCCCGCAGCGCGGCGGCGCGGTCGAGGGCGCCCATGTCGAACGGCGAACCGGACTTGCCCAGCTTGTAGGTGCCCTTCGCCGGGTCGAGGAACTTGTGGTGCCACTTGTCGGCCTTGCCGGCGGCGCTCCGCTTGTCGGCGTACTTCTGGCCGGTGCGCAGCTTCTTCTGCATGTCGACGAGCTTGTCGAGGTGGGCGCGCAGCTTGCGCAGGTAGAGCATGACCCGCTGGAGCAGGCGGATGACCTTCTGCAGGTGCGTCGCCAGCGGCCGGATGACCTTCAACATCCGGGTGAGCACGATCAGGCCCCTGGTCACGGCGACACCCAGGCCGGCCGCCCAGGACGCCCCGGCGGTGAACGGCGCCATCAGCAACGCCGTCACCAGCGTGACCAGCAGGAAGTTCACGAATTCGACGCAGAGGTCGACGAGCACGTCGTGCACTGTCTGCAGACCGTCGGCGACGCTGCGCAGATACTCCGCGGTCGCCGCGAACTGCTCGGCGACGTCGAGCAGTTGCTGTTCCACCTCGGCCAGCCGCTGGCCGTACGCCTCGCCGGCGGGCGAGCGCCACCCGGGCTGCGCGGCCTCGCGGACGCCGCGGTGCCCCTGCGCCAGGTCGCGCACCTGCCCGGCCAGCGCGTCCCACTCGGCGGCCTTGGCGCGCAGCACGGCGGGCTCGCCGTCGACCATGTCGACGAGTTGGATGAGTGGCCAGGCGAGGGTCCGGCAGACGCTGTCGACCGCGTCCTCCACGCCGGAGAGCGCGTTGTCGAGGCCGTTCCACAGCTGGACGGCGCTGCCTGCCGGCCCGCTCATCCGGGCAGCCCCGCCTGGATGGCCTTGAACCCGCCGTCGAGGTCCTGCTCGTTGCGTTCGTACGTCTCGACCGTGTCGGACAGTGCGCTGGCGACCCGGCCGAACGCGGCGTTGGCGGCGCCGAACAGCTCCACGCCACCGTTGACCTGCTCGGCGTACTTGGCGCGGAGCATGTCGCTGGCGAACGGCAGATGACCGAAGGCGTCCGACGGCACGTCGCCGGCCGAGACGATCTGACTCTCCAGCGCGGCCAGCGAGCTGGCAACCTGCTTGGCGGCTGTCTCCAGTCGACGGATCGCGTGCACGTCGACATCGATGTCCGGCGCCATGCCGTTCCTCCCCCGTGTGTTCAGCGCACCGACGATACGATTCCCCGACCGCCGGGCACCACCCCGGTGCACGGTCCACGGGGGAGGAATCTCATGGCTGACCCGATGTCCGCGTTCGACGCGCTCGCCGGACGGATCGCCGACATCGAACGCCGGTTCGCGGGCCTGGGCGACGACCTGGCCGAACTGTCCGGCACCGCGAGCGACGAGAGCGGCCTGGTCTCGGCGACCGTCGACGCCACCGGCGTGCTCACCGGCCTCGACCTCGCGCCCGCCGCGCTGCATGCCGGCACCGACGGGTTGGCGGAGCTGGTGCTCGACGCGTACCGGCGGGCCCGCGCGGCGGCCACCGAGCGGGTCGAGGAGCGCACCGAGGGCTTGGACGTCGAGCTCGGCGCGGGCCTGACCGACCTGTTCGGCAGACCCGGTGACTTCTCGGCGCTGGGTCGCCTGGAGGAGACCATCGGCCGGCTCGGGCGGCTGGACGACCGCCTGCCGGGTTCGCCGGCATGACCTCGCCGAGCTGGCCGGAGATCGTCGAGCGGCTACGGGACACCGTCGCCCGCTGCGACCGCGACACCGACCTGGAGCTCACCGCCGCCGGGCGGGGGATCCGGCTGCTGGTTCGCCGCGACGTGGTTCGGGTGCTCTGCCCTGGCTACGACGAGGCACGCCTGGCCGTGCTCGGCTGGCGCCGCCCGGCCGGCGACGCGCAGTGGTGGTACGAGTCGCCGCGCAGCCCGGAGCAGATGGACCGGCTCAGCATGATGGTGGCCCGTACCGCCGCCGAGGTGCTGACCGACGACCCGGGTGCGCTCTCCTGCCGACCCGTGCCACCGGCCGCCTCGGCGGTGCGGCCGGCCACCGCCGGGGCGGCGCCGACGGAGCCGGCGGTGGTGGCGGAGCCGGCGGAGCTGACGGAGCCGGCGGTCGTGGCGCTGCTCGCTGCCGCCGCCAACCGACGCGACCTGCCCGGATACCTCGGCGTGCCGGCCGGCGCCATGGTGTGCGTGCCGCTGGCCGGGGAACCGGCAGCCGACGGCGAGGTCCCGTGGACGGTGGTCGGCGATGCGACGGGAGCGCCGCTGCTGCCGGTCTTCACCACCCCTCAGGCCCTGGCCGCGTTCGCCGGGGACGGGGTGCCGTTCGTCGCGCTGCCCTGCGCCGAGCTGCTCGAGGACTGGCCGGATGAGTCGTGGGGGCTGGCGGTGGACGCGGGCAGCGCCCGGGCGGTCACCCTGGCCGCGCCGGCGCTGGCCGCCCTGCTCACGGCGAACGCCCCGACCGGGTAGCGCCACGCGCGGCAGGATCAGGCAGCGGCGCCCAGGGCGGCACGAACCACGCACGGCAGCGGCGTTGGTCACCCCGCAGGGGGTGGCGAACGGCCGCTGGGCTGGGCAGCATGGATGGCATGGACTACGAATACGCGCCGCTGCGGCTGCCGCCGAACGTCGATCGGTTGACCGCCGCGGCGCAGTTGGCGATCCAGGCGGAGTTCTCCGGGTGGGAGTTGGCCCGGGTGCGGCTGTTCCGGGACGGCACCCGACAGGTGGTGCTGCGCCGGCGACGGGCCAACCAGCCGCAGCCGGGCCTGTCGTACTGACGCCGGTCGGGTCGGGCGGCGCGACGCCCGGGGCCCGTCCATGATCGGTCGGGCCCCGGGCGTCACACGGCCTAGTGCTGGTGCCCGGCGTGGTCGTGGTCGTCGTCGAGCTCCAGGAACGGGTGCTCGTCGAGCCGACCGACCAGCCGGTCGTCGGCCGCCGGCTGGAACGGGCCGACCGCGTCGTCGTCGTCGAACGACTCCAGGTCGACCGGGGTGCCCACCTCGCTGACCATCACCACCCCGTCGAGCGGCTCCAGCTCGGGGACGTCCAACGCGCCGAGCGAGCCGTCGCCGCTCTGCAGCAGCTCCAGCACCGCCTCGCCGACACCCTCCACCGGCGCCGGCTCGTCGTCCTCCGGGGTGCCCTCGCGACGGGCCACCTCGGCCACCCGCAGCAGCGCGGAGATGCTCGGCACCCGGTAGTCGCGGCGCTGGCGCACCGAGATCACCCGGGGGTGCGGGTCGCTGGCCTCGGCGCCCTCGGCCCCGCCGAAGCGCTCGTCGGCCTCGTCCGGGTCGATCGAGTCGACGTCCCACGGCGTCACCTCACCGAAGGCGTCGAGCAGCCGCTCGTCGTAGGCGTAGGACGCGTTGTTCAACGCCACGTACGCCTGCCAGACGTCGTCGTCGTCGACGCGGCCCTGGGCGGCGCGTACGGCGGCCAGGTGGTGGCGGGCCGCTTCGATCACCCGCTCGAGAGCGGCGTCCAGCTCACCGTGCTGGTCGGTCATGTGGGGCAGTCCCTTCACGATGGGGAGGGTCCGAGCCGGGTGCAGCTAACGGACACGGCTAGCAGGTGCGGAGGAACCGGTCGAGAACCCGCACGCCGAACTGTAGTCCGTCGACCGGAACCCGCTCGTCGATGCCGTGGAACAACGCGGAGAAGTTCAGGTCGGCGGGCAGCCGCAGCGGGGCGAACCCGAAGCAGCGGATGCCGAGCTGTGAGAACGCCTTCGCGTCGGTGCCGCCGGAGAGCATGTACGGCACGGGTCGGGCGCCCGGGTCCTCGGCGCGCAGCGCCGCCGACATGGCCTCGACCAGGTCGCCGTCGAAGGTGGTCTCCAGCGCCGGCTGCCGCTGGATGTACTCGATCGCGATGTCCGGGCCGACCAGCTCGCGCAGCTGCCGCTCCAGCAGCTCGGACTGCCCGGGCAGGCTGCGGCAGTCGATCGTGGCGGTGGCCCGGCCGGGGATGACGTTGTCCTTGTAGCCGGCGTTCAACCGGGTCGGGTTGGCCGTGTTGCGGATGGTCGCGCCGATGATGTTGGCGATCGGGCCGAGCTTGGCGATGGCCGTCTCCGGGTCCTCCGGGTCCAGCTCGACGCCGAGCAGGTCGGACACCTCCTCCAGGAAGGCCCGCACGGTGTCGGTGACCACGACCGGGAAGCGGTGCCGGCCGACGCGGGCCACCGCCTCGGCGAGCGCGGTGACCGCGTTGTCGTCGTGCACCATCGAGCCGTGCCCGGGGCGGCCCTTGGCGTGCAGCCGCAGCCAGTCGATGCCCTTCTCGGCGGTCTCGATGAGGTAGAGCCGCTGGCTGTCGTTGACCGAGTAGGAGAAGCCGCCGACCTCACCGATCGCCTCGGTGCAGCCGTCGAACAGCTCCCGGTGCCGCTCGACCAGGAAGCGCGCGCCGTAGTCGCTGCCCGCCTCCTCGTCGGCGGTGTACGCCAGCACGATGTCGCGCGGGGGCCGGACGCCGGTGCGCTGCCAGTGCCGCACCACGGCGAGCACCATCGCGTCGAAGTCCTTCATGTCGATCGCGCCCCGGCCCCACAGGTAGCCGTCGCGCAGCTCGCCGGAGAAGGGGTGCACCGACCACTCGTCGGCGTCGGCGGGCACCACGTCCAGGTGGCCGTGCACCAGCAGCGCTCCCCTGCTCGGGTCGGTGCCGGGGATGCGGGCCACCACGTTGGCGCGGCCGGGCGCGGACTCGCGCAGCACGGACTCCACGCCCACCTCGGCGAGCTTCTCCGCCACGTACTCGGCCGCGCGGCGCTCGCCGACGCTGGTGTCGTTGTCGCCCGTGTTGGTGGTGTCGATGCGCAGCAGGTCGCGGCAGAGGTCCACGACCTCTGCGGTGGGGTCCGGTCGGCCGGAGGGGGCGTCGCTCGTCATCGCCTCTTCATACCAGCCCGAGCCGGCCGGCGGGCCGGCGCACCGGGCGCGGTGGACCAGGCATTCAGGCCGGCGGATCCGGTCGACGGTTTCGCCGCTCGGAGGTTCGGGTACCGCCGCCGCGACCGCACATCCCCTGCCGGCGCTTCCGCCCGCCAGTCGAGGAGGGCACCATGTCCGTCGTTCCCCTGCCGCCGCTGCCGCCCGCTCCCGAGGAGGGCTACCGGCCCGGTGGGCTCAGCATCGCCGACATCGTGGACCGGGAGCACCAGCAGCTGCTGGCGTTGCTGGCGCAGTTGACCGGCCCGGACGCCACACCGCAGGAGGGGTACGCGGTGCTCACCGCCGCGCTGTCGCGGCACCTCTCGGCGGAGGAGCAGTACCTGCTGCCGGCGGTACGCGCCGCGCTGCCCGACGCGGCCGGGCGGGTGGACGCCGAGATCAACGCCGACGCCGGGCTGCTGGCCGCACTCAAGTCGCTCAGCGACGAGACGCTGACCGACGTCGCCGAGCGGGTCCGCCGGCACGTCGACGGGGTCGGCGCGCTCGTCGCCGAGCTGCGCGCGGTCGCCACGGAGGAGGAGCTGATCCGGCTCGGCAACCGGCTGGAGATCGCCGAGGAGGCGGCGCCGACCCGACCGCACCCGGGCACTCCGGCCACCCCGCCGTGGAACCGGATCGTCGAGCCGGCGGTGGGGGTGGTGGACAAGGTGCGCGACGCGGTGACCCGCCGGCCGACGTACCTGGCGGACCTGCCGGAGCCGCCGCGCGACTGAGGAGCGGCGACACCCACCGATGCATTCAATCTCACCGATCCGTCCGGGCCCTTCCGCCGGCTGCGGCGTGGTCCTACCGTCACCGTATGAACCTGGAGCTGCGACACCTACGGGTGGTCTGCGCGATCGCGGAGACGGGGAGCGTGACCAAGGCGGCGTCGGCGCTCGGCCTGGCCCAGCCGGCGCTCACCGCCCAGCTCCAGCGGATCGAGCGGACGCTGGGCGGGCCGCTGTTCGACCGGGACCGGCGCGGCGCCCGACCCACCGCGCTCGGTGAGCTGGTGCTGGCCCGGGCCCGGGTGCTGCTGCCGGCGATGAAGGGCCTCCAGGACGAGGCGGCCCGGCTGGCCGGCGCCGGCGAGGTCCCCCGCTGGTACCGGTTCGGCGGGGTGAACAGCCCGATCCTGGGGCGGCTGGTGCACCGGCTGGCCGCCGAGCAGCCGCCGGCCCAGATCACCACCTACGCCTCCTGGTCGGTGGACGAGTTGGCGCAGCTGGTGGCCGGCGGGCGGCTGGACTTCGCGCTGACCGGCGTCTGCGGCGACGCCGTCCCGTCGGCCGAGTTCGGGCTGAGCTGGCGCGAGGTCGCCGTCGACCCGGTGCTGGTGCTGCTGCCGGAGACCCACCCCCTCGCGGATAGCGACGAGGTGCGCCTGGTCGACCTGCGCCACGAGCAGTGGGTGGCCGCGCCGGGCGACGGCTGCTTCGGCGACTGCTTCGCCGCCGCCTGCGCCCGCGCCGGCTTCACTCCCCGCAAGGTGTACGAGACCGACGTGCGCGGCTGCGTCGACCTGGTGGACGCCGGCGAGGCGGTGGCCCTGTGCCAGGCGACGTTCCGCTCGGTGGCCGGGCTGGTCACGCGGCGGCTGGCCGGGATACCGCTGCGCTGGCGGCTGCTGCTGGGCTGGCACCCGGACTCCCCCGCCGCGCAGGGGGCCGAGGTGGTGCTGGAGACGGCCAAGTCGGCGTACACCGACTCCCTCGCCCCGCATCCCAGCTATCTGGCCTGGCTGCTGCGCAATCCCGGGTTCGGAGTCCGGCAGCCCAGCGGGGTCTGACCGCGATCAACCGTAGGGGTCGGCGTGACCTCTCCGCCGACCGTCCACCTTGTACCGGACGGCCCGCAACTTTTGGTCAGACCTGCAAAAGTTTAGTGGGAGCGAGCTTAACTTCTGCTTTACACGTTCGCCATCACATGCCTAGGGTTCGATGTCACAGTCGTCGATCCGTTGAGGTGACCGGATGACCGCTGACCCTCGCCCGCCCGACCCGGTCGTGCTCGGCATGTACGGCATCAGCAAGCGGTTCTTCGGCGTGACGGTCCTCGACGACGTACGCCTGGAGTGCCGGGCCGGTGAGATCCACGCGGTGATGGGCGAGAACGGCGCCGGCAAGTCCACCCTGATGAAGATCCTGGTCGGGGTGCACCAACCCGACGCCGGACGGATCGAGCTGAACGGCGCGCCGGTGCGTTTCCACCACCCACGGCAGGCGCTGGCCGCCGGGGTGAGCATCGTCCACCAGGAACTCACCCTGCTCCCCGAACGCACCGTCGCGGAGAACATCTTCCTCGGCCGGGAGCCCCGGCGCCGGTTCGGCGTGGACCGGGCCGCCATGGACCAGGCCGCCACCCGGCTGCTGGCCGCCCTGGGCGCCGAGGACGTGATCTCCCCGCGCAGTCTGGTCGGTCGGCTGCCGGTGGCGCGGCAACAGCTCGTGGAGATCGCCAAGGCGCTCTCCTTCGAGCCACGGGTGCTGGTGCTCGACGAGCCGACCGCCGCGCTCAGCCCGCACGAGGTGGACGCTTTGTTCGACCGGATCCGCCGGCTGCGCGCCGACGGGCTGACCGTGCTGTACATCTCGCACCGACTGCGGGAGGTCTTCGACCTCACCGACCGGATCACGGTGCTCAAGGACGGCCGCCGGGTGGACACGGTGGAGACCGCCGAGGTGAACACCCGCCGCCTGGTGCACCTGATGGTCGGCCGGGAACTGGACCACTACTACCCGCCCCGGGCCGCGCCGGGGCGGATCGGTCCGGTCCGACTCGCCGTCCGGGGCGCCGGCGCCGGCCTGCTGCACGACGTCGACCTGGACCTGCGCGCCGGCGAGATCGTCGGGCTGGCCGGGCTGGCCGGCTCCGGTCGTACCGAGCTGGCGCGGCTGCTGTTCGGCGCGACCCGGATGACCGCCGGCAGCCTGACCGTCGACGGGCGGGCCCGCCGGCTGCGCTCACCCCGGCACGCCATCCGCCGCGGCATCGGCCTCCTCACCGAGGATCGCAAGAGCGAGGGGCTGGTGCTGCAACGGTCGGTACGCGACAACACGCTGCTGGCCGCCCGATCGCTGGGGCGCGGCGCCGCCCGCCGGGTCGCCCTGGCCGACCTGCTGGACCGGGTGCGGTTGCGTGGTGGCACCGACCGGGAGGTGCGCTACCTCTCCGGCGGCAACCAGCAGAAGGTGGTGCTGGCCCGGTGGCTGGCGACCGGTGCCCGGGTGCTGATCTTCGACGAGCCGACCCGGGGCATCGACGTCGGCGCCAAGGCCAGCATCCACGAGTTGATGCGGGAGCTGGCCGACGCGGGCGCAGCCATCCTGATGATCTCCTCCGAGCTGCCCGAGGTGATCGGGATGGCCGACCGGATCGTGGTGCTGCGCCAGGGCACCGTCGCCGGTGAACTGCCGGCCGGCGCGAGCGAGGCCGAGATCATGCTGCTGGCCACCGGGGAGCCCGACCGGACCGGGGCCGCGGCCGGGGCGAGCAGGGAGGGCGGTACCGCATGATCGCCGACACGATGCCCGGACGGCTGCGACCGCTGGGGTTGACCCGCGACACCGCCGCCGCCTCCAGCGCGCCGGTCTGGCTCGTCTTCGGCGGGGTGTTCGCCGTCGCCTGGCTGCTGGTCGAGCTGAACGGCGGCCAGTTCATGACGGTGGACAACCTGCAGAACATGGCCGTCCGCTCGGTCGCGCTGGGCCTGGTGGCGGTCGGACAGACCATCGTGCTGATCGGTGGCTCGCTGGACCTGTCGGTGGCGTACCTGGTCAGTGTGACCGCCGTCGGAGCCTCGTTCGTCATGCAGGGCGACCCCGACCGGATGGTCCTCGGCATCGTGGTGACGCTCGCCATCGGCGCGCTGATCGGCCTGGTCAACGGGCTGATCATCACCGGGCTGCGGGTGAACGCGTTCATCGCCACGCTGGGCACCTCGCTGGTGATGAGCGGGGTGCTCAACGCGCTGTTCACCAACTTCACCGGCTCGGTCCCCCGGCAGTTCCAGGCGTTGGGCTACAACGCGCTCGGGCCGGTGCCGGTGGCGGTGATCCTGCTGCTCGTGGTGGTCGGGCTGGCCTGGTACGTGCTGCGCCGCACCCGGTTCGGCTACCACCTCTACGCCGTCGGCGGCAACGCCGAGGTGGCCCGGCTCTCCGGGGTACGCACCGACCGGACCGTGGTGCTGGCGCACGTGCTGTGCAGCCTGACCGCCGTCCTCACCGGGCTGTTCCTGGTCAGCCGGCTGCGCTCGGGCGCGCCGTGGGTCGGCCCGGACGGCGGCTACGACCTGGAGTCGATCGCCGCCGCCGTCGTCGGCGGCACCGCGCTCGCCGGCGGCCGGGGCGCCGTGACCGGCACCCTGGCCGGCGTGCTGATCCTCGCCGTGATCGACCAGGTCTTCAACGAGTTCGAGGTGAACGCCTTCCTCAAGACGCTGATCCGGGGCGTGATCATCGTCGGCGCGGTGGCGCTCTACGCAATACGCCGGCGAGACGAGGGGAGCTTCTGAGATGACCACGACCGCCGGGCCGCCAGCCGCGCCGGGAGCCCAGCCGTCGGCCGTACCTCGAGGGGAGCCGGCGGGCCCGAGGGCCCGGCGGCTGCTGCGCGCGGTGCCGCCGATCTGGCTGGTACTGGCCGCGGTCATCCTGCTGATCGCCTGGCGCAACCCCACCTTCGTCGAGCCGGCGCCGTTCCTCGCCTTCCTGCGCCGCTGCGCGCCCCTCGCCGTGCTCGCCGCCGGTCAGGTCTTCGTGATCATCGCCGGTGAGTTCGACCTGTCGGTCGGCGCGCTGGTCACCGCCGTGGTGGTGGTGGCCGCGCGGCTCTCCGACGGCGACGCGGCCCACACCTGGTGGCTGATCCCGCTGCTGCTCGCCGCTGGCGCGCTGGTCGGGCTGGTCAACGGGCTGGTCACCACCCGGCTGCGGGTGCCCTCGTTCATCGCCACCCTGGGCATGCTGCTGGTGCTCAGCGGGGCGGTCTTCCTCTGGTCCGGCGGCGCCCCGAGGGGCTCGCTGGCCGACAACTTCCGCCAGTTCGGCCGCTTCGGCGTCGAGCTGCCCGGGCTCGGTCAACTGCCGTACGCGGTGCTGACGCTGACCGCCGTCGGGATCGGGTTGTGGCTGCTGCTCTCGCACAGCCGCTTCGGACACCAGGTGTACGCGGCCGGCGGCAATCCGCAGGCTGCCGCGCTCTCCGGGGTCGATGTCCGTCGCGTACGGACCGCGGCATTCGTGATCTCCGGCCTGTCGGCGGTGGTCGCCGGGATCCTGCTCGGCGGCTTCACCGGGGTCACCGCCGAGGCCGGGGCGGGCTACGAGTTCCAGGCGATCGCCGCCGTCGTGCTCGGCGGCGCGGTGCTCGGCGGGGGGCGCGGAAGCGTCGGTGCGTCCGTCGCCGGCGCGCTCACCCTGCAGTCAGTGTTCACCCTGCTCAACCTGCTCGGCCTGGCCAAGTCGCTGCGTGACGCGGTGCAGGGCCTGATCATCATCGGCGCGGCCGCGTACGCCGCACACCGGCTGCGCCGGTCCGGCTGACGTCCGTGCCCCGACCTGTCGCGAGGAGAAGCCCATGAGACGTCCGATGCGATACCGACTCGCCGTGCTCGGCGCCGCCGTCCTGGTCGCCGCCGCCGGTTGCACCTCCACCGCCCCGGAGGAGGGTGACGACGGTCCCGCCGGCAGCGGCACGGGGCAGCAGTCGTCGTTCTTCGTGCAGGCCGACTACGACCGGCAGATCGCCCAACGTGACACCGCGCCCACCGGGCCCGCCGACCAGCCGTGGATGCAGGCGATCAACCCGCAGCTCGTCGACACGGCGAAGCACAAGAAGTCGGGCAGGCACACCATCTGCTTCTCCAACGCCGCGGTGAACAACCCGTGGCGGGTGGTCGGCTGGACCACCATGCAGGCCGAGGCGAAGCTGCACCCGGAGATCGCCACGCTGACCGCGGTGGACGCCGAGGGCAAGGACGACAAGCAGATCAGCGACATCGACGGTCTGCTGGCCAGCAAGAAGTGCAGCGCGCTGATCGTCTCGCCGAACACCACGGCCGCGCTCACCCCGGCGGTGGAGAAGGCCTGCCAGGCCAACCTGCCGGTGATCGTCTTCGATCGCGGGGTGAACACCACCTGCCCGGTGACCTTCATCCACCCCATCGGCGGGTACGCCTTCGGCGCCACCGCCGCCGAGTTCCTCACCAGCAAGGTCAAGAAGGACGGCAAGATCCTCGCGCTGCGGATCCTGCCCGGCGTCGACGTGTTGGAGACCCGCTGGTCGGCCGCCAAGGTGATCTTCGACAAGTCGGACGTGGACGTGGTCGGGGTGGAGTTCACCGACGGCGACGCGGCCAAGGTGAAGACCATCGTCAACGACTACCTGGAGCGCTACGGCAGCATCGACGGCGTCTGGATGGACGCCGGGGCCACCTCCGTCGCGGCAGCCGAGGCGTTCGAGGACGCCGGTCAGCAGGTGCCGGCGATCACTGGCGAGGACCAGCAGGACTTCCTGCGGCTCTGGCAGGACAAGAAGCTGACCGCCGTCGCCCCGACCTACCCCACGTACCAGTGGCGTACCCCGATCATCGCGGCGCTGGACATCCTGGCCGGCAAGCAGGTGCCCAAGGAGTGGGTGCTGCCGCAGCCGACCATCACCCAGGACAACCTCTCCCGGTACCTGCTGCCGCAGCTGCCGCCGCTGCACTACGCCCTTTGCGGCTGCGAGCAGATGCCCGGCTTCCCGCAGAACTGGGGCGGCAACCAGTGACCGCCGCCGCCGGCGTGGGCCCGTCCGGTGTGGGCGCACGCCGGCGGTGGACCGGCACCGACGACCTGTGAGGAGCGCAGCGTGCACCCCCTCGGCGCGAACACCTGGATCTGGGTCTCGCCCCTGACCGACGCGCGGCTGGCCGAGTTGGCCCCGCGGATCTGCGGCTGGGGCTTCGACGCCATCGAGCTGCCGATCGAGTCGCCGGGCGACTGGGACCCGGATCGCACCGCGGATCTGCTGGCCGGGCTCGGTCTGACCGCGACCGTCTGCGCGGTGATGCCGCCGGGGCGGGACCTGACCACCGATGATCGCGAGGTGGTCGAGCGGACCGCGGACTACCTGCGGTACTGCGTGCGGGCCGCGGCCCGGGTCGGCGCCGGCGTGGTGGCCGGTCCGATGTACGCGCCGGTCGGGCGGACCTGGCTGCTGGACCGCGACGCCCGGGCGGCGACCGTGCGCCGGCTGCGCGAGCGGTTGACGCCGCTGGGCGAGGAGGCGGCCGGGCAGCGCGTCACTCTCGCCCTGGAGCCGCTGAACCGGTTCGAGACGAGCCTGTTGAACACCGCCGAGCAGACCCTGGAGGTGGTCGACGGCATCCGCGGCCTGGGCATCGCGCTGGACACCTTCCACATGAACATCGAGGAACGCGACATCCCGGCCGCGATCCGCACCGCCGGCGACGCGCTGGCGCACGTGCAGGTCTGTGCCAACGACCGGGGCGCGCCGGGCAACGACCACCTGGACTGGCCGGGCATCGTGGAGGCGCTGCGCGGCGTCGGCTACACCGGGCCGCTGTGCATCGAGTCGTTCACGGCGGAGAACCGCACCATCGCTACCGCGGCGGCGATCTGGCGGCCGCTGGCGCCGAGCCAGGACCAGCTCGCCACCGCCGGGCTGGCCTTCCTGCGGGACCTGCTCGACCGGGCGGCGGCGGCGAACGCCCGCTAGGTCTCGACCGGGCGGCGGCGTCCGCCCGACAAGTCAACAGCACCGGGCCCGCGCGCACCGCCGGATGGCCATCCGCCGACGGTTCGGCGCGCCATGTCGCCATATCCCATGACACATTTCGTGATTTCACATTCTCTGCACCACACGTTGACATGTATCGATTAAACGCGGAGGGTGGCGGCAGAGCAGAGGGTGGTGCCGGCCGGCCGGCCGACACCACCGGCGAGCGCGGGGGAACCCATTCGGCGGCGCGTCGCAACCCCTCCGCCCGGCCCGCCGGGCGGCCATTTCCGCATTCGAGGAAGGGAGCCGGCATGCGCCGCCGACACCTCGTACTGGGCGCCCTGTCCACCCTGCTGCTGTCCCTGCTGATCACTCCGGCCGCCCCGGCCACCGCCGCGGCCCCGTTCCGCGCGCTGGTGTTCTCCGAGACGGCCGGCTACCGGCACGACTCCATTCCGGACGGCGTCGCGATGTTCTCCGACCTCGCCGCGCAGCACGGCTTCACCGTGGTGCACTCGGAGGACTCCGCCGTCTTCACCCCGGCCAACCTGGCCACCTTCGACGTGGTGGTGATGTTCCAAACCTCCGGCATGGTGTGGGACACCGACGCCCAACGCCAGGCGTTGCAGAGCTACGTCGCGGCCGGCGGCGGGATCGCGGCCATCCACAACGCCACCGACATGGGCATTGAGGGCTCCTTCCCCTGGTGGGACGACCTGGTCAACGCCGGTGCGCACATGCCCGAGCACTCCCCCGGGGTGCTGGCCGGCACCGCGCACGTCGCGGACCGGGTGCACCCGTCGACCGTCGGGTTACCGGACCGGTGGCAACGCAGCGAGGAGTGGTACAACTTCGACAGGAACCCCCGCGGTGACGTGCACGTGCTGCTCACCGCCGACGAGCGCACCTACAACCCGGGCGGCAGCGCGATGGGCGCCGACCACCCGATCTCCTGGTGCCGGCAGGTCGGCGGGGCCCGGGTGTGGACCACCGCGATGGGGCACGCCAAGGCGTCCTACGCCGAGCCGTTCTTCCGTCAGCACGTGCTGGGTGGCGTGCAGTGGGCCGCCGGGGTGGCCGCCGGCGACTGCGGCGGCACCGTCTGGGGCAACTTCGAGAAGGTGTCACTGGACCAGAACACCGTCGACCCGATGGCGGTCGACGTGGCGGCCGACGGGCGGGTCTTCTACGTCCAGCGCGCCGGCCAGGTGAAGATCTTCAAACCGTCCACCAGCAGCACGGTCACCGCAGGCACGTTGCCGGTCTACACCGGCGGCGAGGACGGCCTGGTCGGCATGGCGCTGGACCCTAACTTCGCCAGCAACGGCTGGATCTACCTGTACCACTCGCCGCAGGCCAGCCCGACCGACGTCAACCGCCTGTCCCGGTTCACCATCAGCGGCGACACCCTCGACACCAGCAGCGAGAAGGTGCTGCTGGACGTGCCGGCCTACCGGGACCGCAGCTTCCCCGAGCCGGGGCACACCGGCGGGTACCTGGCCTTCGGGCCGGGCGGCAACCTCTACCTGTCCACCGGCGACGACAGTCCGCCGAACTACGACCCGGCCTGGCAGGGCTACGCGCCGCTGGACTGGAGGCCGGGCAAGAGCTTCCTGGACGCGGCCCGCTCGGCCGGTAACACCAACGACCTGCGCGGAAAACTGCTGCGCATCCACCCGGAGCCGGGCGGAACGTACACCGTGCCCAGCGGGAATCTCTTCGCGCCGGGCACCGCGAAGACCCGACCGGAGATCTACGCCATGGGCTTCCGCAACCCGTTCCGCTTCTCCGTCGATCCGGTGTCGGGCTGGGTCAACCTGGCCGACTACGGGCCGGACCGAGGTGGGCCGACCACCGAGCGCGGCCCGGAGGGGCTCGTCGAGCTGAACGTGATCAGGCAGGCCGGCAACTACGGTTGGCCGTTCTGCCACGGCAACAACCAGCCGTACGCGCCCTACAACCCGGACACCGGGGTGGTGGGGGCGAAGTTCGACTGCGCCAACCCGGTCAACAACTCCCCCAACAACACCGGCCTGAGCACGCTGCCGCCGCTGGTGCAGCCGCAGATCTGGTACGGCTACGGGGCGTCGCCGCAGTTCCCGGAGATGGGCTCCGGCGGGGCGGCCCCGATGGGCGGCCCGGTATACCGGTACAACGCCGCCAACCCGTCGCCAACGAAGTTCCCCGCGTACTACGACGGGGTCCACTTCTTCTACGAGTGGTCGCGGAACTACCTCAAGGAGATCCACTTCGACGCGGCCGGGTCGCTCGTGAAGATCAACCCGTTCCTACCGGGCGGAAACTTCGTCAAGCCGATGGATTTGCGCTTCGGCCCCGACGGCGCGCTGTACCTGCTGGAGTGGGGCTCCAACTTCGGCGGCGGCAACAACGACTCCGGGCTCTACCGCATCGACTACGTCAGCGGCGGACGGGCCCCACTGGCGAAGGCCGCCGGCACCCCGACCAACGGCCGGGCCCCGTTGACCGTGCAGTTCTCCAGCGCCGGCTCCGCCGACCCGGACCCGGGCAACACCATCACGTACGCCTGGGACTTCGACGGCAACGGCAGCACGGACTCCACCGCGACCAACCCGACGCACACCTACACCGTCAACGGCGTCTTCACCGCCCGGCTGACCGTGCGGGACAACACCGGACGCAGCGCCTTCGCCAACGTACCGATCACCGTGGGCAACACCGCGCCGACCGTGCGGATCACCGGCCCGCCCAGCGGCGGGATGCTCGACTTCGGCCAGCAGGTGGCGTACACGGTCACCGTCACCGACCCGGAGGACGGCACGATCGACTGCACGAAGGTGCTGGTCAACCCGGCGTTGGGGCACGACGACCACGAGCACGGCACCACCGACTACCCGGGCTGTTCGGGCACCATCTCCACCGACCTGCTCGGCGGGCACCCCGACGGCGCGAACCTGTACTACGTGCTCAACGCCCGCTACCAGGACCGGGGCGCCAACGGGGTGCCGGCGCTCACCGGGTACGGCCGGGCGCTGCTGCAACCCAAGCACAAGCAGGCCGAGTTCTTCACCGGCCAGTCCGGGGTGCGGGTCGTCGAGCAGGCCGGTGCGGAGAGTGGCAAGCGGATCGGCGACGTCAGCAACGGTGACTGGATCATGTTCGACCCGATGAGCCTCCAGGGGATCAGCACGCTGAGCCTCCGGGTCTCCTCGCCGTACGGGGGCGGCAGCGTCGAGCTGCGCGCGGACTCCCCGACCGGACAGTTGCTCGCCACCCAGGCTGTGCCGAACACCGGCGGCTGGGACGTCTACCAGCAGCAACCTGCGGTGAACGTGACGGCGCTCGGCGGCACCCACCGGCTCTACCTGGTCTTCCGGTCCAGCCAGAACAACTCGTTCGACCTGGACTCGATGACCTTCGGCGGGGCCGGGGTCGGCACCACTCCCACCGGGATCGCCGGGAAGACGTACACCCTCACCGCGCAGCACAGCGGCAAGCTCGCCGACGTGAACGGCGTGTCCACCGCCGACGGGGCCGTCGTGCATCAGTGGGCGGCCACCGGCGGCGCCAACCAGAGGTGGCAGGCGGTCGACGCCGGCGGCGGCGCGGTCACCCTGCGGGCCGCGCACAGCGGCAAGTGCCTGGCGGTGACCGGCGGTTCCGCCGCCGGGGCCCAGGTCGTGCAGCAGACCTGCGGTACGGCCACCAGCCAGCAGTGGCAGGCGGTACCCACCGCCACCACCGGCGTGTACGACCTCAAGGCCCGGCACAGCGGGCTCTGCCTGGACGTCAACGGCAACTCCACCGCCGACGGGGCGCCACTGGTCCAGTGGACCTGCACCGGCACGGCCAACCAGCGGTGGCGGCTGACCGTGACCGGCTGAGCGGTCCCGCCGGCGCGGCGCGGTAATGCCCGGCCGATGGCGGTGCGAACCGCCGTCGGCCGGGTATCTGGCGAACATGACCGATCTCTACCCGAGCACCGGCGACCGGGAACTGCTCAGCCAGGCCGCCGCCGCACACACCGCCACCACCCGCGAGATGGAGGCGTTCCTGCGCCGGCTGCCGGAGGTGCCCGGCCCGGCCGACGTCGCCGAGTACGCCAACCTGCTCACCCGGGAGGAACGGACCCGCGGCGAGCGGGACGCCGCCGCCGACGCGGCCGGGCTGACCATCGGCAGCCTGGAACCCGACCAGGCCTGACCCGAATCCGGCGCGACGGTGCCGTCCCTACCGGGACGGCACCGTCGGACGTGCCCGCTCAGCGTTCGACGAGGGGGTCGTGGCCCAGGTCGAGCAGCGAGTGCCGCCACTCGTTGTCGGCGTTGCCGCGCGGCGGCTTGGCGTCCATCAGCTCGCGGATCCGGTCGACCGCGTCCCGCATCACCTCGATGTCCTCCGGGGTGAGGTCGACCTTGCGCTTCGTCAGCACCTTGAGGATCTCCCGGCCGGGCTGGGGCAGGTCGAGGGTCGGGCTCGACCCGAACGACTCCTCACCGGAGCCCCGGGTCAGCAGCCAGCTGCGCAGCTGCGCCGACGGGACGTTGACCTCGGCGTGGAAGTCCTCCCAGAGCACTTCCACCTCGGGGTCGATCCGAGTCTCGCGTGCCATCAGGTCTCCTCTCCGGGCGGCGGCCCGGACGTCTCCGGGTCGTCCTCGTCGGTCTTCGGATGCAGGCCCTCCGGCGGCACCCGGGTCCTCCTGGGGTTCGCGGTGGGTGGCGCCAGGATCGGGTCGGGATGGTCGTCCTCGTCCCGGGACTCCGCGGGCTCCTGCGGTTCCTCGGGTTCCGGTCGTCGCGCCGCCCCGCTCATCGCGGGTGCGAGGTCGTGGCGGCGGTGTACCCCCGCTCGCCCGCGCCGACGTCGAAGGTGAGCTGGCCCTCGCGGGCGTCCACGGTGACCTTCTGCCCGGGCGACATGGCCGACTCCAGCAGCATCCGGGACAGGTGGTTGTCCACCTCCCGCTGGATGACCCGGCGCAGCGGGCGGGCGCCGAACTCCGGCTGGTAGCCGTGCTCGGCGAGCCAGTCGATGCCGGCGCTGGTGAACTCCACCTGGATGTCCTGGGCGTGCAGCCGCCGGCGGGTCTCCTCCAGAAGCAGCCCGGTGATCTGGCGCAGCTGCTCGGCCTCCAGCCGGCGGAAGATGATCACCTCGTCGATCCGGTTGAGGAACTCCGGCCGGAAGTTCTCCTGCAGCCGGCGCATCAGACGCTCGCGCAGCTCGTCGTTCTCCTGCTCGCTGCCCGGCGCGCCGGTGCCGAAGCCCACGGCGCGCTGCGTGCCGGTGATCAGCTCGGAGCCGAGGTTGCTCGTCATGATCAGGACGGTGTTCTTGAAGTTCACCGTGCGGCCCTGGCTGTCGGTCAGCCGCCCGTCGTCGAGCACCTGGAGCAGGATGTTGAACACGTCCGGGTGCGCCTTCTCGATCTCGTCGAGCAGCACCACGGCGTAGGGGCGGCGACGCACCGCCTCGGTGAGCTGACCGGCCTCCTCGTAGCCGACGTACCCGGGCGGGGCGCCGACCAGCCGGCTGACCGTGTGCCGCTCCTGGAACTCGCTCATGTCCACCCGGACCATCCGGTCCGCCTCGCCGAACAGCGCCTCGGCCAGGGCGCGGGCCAGCTCGGTCTTGCCGACGCCGGTCGGGCCGAGGAACAGGAAGCTGCCCATCGGCCGGTTCGGGTCGGCCAGCCCGGCGCGGGAGCGGCGGACCGCCTCGGCGACCGCGGTGACCGCGTCGTCCTGGCCGACCACCTTCTGGTGCAGGTGACCCTCCAGGCGCAGCAGCCGGTCGCGTTCCTCCTCGGTGAGCTGGCTGACCGGGATGCCGGTGGCCCGCGAGACCACCTCGGCGATCTCCCGCGTGCCCACCTCCGGCACCTGCGAGGTGGAGCCGTCGTCGCCGTTCGCGCGGCTCACCTGCTGCTCCAGCTCCGAGATCCGGTCGCGCAGCGTGGAGGCGCGCTCGTACTGCTCGTCGGCGACGGCCTGTTCCTTGTCCCGGCGTACCTCGTCGAGCTGCTGCTCCAGCTCCCGCACGTCGGAGGCGGGGGTGCGGGTGCGCAGCCGCACCCGGGCGCCGGCCTGGTCGATGAGGTCGATGGCCTTGTCCGGCAGGAACCGGTCGGTGACGTACCGGTCGGAGAGTTCGGTGGCGGCGACCAGCGCCTCGTCGCTGAACCGCACCTGGTGGTGCGCCTCGTACCGGTCGCGCAGGCCACGCAGGATCGCGATCGTGTCGTCGATGGTGGGCTCGGGCACCAGCACCGGCTGGAAGCGCCGGGCCAGCGCGGCGTCCTTCTCGATGCTCTTGCGGTACTCGTCCAGCGTGGTCGCGCCGATCACCCGCAGCTCGCCACGGGCCAGCGCCGGCTTGAGCATGTTGGACGCGTCCATCCCGCCCTCGCTGCCGGCGCCGCCGGCCCCGACGAGGGTGTGGATCTCGTCCATGAAGATGATCAGCTCGTCGCGGTGCGCCCGGATCTCGTCGATCACCTTCTTCAGCCGCTCCTCGAAGTCACCCCGGTAGCGGGTGCCGGCGACCAGGCCGGCGAGGTCGAGCTGGACCACCCGCTTGCCGAGCAGGGTCTGCGGCACGTCCCCGTCGCAGATCCGCTCGGCCAGGCCCTCGACGATCGCGGTCTTGCCCACGCCGGCCTCGCCGATCAGGACCGGGTTGTTCTTCGTCCGGCGGGACAGGATCTCGACGGCCTGCTCGATCTCGTCGGCCCGCCCGATCACCGGGTCGATCTGGTCGGCGCGGGCCAGGTCGGTGAGGTCCTGGCCGTACTGGTCGAGGGTCGGGGTGCCCCGGTCCGGCTTCGGGCCGTTCATCGGCCCGCGCTCGGCGTTGGCGGCCTGCAACGACTCCGGCTGGATCCGGCCGGCCGCCAGCATCCGCCCGGCCGGCGACTCCGGGTTGAGGGGCAGCGCCATCAGGATGTGCTCGGGGCCGATGTAATTGGCGCCCATCGCCCGGGACAGCTGGTGGGCGTCGAGCAGGGCCCGCTTGGCCGCTGGCGTCAACGACAGGTTGGGGGGCACCTCCCCGCGCGGCGCGCCGTCGCCCCGCCCGCCGAGCGCGTTGAGCAGGGTGTCCGGATCGGCGCCGGCCCGGCGTACCAGGTCCCGGAGGGGTTCGCGTTGCAGCGCCGCCCAGAGGAGATGGTCGGTGTCCAGGTCGCTGCTCTGCCGTTGCGCCGCCCGCCGGGCCGCGTCGGCCAGCATCTCCCGGGCGTCGGCCGTCATCAGCCGGGTGATGTCGACCCGGTGCGCAGGTCGGCGTCCTCCCTCACCCCGGCCGAAGTACCGGGCCAGGAACTCATCCCACGGGTCGGAGCCGAAGTCACCGGGTCCCATCATGTCTCCTCCGCAGTCGGGCGCGGCACGGTCGCCAGGGGCTACCCGGCGCTCGTCCCGACAAACGCCGCACCTGGCGGCCCACCTCCGTTCCGGGAGTGGCGTCCGACCCCCGCCGGCCGCGGGTGGCAGGCTGACGGCATGGATGAGACCCCACTGCTGATCGTGGACGGCGCCAACGTGGTGGGCTCCCGCCCCAACGGGTGGTGGCGGGACCGGGCGGGCGCCGCCGCCCGGCTGCGCGACTCGCTCGCGCCGGTGGCCACGGCCGGGCTGCCGACCCGGCTGGCCGCCCCGGTGGAGGTGGTACTGGTGGTCGAGGGGGCCGCGCGGGGCGTGCCCGGCACCGACGGCGTGCGGGTGGTCTCCGCAGCCGGCTCCGGCGACGACACGGTGGTCGACCTCGTGGAGGGCGCGCCCGAGCGCCGCCGGCTGGTGGTCACCGCCGACCGGGAGCTGCGCGAGCGGGTCACCGCCCTGGGAGCCGAGGTGTACGGGCCACGCTGGCTGCGTGACGCCCCGGCCAACAGTTGAGAAGCTCTCGCACTGGGACTCCCACAGAACGGACTCCCGGCACTTCAGTGCGACAACCGGACAGCCGGGCAGGAACACCGACAGGGCGGATGTTCTCCCACGGACGCCGATAGGCTCTAATGGAGATCTCCCCCGCCCCCAGGAGGTTCCGCCGTGGCGAGCGTCGCCGAGCTGAAGGCCGCCATCGATGTCGCCCTCCAACAGATCGGGGACGGGCAGACAGCCGTGCAGGCCGCCGGCGAGAAGCTGGCCGAGGCGCAGCAGACCCTGGCCGGCGCGCTGGAGGGCAGCGGGCACGAGACGGTGGAGGCGGCCCAGGCGTCGCTGACCCAGGCCAGCCAGGAGCTGGAGGAGTGTCTCGCCGCGACACTTGTCGCGGTGGAGCAGGCGCAGCTCTACGTCGCCACCCTGTAGGCCGCCGTGTCCATCATCGAGGATGTCGGTGGGCAGGTCCGTGCCGCCAGCGAGGAGTTCCCGGTGGCCCTGCTCGGGCAGGCGCTGGAGAAGTTCGGCCTGGCCGCCGAGCGGCTGCGCTGGGTCCGGCAGGAGTCGGCCAACCCGATGGGTGTTCCCGAGCTGTCCGCCGCCACCGAGCACGCCGAGACCGCCGGCTACGCGCTGCGGGTGGCGCAGGAGCAGCTGTCGGCGTATCTGACCGCGATCGGGCTGGGCGCGGACGGGGCACCGCCGCCCCGCACGCAGCAACGCGAACCGCGCCACGACGCGCCGCCGGTGGGCGGGCCGGCCACGGTGGCGCCGGAGCCCGCCGAGCAGGTCCGGCTGCGCCGCTGGTGGTCGGTGCGGGTGGCGGAGCTGACCGGGGGACGCGAGGGCGCCGCCGACGAGCCCGACGAGCGGCTGGACGACTCCCAGGAGCTGCTGCGCCGGGTCGTCCGTGGGGTGCGTTCCGGCGACCGGGACCGGCTGCGGACGGAGCTGCGCCGGGCCCCGGCCGACGTGGGCCTGGGGATGGCCGCGCTGGCGCCGCCGCTGCTGCGCGAGCTGGCCGGTGAGCTGCTGGGCCACCCGCCGCGCGCCACCGACCTCGGCCGCCTGCGCGGAGAGCTGGACGGCCGGGTCCGCGACCTGCTGCCCGGGCTGCCGCCGCCGGTGCTGGAGACACTGCTGACCCGGGTGTGCCGGATGCCGCCGCCACGCGCCTCCGGTGAGCCGCCGCACGCCGCGGACTCCGCGGTGACCGCCGGCGTGGCGACCGGGCTGCTGCTCGCCCGGCTCGGTCGGGACCTGCCCACCGCCGGCTCGCAGCCCGCGCCCAACGGGCAGCCGGGCGGCGAGCCGGCGGTGGGC
>NZ_QGKR01000230.1 GCF_003172955.1 Micromonospora acroterricola | reverse complement strand
TGGCCCGGCTGCGCCGCCCCACGGTGGCCGCCTGGCTGGTGAACCTGCTCGCCATCCACCGTCCCGAGCTGGTCGCCGACCTGGTGCAGCTCGCCGACGCGCTGCGGACCGCCCAGCGGGAACTGCGCGGGCCCCGGCTGCGGGAGCTGTCCGCGCAGCGCCGGGCGGTGGTCGGCGCCCTGGTCGCCGAGGTCCGCAAGCTCGCCGCGGCGGAGCCGGACGCGCCGTCGGCCGGCAAGCTGCCGCTGGCCGAGGTCGAGGCGACCCTGAACGCGGCGCTCTCCGACGCCGAGGTCGCCGAGCAGGTCCGGTCCGGGCGTCTGCTCCGGTCGGCCAACTACGCCGGCTTCGGCGAGGTCCCCCGGCCGCAGCTGCGGCTGGTCACCAGCGAGGACGAGGAGCCGGCCACGGAACGGCCGGCCCGGCGACCCGGCGCCCAGCGGGCCGCCCCCGAGGCGACTCCCCGTACCGACCGGGCCGCCGACCGGGCCGCCGAGCGGGCCGAGCGGGCGGCCCGTGCCGAGCGGGCGCGACAACGCCGCGCGCTGGACCGGGAGCTGGCCAGGGCCCGGACCGACCAGGAGCGGGCCGAGGCCGAGTTGGCCGAGGCGACCGGGCAGGAGCGGGACGGCGCCGACGCGCTCGACCGGATCGAGAGCGAGCTTGCCGAGCTGGAGCGTCGGCGGGCGGTCGCGGAGCAGGACCTCAGTCGGGCCAAGCTGGCCCGGCGCGCCGCCGAGCGGGCCGTCACCGTGGCACGGCGGCGCGCGGGCGAGGTCGAGGCGGCCGTCGAGGCGTTGGCGGCCGAAGAGGGGGATGCGGACTCCGGCGGTGGCCCGGCAGACTGACATCGATGGACGACGACGAGTGGCGGGCCCGTCCCCGGCCGGCGGTCCCCGGTCGGGCGGCTGCGGCGGCCGGCGGGCCGGGACGCTCGGGGGAGCCGCTCTGATGACCCCGGAGCAGGTCGCCGCCGCCAGCAAGCCCGTCGTGCTCGACCTGGGCGACGGGTTCAGCCGGTGCCCGACCACGCTGCGCCGGGCCCGGCTGCTCGGCATCTCCGGCTGGGCCTTCTACATCAGCGGCCGGGCCGGCGCGCTCGGCGACGTACGGGCCGAGACGGCCGCCGCGGCCCTCGGCTTCATCGCCCCGGACGCGGTCGCCGACGGCTGGGACGCCGCGGCCCGGACCCTCCGGCCGGCCGAGGTCGCCGCCGCGAGCCTCGCCGAGTGCTGCCGGTGGGGGACGGAGCAGTTGGGGCCGCTGCCCGGCCTCGAGCGCCTGACCGGGCTGGTCGAGCGGGCGGTGGCGGCAGCGGACGCCAGTGGCATGCCGCTCTTCGCCGCGTGGCGGGCCATGCCGCTGCCGGATCTCTCCCCGGGCGCCCGGTGCGCCGCCGGGCTCCGCCTGCTCCGCGAGCACTTCACGGGCGCCTACCTGCTGGCCGTACGCGCCGCCGGGATGACCCCGCTGCAGGCCGTGCTGGCCGGGCCGGAGGGAGAGGCCGGCGCGGTGGCCTGCGGCTGGCCGCCGCCGTACCCGCCGGTCGGGCCCCTGGTGCGCCGGCGGCTGTGGGCGGAGGCGGTGACCGACCGGCTGGCCGCGCCGGCGTTCGCGGCGCTCGGGCCCGCCGACGGCACCGAGCTGGTGGAGCTGCTGCACCAGACCCGCGCCGACCTCGCCCCCGCCTGAGAAAAATGGGCGGCGCCGGGCGCGCTCGACTGCCAGGATCACCTGCCGTGACCCTTCCCGCTGGCTGGACCACGCGCCGGCCCACCCTCGACGACGTGCCGGCGATCCTCGCGGTGGTGCACGCCGCCGACACCTTCGCCATCGGCCATCCCGACTTCGACGCCGAGGACGTCGCGGAGTCGCTGACCGCCCCCTTCTTCGACCCGGCCCTCGACTCCTGGCTGGCCGTGGACCCGGACGGCGCCGTGGTCGGCTGGGCGACCGTGGACAACCCGACCGGCGTCGGCCGGGAGTTCGTGGAGGTCTACGTCGACCCGGAGCGGGCCGCCGCGCTCCGGGCGCCGCTGCTGGCCCGGCAACTCGACCGGGTCGCCGAGCGGGCGGCCGAGCGGGGGCTGCCGGCGCTCACCGTCCGCTGCGCGGTCTTCGCGCCGGAACGCGACTGGGATCGGGAGCTTCGCCGGGTCGGGTTCACCCTGGCCAAGCGGTACGTCCGGATGCGTCGCACGCTGGCCGACCTGCCCGCCGAGCCGCCCCCGCCGCCCGGGGTGACGGTGCGGCAGGTCCGCCCGGACGACGAGGCCGACCTGCGGGAGTTCCACCGGATCCAGGACACCGCGTTCGGCGACACCCCGGACCACGAGCCGCTGTCGTACGAGCGGTGGCGGGCCCGGATCGGTGACGTGACCGCCTGGGACGAGTGGTTCGTCGCCGAATTGGACGGGGTGGTGGCGGGCTCGTTGCAGTCCTCCGGCCAGGCGCTCGACCAGCAGGAGGGCTTCGTGCGGAGCCTGGCGGTGCTGCCCGCGTACCGCCGGCGGGGGGTGGGAGCCGCCCTGCTGCGCCGCGCCTTCGCCCGCTACGCCGAGAAGGGCCGGCAGGCGGCCGGCCTGGGGGTGGATCTCACCAACCCGACCGCCCCGCTGTCGCTCTACCGGTCGGTGGGCCTGCGGGAGACCCGGTGGACCGACATGTACCAGCTGGTCGTGCCGGCCGCCGGTGTGTGATTGACGACCCCGGTCGGGCCCGACGGGCGGTCCGGCCGGTGTCGGTAGCAGACTGGCGGTGTGCGACAGCCTCTAGGCAGACGCGGTGCCGGTGGGGCGGGACCGCAGCTCGGTGACGTAGTCGTCCGGGGCGCCCGCCTTCTCGGCGGCGTTCGCGATCTCGGAGAGATACCACGAGGTCGGCAGACCGCCCTCGTACCCGTCGAAGACGTAGATCCACGCCGTCACGTCGCCGTCGAGGGTGGAGACCCGGACGTGCAGCTTGCGGTACGTGCCGGCGGTCACCCCCTCGATCTCGTCGAGCTGGGCCGCGTCGTACGGGTGGATGTCGTAGAGCGCCACGAAGACCCGGTCACCGGGGGACTCGACCAGGGTGCTGACCGCGCCCTCCCAGCCGATCACGTCGGCGCCGGCGAAGGTCAGACGCCACCCCTCCAGCCAGCCGGTGCCCACCATCGGCGAATGCGGGCAGTAGACGCGCATCCGGGCGGGATCCAGGTTTGAGCCGTAGGCGGCGTGATGACGCACGGCGATGACGATAGCCCGGCGGACGGGTGGGGGAGAATACGACTGTGCGTGTCGGGTGCGTTCGGGAGAAGAAAGTCACTGTGAGCATCGACGAAGGGCAGACGCTGTGAGCCGGATCGTGATCATCGGCGGGGGACCGGCCGGGTACGAGGCGGCGCTGGTCGCCGCCCAGCTCGACGCCGATGTCACCGTGGTGGAGGCCGACGGGGCTGGCGGGGCGTGCGTGCTCTCCGACTGCGTACCGTCGAAGACCTTCATCGCCAGCTCCCAGGTGGTGACCGGCTACCGGGACACCGAGGAGTTCGGGGTGCACTCGGACGGCCTGGAGGCGGTCACCGTCGACGCGCGGACGGTGCACGAGCGGGTCAAGCGGCTCGCGCTGGCGCAGTCCGCCGACATCCACGCCAAGCTGCTCAAGGCGGGGGTCACCTTCGTGGCCGGCACCGCCCGGCTCGGCGAGGACGCCCTCGGGCACACCCACCGGGTGATCATCACGCCCGCCGACGGCGGCGAGGAGTACTCGATCGCGGCGTCCACCGTCCTGGTGGCCACCGGCTCGACGCCCCGCCAGCTGCCCACCGCCGTACCGGACGGTGAGCGCATCCTGACCTGGCGCCAGGTGTACGACCTGCCCGAGCTGCCCGAGCACCTGATCGTGGTCGGCTCCGGCGTGACCGGCGCCGAGTTCGCCAGCGCGTACCTGGCGATGGGGGTCCAGGTCACCCTGGTCTCCAGCCGCGACCGGGTGATGCCGCACGAGGACGCCGACGCGGCGTCGGCCATCGAGCGGGTCTTCCGTAACCGGGGCATGAACATCCTCAACAACTCGCGGGCCGACGCGGTCCGGCGTACGGCCGACGGTGTCGAGGTGGAGCTCTCCGACGGCCGCAGGGTCTCCGGCTCGCACGCCCTGATCGCGGTCGGTTCGATCCCGAACACCGCCGAGCTGGGTCTGGCCGAGTACGGCGTCGAGCTGGGCCGCGGTGGCTACGTCACGGTCGACCGGGTGTCCCGGACCAACGTGCCGGGCATCTACGCCGCCGGTGACTGCACGGGCGTCCTGCTGCTGGCCAGCGTCGCCGCCATGCAGGGCCGGATCGCGATGTGGCACGCCCTCGGCGAGGCGGTCCGCCCGTTGCGGCTGCGCACCGTCGCTGCCAACGTCTTCACCGACCCCGAGCTGGCCACCGTGGGCGTCTCCCAGGACGAGGTGGACGCCGGCAAGGTGCCGGCCCGGCAGGTGATGCTGCCGCTGTCGGGCAACGCCCGGGCGAAGATGGACGACCTGTCCGACGGCTTCGTCAAGCTGTTCTGCCGGCCGGCCAGTGGCCAGGTGGTCGGCGGTGTGGTGGTGGCCCCGAAGGCCAGCGAGCTGATCCTGCCGATCACGATGGCGGTGGAGAACAACCTGACGGTCAACGAGCTGGCCCAGACCATCACCATCTACCCGAGCCTCTCCGGTTCCATCACGGAGGCAGCCCGTCAGCTCATGCTTCACGAGCTGGAGTAAGCCTCGTCGGTCATGGAGTTGTGGCGGGCGCTCACGCCGTCATGCCCCGGTGGTGAGGCGCCACAACTCCGTGCTCGACCGCGGTCAGGGTCTGGGTCAGCGCGACCGTTGCGAGCACCGCGACCTCGGTGAGGATGAGCAGGCGTTCGGCGAGGCCGATCAGCAGGCGGTCGCCGGGGTAGGCGGACCAGATCATCGCCACCGCCAGGGCCAGGGAGAGCACGACCAGGGTGCGGAGTGTCCGAGCGGCGGGGGCCAGGTCGGGGCGGCGGGCGAGCAGCCAGCCGCCGGCCGGCAGCGCCAGGAAGGCGATCACCGAGGCGTACCGGTGCACGTAGGCGGCGGTGGTCATGGCCGTGCCCGGCTCGTTCGTCGGCACCACCGCGGCCAGCAGCAGCCCGGCCACCCACGCGCCGAGCAGCAGCTCGACCGGCCGGCCGGGCCGTGGTGGCCCGGTGCGGCGCAGCCCGAGCAGCAGCGCCACGGTGGCGAGCGCGAGCACCACCATCGCGATGTCGATGACGCCGCCCCGGTCGGACACCGCGAAGTCGCTGACCGTCAGCGCCCACGGGTTGAGGTCGTCGTTGACTTCGAGATGGCCGATCACGGTGAGCAGCGCCGCCAGGGCGATCCCGCCGAGGGCCAGCAGACCGGTGCTCCGGGTTCCAGGCATGCCTCAGCCTGTCGCCGAGGGCACCCGAGCCGGATCCGGGACGGCCACCGAAATCGTCCCGGGGGACCACCCCTAGAGGCACCCGGCAAATCGGTGTGGTTCCTCGGGTGCGGCCGTATGTCGGCCTCTCCGAGGGTTGTGCCGCAGGACGGGCCGACACTCAGTCGATGGGGGTGTCGGCTCCGGCGGCGGCGCGGGCGTGCCGGGCGCTGACCAGGGTCATCGCCCAGCCGGCCGCGGCGAAGCCGGCCGCCGCGGCGGTGGCGATGATGGCGAGCCGCCAGGCCGACTCGGTCAGCGCGGTCCCGCCCAGGTGCCCGACCAACGCGCCGTAGGTGGCCCAACCCAGTGCGGCGACCGCCTCGTAGAGCACGAACAGCCGGTACGGGTAGCGGCTGCGGCCGGCCGAGAAGCAGGCTGCCATCCGGCCGCCGGGCACGAACCGGCAGAGCAGGATGACCAGCGGCCCGGGTTGGCGCAGCCCCTGCGTGACCCGGTTGGCGACGCGGCGGGCCCGGCTCGGCTCGGCGTGCCGGGGCGCGCGCCGGTCGGGTGCGCCCCGGCCGAGCAGGTAGCAGGCCAGGTCCCCGGCGAACACGCCGAGCGCGCCGACGGCGATGGTGACCGGCAGGCTGAGCCCGCCGTAGACGGTGAGCGCCCCGCTGGTGATCATGACGATCTGGGTGGGAATCACGGGCACGAAGGCGTCCGCGATCAGCAGGCCGAGCAGCACCAGGTAGGCCCACGTCGGCGACGCGACGTCAGTCAGTAGTTCGGGCACGCCTGCCACCTCGCCGGATGCGGCCGATTGGGTGTCTCGAGCCTGACGGCGTGTCCGGCGTCACCGTGGACAGCCCCACCCCGTCGTGACCGTCGACACGACTGGGCCACCCAGGTACAACGAGGCGAGCGGCTCTCGGGTGACGGTTCGGCGGCCGTCCACGCGGCTCGTGACGGTCGGCGGATCGGCGTTCGTCGGCGTACCGTTGTCGGCGCGGCCCCAGCACCGTCGGGTCCCCCGTTCCTGACGATTCGGGCCGCCCAGGGCCGCCGGCGGGTCCCGCGCCGGCGGCCCGCCCCCTCTTCCCGCACGGCAAATCCGGGTGCGTCCGTGGCCGCCCGACGAGTACGGTCGCCGCATGCGCAGCGCGGTAGTGGTGACCACGACGCCGGGTGTCCCCGGCGCGCCGCTCTGACGTAACCACCGTCGACCAGGCCCCGGGGCGATCCGCCCCGAGGGCCGCGCGGCGTTCGGAGTCCAGGTCGCCTCCGGGTCGTACCCGATGCAGGAGCACGACATGATCGACCACCGTAGGCTCGGCCGGGAGCTGGACCTCTTCGTCTCCGACCCGCTGGCCGGCGCCGGCCTGCCGAGCTGGCTGCCGGCCGGCGCGGCCGCCAGACATGCCGTCGAGGAGTACGTCCGGGAGTTGGAGCGCCGCTCCGGCCACCAGCACGTCTACTCGCCGCCGCTGGGCAAGAGGGAACTCTTCGAACTGTCCGGCCATCTCGGCTACTTCGCCGACGACATGTTCCCGCCGATGCGGCTCAGCGCCGACGACGAGTTCGTGCTCCGGCCGGCGCTCTGCCCGCACCACGCGCTGGTCTTCCGAGCCCGGGGCCGTTCCTACCGGGAGTTGCCGCTGCGGATCGCGGAGCTGGGCGGGATGTACCGCTCGGAGCGCTCCGGGGTGCTCGGCGGGCTGTCCCGGGTACGCGCCATCTCGCTCAACGACGCGCACACCTTCTGCGCCCCGGACCAGGTGGGCGAGGAGGTCGTGGAGATCCTCGGGCTGATCCGCGCCGCGCACGCCGCGCTGGGCGTCCGCCCGGCCGGGTTCCGGCTGTCGCTGCGCGGGCCGGGCGAGAAGTACGTCGGCGACGACGCGCAGTGGGCCCGCGCCGAGGAGCTGCTGCGGGGCGCGCTCGCCGGGGTGGCGTACGTCGAGGCGCCCGGGGAGGCCGCGTTCTACGGCCCGAAGATCGACATCCAGATCGTCGACGCCGCCGGCCGGGAGTCGACCCTCTCCACCATCCAGCTGGACTTCGACAAGCCGGAGCGGTTCGACCTGTCGTACACCGACTCCGACGGCGGCCGGCGCCGGCCGGTCATGGTGCACCGCAGCCTGGTCGGCAGCATGGAGCGGTTGTTCGCGTACCTCATCGAGGTGCACGAGGGCGCCTTCCCGGCCTGGTACGCGCCGGTCCAGCTGGTGCTGCTGCCGGTGGACGACGGGCAGGTCGACGCGGCGGCCGAGCTGGCGCGGCAGGCCGTTGACGCCGGGCTGCGGGTCGACGTCGACGTCGCCGGCTCGCTGGGCGCCCGGATCCGGGACGCGGCCCGCCGCCGCGTCCCGTACCTCGGGGTGCTGGGTGCCCGGGAGGCAGCCGACGGACGTCTCGCCCTGCGCCTGCGCGACGGCCGCACCCTGGACCCGATGCCGGCCGCGGCCGCGCTGACCCTGATCGCCCACCAGGTAGCCCTTCGCGCCACCGACCTCCTGCCCCCGGACTGATTCCGCCGTCGATCCAGGGCGGATCGTTGTGAGTGGATCTCCGTTCACGACGATCTGCCCTAGATCGACGCGGGCTGGGGAGACCCGGCGGGGACGGCGGGTGCGTCGGGTTCCTCATCCACCACGGCGGCGGTGAACTGGGACTGGTACAGGTGGTGGTACGCGCCTCGGGCGGCGAGCAGGTGCTCGTGGCTGCCCTGCTCGACGATCCGACCGTTCTCCATCATCAGGATCAGGTCGGCGTCCCGGATCGTGGAGAGCCGGTGCGCGATGACGAAGCTGGTCCGGTCCGAGCGCAGCGCGGCCATCGCCCGTTGCAGCAGCACCTCGGTGCGGGTGTCCACCGAGCTGGTCGCCTCGTCCAGGATCAGCAGGGACGGCTCGGCGAGGAACGCCCGGGCGATGGTGATCAGCTGCTTCTCGCCGGCGCTGACGTTGCTGCCCTCCTCGTCGATGACCGTGTCGTAGCCGTCGGGCAGGCTGCGCACGAACCGGTCGACGAAGGTGGCCCGGGCCGCGGCCAGGATCTCCTCCTCGGTCGCGTCCGGCCGGCCGTACGCGATGTTGTCCCGGATGGTGCCGCCGAAGAGCCAGGTGTCCTGGAGCACCATGCCGATCCGGCCGCGCAGGTCGTCGCGCCGCATGGTGGTGATGTCCACCCCGTCCAGGGTGATCCGGCCCGCGTCCAGCTCGTAGAACCGCATGATCAGGTTGACCAGGGTGGTCTTGCCGGCACCGGTCGGGCCGACGATGGCCACCGTGTGCCCCGGCTCGGCGACCAGCGACAGGTCGTCGATCAGCGGCTTGTCCGGGGCGTACCGGAACGAGACGTGTTCGAACTCGACCCGGCCGTGCGGGTCGGTGACCCGGGCCGGCTCGGCCGGGTCGCTGCTCTGCTCCTCGGCGTCGAGGACGGCGAAGACCCGCTCGGCCGAGGCCACTCCGGACTGGAGCAGGTTGGCCATCGAGGCGAGCTGCGTGAGCGGCTGGGTGAACTGGCGGGAGTACTGGATGAACGCCTGCACGTCGCCGAGGCTCATCGTGCCGGAGGCCACGCGCAGCCCGCCGACCACGGCGATCGCCACGTAGCTGAGGTTTCCGATGAACATCATCGACGGCATGATGATCCCGGAGATGAACTGGGCGCCGAAGCTGGCCCGGAACAGCTCCTCGTTCTTCGCCGCGAACGCGGCCTCCACCTCGCGCTGCCGGCCGAAGACCTTCACCAGCTCGTGACCGGTGTAGGCCTCCTCGATCTGGCCGTTGAGCTCGCCGGTGTGCTTCCACTGGGCGATGAACTGCTGCTGGGAGCGCTTGGCGATGCGCTGGGTGACCAGCACCGACAGGGGCACCGCGACCAGGGCCACCAGGGCCAGCAGCGGCGAGATCCAGAACATCACGCCCAGCACGCCGACCACGGTCAGCAGCGAGGTGAGCAGTTGGCTGAGGGTCTGCTGGAGGCTCGTGGAGATGTTGTCGATGTCGTTGGTGACCCGGCTGAGCAGCTCGCCGCGGGGCTGCCGGTCGAAGTAGGGCAGCGGCAGCCGGTTGAGCTTCTCCTCCACCTCGGCGCGCAGCCGCAGCACGGTGCGCTGGACGACCCCGTTGAGCAGCCAGCCCTGCCACCACGACAACACGCTCGCGGCCAGGTAGAGCCCGAGCGCCAGCAGCAGCACCCGGCTCAGGGCGCTGAAGTCGATGCCCACGCCGGGCACGACGTCCATCCGGGACAGCATGTCGGCGAAGCTGTCGTTGCCGCTGGCCCGGGCCGCCGCGGCGGCCTGCTCGGTGGTGGTGCCGGCCGGCAGCTGCCGCCCGATCACCCCGTTGAAGATCAGGTCGGTGGCGTGGCCAAGGATCTTCGGCCCGGCCACGCTGAACCCGACGCTCACCACGGCGAGCGCGATGATCGCGCCGAGGTGCAGCCGGTGCGGGCGCAGCCGGCCGAGCAGCCGCCGGGCGGACGGCCCGAAGTTCATCGACTTCTCGGCGGGCATCCCGGCGCCCGCCCACGGCGGCCCGCCGCCCTGGCGACCCGGAGGCAACCGCTTCGGCGCCGGCGCGTCGCCGCCGGGCTGCCGCGTGGCGTCCCCCGGCGTCCGCCCGTCACCGGCCGGCTTCTGCGTGGGTACGGCCGCGGTGCGCGGCTCGTCGGGCTCGCTCATGCCGGCACCTCCGTCGTCTGCTGCGAGGCCACGATCTCGGCGTACGTCGGGCAGGTTCTCAGCAACTCCTCGTGTCGTCCCACTCCGACGACCCCTCCGTCCTCGAGCACGATGATCTGGTCGGCGTCGATGATCGTGGAGACCCTCTGGGCCACGATCACCACGGCGGACTGCGCGGTGACCGGCCGCAGCGCCGCCCGCAGCCGCGCGTCGGTGCCGAGGTCGAGCGCGGAGAACGAGTCGTCGAAGAGGTAGATCTCCGGCTGCCGGACGAGCGCCCGGGCGATGGCCAGGCGTTGTCGCTGCCCGCCGGAGACGGTGCTGCCGCCCTGGGCGATCGGGGCGTCCAGCCCGCCGGGCATCTGGGCCACGAAGTCCCGGGCCTGGGCGATCTCCAGCGCCGTCCACAGCTCGTCGTCGGTGGCGTCCGGGTTGCCGTAGCGCAGGTTGCTCGCGACCGTGCCGGTGAACAGGTACGGCCGCTGCGGCACCAGGCCGATGCGCCGCCACAGCTCGTCGGGCGCCAGCTCCCGCACGTCAACGCCGTCGACCAGCACCGCGCCGGCGGTGACGTCGACCAGGCGGGGAATGAGCGACAGCAGGGTCGTCTTGCCCGCGCCGGTGCTGCCGATGATCGCCGTCGTGGTGCCCGGGGTGGCCCGGAAGGAGACGTCGCGCAGCACCGGGTCGACCGCACCCGGGTACTGGAAGCGCACCCCGCGCAGCTCCAACTCGGCCCGGGTGGGCGGCTCGGCGACCGGGTCGGTGGCGGGCACGACCGAGGAGTCGGTGTCCAGCACCTCGACGATCCGCTCGGCGCAGACCGCGGCCCGGGGCACCATCATCAGCATGAAGGTGGCCATCATGACGGCCATCAGGATCTGCATCAGGTACTGGAGGAAGGCGGTGAGCGCGCCGACCTGGATCGCGCCGGCCTCCACCCGCTGCGCGCCGAACCAGAGCACCGCCACGCTGGAGACGTTGAGCACCAGCATGACCACCGGGAAGATCAGTGCCAGCAGCCGGCCGGTACGCAGCGCGGTGGCGGTCAGGTCGGCGTTGGCGACGGCGAAGCGGTCGGTCTCGTACGGCTCACGGACGAACGCCCGAACGACGCGGATGCCGGTGATCTGCTCGCGCAGCACCCGGTTGACCGTGTCGATCCGGGTCTGCATCAGCCGGAAGCCCGGCACCATCCGGCGGATGATCATGGTGAGCGCGACGGCGAGCACCGGCACGCTGACCAGCATCAGCCAGGAGAGCCCGAGATCCTCCCGGAGGGCCATCACCACACCGCCGACGCTCATGATCGGCGCGGCGACCAGCATGGTGCAGCTCATCAGCACGAGCATCTGCACCTGCTGCACGTCGTTCGTGTTGCGGGTGATGAGCGACGGCGCGCCGAACCGGGCCACCTCGCGGGCGGAGAAGCGGTTGACGTGCCCGAACAGGGTTGCGCGGACGTCCCGGCCGAAGCCCATCGCGATCCGCGCGCCCAGGTAGACCGCGGCGATCGAGCAGATGATCTGGATCAGGCTGACCAGCAGCATCCAGCCACCGATGCGCACGATGTAGTCGGTGTCGCCCCGAGCCACGCCCTGGTCGATGATGTCGGCGTTCAGGCTGGGCAGGTAGAGCGAGGCCATGGTGCCCACGAACTGGAGCAGCACCACCGCCGTCAACGGTCGCTGGTAGGCGCGCAGTTGGTTGCGCAACAGTCGGATCAACACGTCGCATCATCCCCCGGGTCGGTGTCGCGTCCGGTCATCCGCGGGTCGTCTCCGCTGCCGATGACCTCGAGCAGGAACTCCCGGATCACCTGGGCCTTCGCCGGGTCGGCGTCGACCGAGGTGAGCGGGCGTCCGGAGTGGATCAGGCTGGTGAGCGCCGCGAGCCGTTCCCGACCGGCGGGGGTGATGGCGAGTCGGACGCTGCGCCGGTCGCTGTCGTCGCGTTGCCGCTCGACCAGCCCGTCGCGGGCGAGTGTGTCCACGATGCCGGTCAGGGTGGCCGGGCGGACGAAGCCCCGCTCGGCGACCTCGCGGTGCGGCAGCTCGCCGTCCCGGGCGAGCGTCATCAGGGTCACCATGCCGGCCTGGGTGAGCCCGTGCTCCTCGGCGAGGTAGCGGTTCCACCGCTGCCCGACGAGATGCCCGGCCACCACCAGCAGCCGGCCGAGCGGCACATCCTGGAGAGTGACGAGATCCACGGGTAGCAGGTTAGCCCCCTGATAGTCAGGGGCCAAACGAAATACCGACGGCGGTGGCCACGAACACGATCTGGAGGACGGTGCGCTGGCCGAGCGGGGTCACCGGCCGTCCGGCAAGCGTCAGCCCGCGGCGGGCCGCCGAGACGTTGGCCGGGAACATCGCGAGCATGAGCAGGGCCAGGCCGGCCGCGGCCAGGCGGGCGGTCGCCGGTATCAGGAGACCGACCGCGCCGACCAGCTCCAGCACGCCGGTGACGGTGACCAGCAGGTCCGGTCGGGGAAGGCCGGACGGGACCATCGCGATCAGGCCGGCGCGACGCCGCCCGGCGAAGTGGGCGACGCCTGTCACGACGAACATCAGGGCCAGTCCGACCCGCAGTGCGGGATGCCAGCCGTCCAGCGCGGCGACGCCGGCGAGACCGGTCAGGCGAGCCAGCGCGGCCCCGGCGAGTAGAGCGATCAGGGGTGCCATCGGAATCCTCCTCGTGAACTTGTCACTGGAAAGATTGCGGCCCGAGGCGGCATCTTGTCAATGGCAAGATACGATTCGGGCATGACCGAGACGCGCGCCTACCACCACGGCGACCTGCGCCGCGCCCTGCTCGCCGTCGCCCTGGAGGCGATCGAGGAGGTCGGGCCGGCCGCGCTGAGCCTGCGCGACCTGGCCCGCCGGGCCGGCGTCTCGCACGCCGCGCCCGCGCACCACTTCGGCGACAAGGCGGGCCTGCTCACCGCACTGGCCGCCCAGGGCTTCGACCTGCTGGCGCAGACGCTGACCGCGGCAGGCGACGACCTGCTGGCCGCCGGTGTCGCGTACGTCGACTTCGCCGTCCGGCACCGCGCGCACTTCGAGGTGATGTTCCGGCCCGAGTTCTACCGGGCCGACGACGCCGAGCTGGTCACCGCCCAGGGCCGGGCCAGGGCGGCGCTGCGTGCCGGGGTGGCCGCCCTGCCCACCCGTGGCGCGCCCTCCGACACCGACCGGGACGCGCTCGCGGCCTGGTCGATCGCGCACGGCTTCGCGACCCTCTGGCTGGCGGGCGCACTGCCGGACCGGGTCGGCGACGAGCCACGGGAGGCCGCCCGTGCCGTGCTACGCCGCCTGGCCACCTGACGGGCGGAGCGGGCGGGATTTCACCAGCTCGTGGGTAGCGGCATGCCCTCGGTGAAGCCGGCGGCGCTCTGCACGCCGACGATCGCCCGCTCGTGGAACTGCGCCAGGTTCCGGGCGCCGGCGTAGGTGAAGGCGCTGCGCACCCCGGCGATGATCTCGTCGATCAGGTCCTCGACGCCGGGCCGGGCCGGGTCCAGGTACATCCGGGCCGACGAGATGCCCTCCTCGAACACCGCCTTGCGGGCCCGGTCGTACGGGCTGTCGTCGGCGGTGCGGGCGCTGACCGCCCGCGCCGAGGCCATCCCGAAGCTCTCCTTGTACCGCCGGCCGTCCGCATCGGTGTACAGGTCGCCGGGCGACTCGTAGGTGCCGGCGAACCACGAACCGATCATCACGTTCGAGGCGCCGGCGGCGAGCGCGAGCGCCACGTCACGCGGGTGTCGCACACCGCCGTCGGCCCAGACGTGCCGGCCCAGCTCCCGGGCCGCCGCCGAGCAGTCGAGCACGGCGGAGAACTGCGGCCGGCCCACGCCGGTCATCATCCGGGTGGTGCACATCGCTCCCGGGCCGACACCGACCTTGATGATGTCGGCGCCCGCATCGACAAGGTCGCGTACGCCCTCGGCGGTGACCACGTTGCCGGCCGCCACCGGCACCCCCGGGTCCAGCTTGCGGACCGCCTGAAGCGCGGAGATCATCCGGGCCTGGTGGCCGTGCGCGGTGTCCACCACCAGCGTGTCCACCCCCGCCTCCAGCAGAGCGGCGGCCTTGCCGGTGACGTCGCCGTTGATCCCGACGGCGGCCGCGATCCGCAGCCGACCCCGGTCGTCCACGGCCGGCGTGTAGAGGGTGGCCCGCAGCGCGCCCTGCCGGGTCAGCACCCCGACCAGCCGGCCGTTGGCGTCCACCACGGGGGCGAGCCGGCGCCGGCCCGCGGAGAGCAGGTCGAAACCGGTACGCGGGTCCGCGTCCGCCGGGACGGTGTGCAGATCGGTGGACATCACGTGCCGCAACTGGGCGAACCGGTCCACCCCGATGGTGTCGGCCTCGGTGACCACACCCAGCGGACGGCCGGCCTCGTCGACCACGATCACCGCGCCGTGCGAGCGCTTCGGCAGCAGGTGGATGGCGTCACCCACGGTCTCGGTGGGGCCCAGGGTGATCGGCGTGTCGTAGACCAGGTGCCGCTGCTTGACCCAGGCGACGACGTTCGCGACCACCTCGATCGGGATGTCCTGCGGGATCACCGCGATCGCGCCCCGCCGGGCCACCGTCTCGGCCATCCGCCGGCCGGCGACCGCGGTCATGTTCGACACCACCAACGGGATCGTGGTGCCGGTGCCGTCGCCGGTGGCGAGGTCGACATCGAGCCGGGAGCCGAGGTCGGAACGGGCCGGCGCCATGAAGACGTCGGTGTAGGTCAGGTCGTGCGCGGGGGCCGCGCCGTGAAGGAACTGCACCTGACCATCATTCCCGCTCGTGGTCCGTCCCGCCGCCGGTGGTCACGGAAAACACTCCCGCCGGCGTTCGCCTGTTCCCAGGAGGTGCCACCTGCCCCGGGAGCGGTCAGCCCACCAGGAGCGCCACGGCGAGCCCGGCCATCACGACGGCGATGACCGCGTCCAGCACCCGCCAGGCGGCGGCACGGGCGAGCAGCGGCGCGAGGCGCTGCGCGCCGGCGCCGAGCGCGGTGAACCAGACCACGCTGGCCAGGGCGGCCCCGGCGCCGAAGACCCAGCGGTGCGGGTGCTGCTGTGCCACCCCGCCGAGGAGCAGCACGGTGTCCAGGTAGACGTGCGGGTTCAGGTAGGTGAAGGCGGCGCAGGCGAGCAGGGTGGCCCCCAGCGTGGCCGGTGGTCGCTCGGTGGGCAACAGGGCGCCGGGACGCAGGGCGCGGCGGGCGGCGAGCGCCGCGTAGCAGAGCAGGAACGCCGCCCCGCCCCACCGGATCGCCGTCAGCACGCCCGGCCGGCCCGTCACCAGCGTGCCGACCCCGGCGACGCCCGCCGCGATCAGCAGGGCGTCCGACACGGCGCAGGTGAGCACCACGGGTACGACGTGTTCGCGGCGCAGGCCCTGACGCAGGACGAAGGCGTTCTGGGCGCCGATGGCGACGATGAGGGCGATGGAGATCGAGAAGCCGGCGACGGCGGAGGTGAGCACGGAACGACGCTAGGACTGTGGGCCAACACCAGTCCAACTAAAGATTCTCACGCAGCTTAAGCTGTGCTGATGGACGGTCTCGACTCGGCGCAGCTGCGGACGCTCGCCGCGGTGGTCGCGGAGGGCAGCTTCGAGGCGGCGGCACGGCTGCTGCACGTCACGCCGTCGGCGGTGAGCCAGCGGATCAAAGCGCTGGAGGAGACCGTCGGCCAGGTGCTGGTCCGCCGGACCCGACCGTGCGTGGCGACCGGGGCGGGCCGCCCGCTGCTGCGCCTCGCCGGCCAGCTCACGCTGCTCGAACGGGAGGCGCTGGCCGACGCCCGCGGTCCGCTGTCCGGCGGAGGCCGCGTCCGGGTCGCCGTGGTGGTCAACGCGGACTCGCTGGCCACCTGGTTTCCCGCCGCGCTGGCCCGGTTGCCGCAGCGGAACGGACTCTCCTTCGACCTGCGCCAGGACGATCAGGACCACACCGCGGAGCTGCTCCGGGACGGTTCGGTGACGGCGGCGGTGACCGCCCAGCGGGAGGCCGTGCAGGGCTGCCGGGTGCTGCGGCTCGGTGCCATGCGCTACCGCGCGCTGGCCGCGCCGGAGTTCGCGGCGTCCCACTTCGTCGGCGGATTCACCCCTTCCGCGCTGGCGGGCGCGCCGCTGGTCGTCTTCGACCGGAAGGACCGGGTGCAACACCGGTTCATCCGGGCGGTGGCGGGCCGGCCGCTCGACCCGCCGGTGCACTACGTCCCATCGGTGCCGGCCTTCAGCGAGGCGATCCGGCTCGGGCTCGGCTGGAGCCTGGTGCCGGAACAGATCGCCGAGGCCGACCTGGCCGCCGGTCGGTGTGTCGACCTCGCGCCCGGCCGTCACCTGGACGTCCCGCTCTACTGGCAGCACTGGCGGCTGGAGTCGGACGTGCTGAACGCCCTGACCGCCGCCGTCCGCGCGGTCGCCGCCGAGACGCTCCGCTGACCGCCGGCGCCCCGCGCCGACGGCCCGCCACGGCTGTGGGGAAGGGGCCCTTCCCGACAGCTCAGGCGATGGTGCAGATCGCGGAGCCCGCGGTGATCACGGCGCCGACCTCGGCGGTGAGCCCGCTGACCGTGCCGGCCTTGTGCGCGTGCAGCGGCTGTTCCATCTTCATCGCCTCCAGCACGACCACCAGGTCGCCCTCGGCCACGGTGTCGCCGTCCGCCACAGCGATCTTGACGATCGTGCCCTGCATCGGCGAGGCGAGGGTGTCGCCACCGACCGGGGCGCCGGCCTTCGCCCCGCCGCCGCGCCGGGTCGGCTTGCGGGAGGCAGGCGCGGCGGTGGTCGTACTCCCGCCGAAGCCGGCGGGGAGGCTGACCTCCAGCCGCTTGCCACCCACCTCGACCACGACGGTCTCGCGTTCGGCCGGCGCCTCGGCGCCGACGGCGGCGGCGAACGGCGGCACGGTGTTGTGGAACTCGGTCTCGATCCACCGGGTGTGCACGGTGAACGGCTCGGCGGTGAACGCCTCGTCCCGCACCACCAGCCGGTGGAACGGCAGCGCGGTGGCCATTCCGTCGACCACCATCTCGTCCAGCGCGCGGCGGGCCCGCTCCAGCGCCTCGGTCCGCGTCTCACCGCTGATGATCACCTTGGCCAGCAGCGAGTCGAAGTTGCCGCCGATCACGTCGCCGGCCGAGATGCCGGTGTCCACCCGGACGCCGGGGCCGGTGGGCAGCCGCAGCGCGGTGACCGTGCCCGGTGCGGGCAGGAAGTTGCGGCCCGGGTCCTCGCCGTTGATCCGGAACTCGATGGAGTGCCCGCGCGGCGTCGGGTCCTCGGTGATGCGCAGCTTCTCGCCGTCGGCGATCCGGAACTGCTCGCGGACCAGGTCGATGCCGGCGGTCTCCTCGGTGACCGGGTGCTCGACCTGGAGCCGGGTGTTGACCTCCAGGAAGGAGATGGTGCCGTCGGCGCCGACCAGGTACTCCACCGTGCCGGCGCCGTGGTAGCCGGCCTCGCGGCAGATGGCCTTGGCGCTGTCGTGGATCTGCTCCCGCTGGGCGTCGGTGAGGAACGGCGCGGGGGCCTCCTCGACCAGCTTCTGGTGCCGACGCTGCAACGAGCAGTCCCGGGTGCCCACCACGATCACGTTGCCGTGCTGGTCGGCGAGGACCTGCGCCTCGACGTGCCGCGGCTGGTCCAGGTAGCGCTCGACGAAGCACTCGCCCCGACCGAACGCCGCGACCGCCTCCCGCGTCGCCGACTCGAACAGCTGGGGGATCTCCTCCATGGTCCGGGCCACCTTGAGGCCGCGCCCGCCGCCGCCGAAGGCGGCCTTGATGGCGACCGGCAGCCCGTGGTCGACGGCGAACGCCATCACCTCGTCCGGGTTGGCCACCGGGTCCGGGGTGCCGGGGACCAGCGGGGCGCCGGCGCGCTGCGCGATGTGCCGGGCGGTGACCTTGTCACCGAGGTCGCGGATCGCCTGCGGGGTGGGGCCGATCCAGGTCAGCCCGGCGTCGATGACCGCCTGGGCGAAGTCGGCGTTCTCGGAGAGGAAGCCGTAGCCGGGGTGCACGGCGTCGGCGTCGGCCCGGGCGGCGACGTCGAGCAGCTTGTCGATGCGCAGGTACGTCTCGGTGGCGCTGTCCCCGCCGAGCGCGTACGCCTCGTCGGCGAGCGTGGCGTGCAGGGCGTCGCGGTCGGAGTCCGCGTACACGGCGACACTGCCCAGGCCGGCGTCGCGGCAGGCGCGGATCACCCGGACGGCGATCTCGCCGCGGTTCGCGATAAGTACCTTGCGCACCTTCGTGGCTCCTCCCGGCAGGTTACTGACCGGGAGTGTATCGGCCACCCTGGTGGCCCTAACGATCGCTCAGTGTGGGATGCCGCACTGTGCCTACCGCGTTCTAGTCAAACTTGCCTATTACGCTTGTCCGGTGTCTGCGACTCGGATGATGATCCTCGGTCTGGTGCGGTGGATGCAGCCCGTACACGGCTATGACGTGCGCCGCGAGCTGCTGAGCTGGAGCGCCGACAAGTGGGCCAACGTGCAGCCCGGGTCGATCTACCACGCGCTGCGCAAACTCACCGAGGAGGGGCTGCTCCGGGCGGTCGCCACCGAGCAGGTCGGCGCCCGTCCGGCGCGTACCACCTACGAGGTGACCCCCAAGGGCGAGGACGAGTTCGAGACGCTGCTGCGCGGCCTCTGGTGGAACTTCTCCGAGCCGGTGGACCCGTTCGCGGCGGCGTTCTCCTTCCTGCCGGCGATGCCGCGTCCCGAGGCGGCGGCGGCCCTGCGCAACCGGGCCAACCTGCTGCGCGCCGGCATCGAGTCGATGCGCGCCTCGCTCGATTCGGACTGGGTGCGCAACACCAAGCCGGTGCACGTCGGGTGGATGTTCGAGCTCTGGGCGGCACGGGCCGAGGCGGAGATGGCCTGGTGCGAGCGGATCGCCGAGAAAATCGATTCCGGAGTGTCGTACCTGCCTGCTGAGCTGGAGAACGCCGAGGGGTGGCCGCAGTGGACGGACGGGGCTCCCGACGGGGCCGCCGACCGGGCTCCGGACGCGAAATAATCAACGTTGACCATAAGAGCTATATCGCGTTAGCCTGCTGTCGGCACAGCGGGGGAGTGCGCCGTCCGGCGTCGTCCCCCTCGACGGCCGGCGCGGCCGGCCCGGACGACCAGGAGCAGAAATGATCGAGACCAGGGGGCTGCGGAAGTCCTTCCGCTCCCGCGCGGGTCGAGAGACGAAGACGGTGGACGCCGTGCGCGGCGTCAATCTGGAGGTCGCCGAGGGTGAGATCTTCGGCTTTCTCGGCCCGAACGGCGCCGGCAAGACCACGACGCTGCGGATGCTCGCCACGCTGATCGAGCCCGATGGTGGCGAGGCCACCATCGCCGGTGCCGACCTGCGCAAGGACCCGGCCGAGGTGCGCCGCCGGATCGGTTACGTCCCGCAGGGCGGCAGCACCTGGGACGAGTCGACCGCCCGCGAGGAGCTGGTGCTGCACGCGCGGATGTACGGCATCGGCAAGGCCGACGCGCAACAGCGCGCCTCCCGCGCGCTGGACGCCTTCCAGCTCACCGAGTACGCCGACCGCAAGTGCAAGACCTACTCCGGCGGTCAGCGCCGGCGGGTGGAGATCGCGCTCGGCATCATCCACGAGCCGAAGATCGTCTTTCTGGACGAGCCGACCACCGGCCTCGACCCGCAGAGCCGCGCGCACATGTGGGACGAGATCCGACGCCTCCGCCGGGACGGGATGACGGTCTTCATCACCACGCACTACCTGGACGAGGCCGACGCGCTCTGCGACCGGATCGCGATCATGGACAACGGCGAGGTGGTGGCCGAGGGCACGCCGACCGAGCTCAAGCGGGAGATCTCCGGCGACGTCGTGCTGGTCGGCCTCGACCTGGCCGCCACCCCGCAGGCCGCCCAGGCACTCGACGGCGAGCCCTACGTGAACAAGTTGGAGACCGCCGACGAGGGCGGCCTGCGTCTCTACGTCGACGAGGGCGCCACGTCCATTCCGCAGGTGCTGCGCAGACTCGACCAGGCCGGGCTGGACCTGCGCTCGATCGAGCTGCACCGCCCCAGCCTGGACGACGTCTTCCTCACCAAGACCGGCCGCTCGCTGCGCGAGTCCTGACCACCCGGAGACGACTCATGAAATTCGCCCGTGACACCTGGCTGATCTTCCAGCGGCAGACCCAGCTGCTGCTGCGCAACCCGGTCTGGGTCTTCGTCGGCGTCTTCCAGCCGGTGATGTACCTGCTGCTCTTCGCCCCGCTGCTCAAGCCGGCGCTGAACGCGCCCACCCAGGCCGCCGCCTACAAGATCTTCGTGCCCGGTCTGCTGGTGCTGCTGGCCATCTTCGGTGGCCTGTTCCAGGGCTTCGGTCTGATCGCCGAGCTGCGCGCCGGGGTCATCGAACGCTCCCGGGTCACCCCGATCAGCCGCCTCGCCCTGCTGCTCGGCCGCTCGCTGCGCGACGTGGTCTCGCTCATGGCGCAGGCCGTCATCATCACCCTGCTGGCGCTCCTGTTCGACCTGCGGGTGTTCATCGGGGACCTGCTGCTGGCGTACCTGATGCTCGCTCTGATCGCGCTGATGACCTCGGCCGTCTCGTACGGCGTCGCGCTGAAGGTCAAGAGCGAGGACGCCCTGGCCCCGCTGATGAACACGGTGGCGCAGCCGGTGCTGCTGCTCTCCGGCATCCTGCTGCCACTGACGTTCGCGCCCGGTTGGTTGCAGGCCATCGCCGACTGGAACCCGTTCTCCTGGGCGGTCGACGGCACCCGGGCGCTGTTCGCCGGCGACCTGGGCAGCGACAAGGTGTGGCAGGGCCTGACCATCACCGCGGTGCTCGCCGCGCTGGGTGTCTTCTGGGCCGCCCGCCAGTTCGCCCGCAGCGTGCGCTGAGGGGCCTCTTGGCCTGGCGGCCCGGCTTGGCGGCCTCGCGCGACCTGGCTTGATCAACACGAGTTCCTGGATGTCGGGGTGTCCTGCGCACGAGGACACCCCGACATCCGTGTGCCAGCGGTCGCCGCCGCTCAGCGCACCCGGGCGAGGGTCAGACCGTCCGCGACCGGCAGCATCACCGGGTCCACCCGCACATCGGCCAGCACCTCGTCGTTGAAGGCGGCGATGGCCCGGTCCGCGGCGTTCTGCGGCGCGATCACCCGGCCGCCACGCAGCACGTTGTCGACGGCGATCACCCCACCGGGACGCATCCGCGGCACCAGCTCCGCCCAGTAGACCGGGTAACCGGTCTTGTCCGCGTCGATGAACGCGAAGTCCAGGTACCGCTCGTGCGGTAGCTCCCGCAGCCGGTCCCCGGCCGGGCCGATCCGCAGGTCGATCCGGTCCTGCACGCCCGCCCGGTCCCAGTAACGCCGGGCGATGCCGGTGAACTCCTCGGAGATGTCGAAGCAGGTCAGCCGCCCGCCCTCGGGCAACCCGCGGGCGATCGCCAGCGACGAGAGCCCGGTGAACGTGCCCACCTCGACGGCCTGCCGCGCGTCGAGCAGTCGGGTGAGGAAGGTCAGGAACGCGGCCTGCTCCGGCGCCACCTGCATCGTGGCGTGCTCCGGCAGCACCGACCGGGTCTCCTCGGCCAGGTCCCGGATGATCTCGTCGGGCGGGGAGCCGTGCGCGACCAGGTACGCGTGCAGCTCGTCGGTGAGCGGGATCGACTTAGTGGTCATGACCGGACGTTACCGAGCGGCTCGACCGACTGGCCGCCCGGCGCGACCTTCGTCCACAAATCCGTGATCCGCAGGTCCAGCTCGGCGAGGAGACGGCGCAGCAGCGGCATCGACAGCCCGACCACCGTCCCCGGGTCACCCTCGATCCGCTCCACGAACGGCCCGCCCAGCCCGTCGATGGTGAAGGCGCCCGCCACCGCCAGCGGCTCGCCGGTGGCCACGTACGCGGCGATCTCGTCATCACTGATGTCGGCGAAGTGGACGGTGGTCGAGGCGACCGCCTCCGCGCGCCGCCCGGCGACGACGTCGATGAGGCAGTGCCCACTGTGCAGGACGCCGCTGCGCCCCCGCATCCGCTGCCAACGCTGGGTGGCGTCCGCCGGATCCGCCGGCTTGCCGAGGATCTCCCCGTCGAACGCGAGCACCGAGTCACAGCCGATCACCAACGTCCGCTGGTCGGCGGCCGGGCTCAGCCGGGTCAACACCGCCTGCGCCTTCAGGCGAGCCAACTCAAGGCACAGCTCCTCGGCCCGATCGGTCACCACCAGGGACTCGTCGACCCCGCTGACCAGCACGTCCGGCTCGATGCCGGCGGCCTGGAGTGACTTACGACGGGCTGGGCTCGCCGAGGCGAGCACGAGGCGAAGCGGCAGGGAAGCAGACACCCGACCGACGTTACCGGCTAACCCGCGCCCGCCGGTTAGTCCGGTCTTGATCGACTCGACTTCATTGATGTCGGGCCGTTCCACCACGCCGGACGCCCCCGACATCAGGAAAAACCGAGTCGATCACCGTTGAGTCGGCCCGCTCAGCGACTGATGCGGGGTGGTGGATCATCACCGCGACGACGACGCCGCGCCACCAGCGCCCATCCGACACCGGCGGCCACGATCACCCCGAGGGTGGCCAAGCCACGCCCGGTAGCGCCATCGTCATCACCCGGCCGAGCGCCAGCCGTCGTGGTCGGGCCACCGCCGGCCGACGGGCTTACCGACTCGAAACCCAACGGGGGTACGTCTGCCGTCAGCGCCGCCACAAGGTCGATCACGCCATATCCGTACTCGTCGTCGCGTCCGGGCGGGCCCTTGTCAATGGCCGTTGCCGTGAGCCGATGCGCCACCTCCTGCGCCGGCAGGTACGGGTACTTGGATCTGATCAACGCCGCCGCCCCCGCCACGATCGCCGTCGCGTCGGAGGTGCCAGTGCCTTTGCGGTACTTGCCGTTGATGCTCGTGCTGTAGATGTCGACCGCTGGTGCAACCACGTCGACTTCGGGACCGGTCACCGAAATAGCAGCACGGTTCCCAGCCCGGTCGATTCCACCGACGGCAATAACGCCCTTTTCTGATGCGGGGTAGCCGACGGCCGCATCCTCTGGTCGATTACCAGCGGATGCCACTACGATCACATTCGCCGCTAGTGCGGCTCTTACGGATCGCTGGAGTGATATCCCGGGTCCGCCCACGGAAGAAATGCTGATTACGTCAGCGCCATTGCGTACAGCGAAGTCAATTCCGGTAGCCAACGCGTTTGGGTCCCCCTGCCCGTCGCTGGGCGTGTCGCGAATTGGCAATATGCTGGCCTCTGGAGCTAAGCCCAGGGCACCTAGGTCTTTGCCTTGTCCATGCGCGGCGATCAAGCCGGCCATGCCGGTCCCGTGACTGTTCTGATCGTTTTGACCGTTGCCGGTTCCGCCTGCGATAATGTCGACGCCTTGAAGGAGATTTTTGCGCAAATCAGGATGCGGCTGAACGCCGGTGTCCGGAACTGCAACAATCACTCCTCGCCCCCGAGTGATCCGATGGGCCTCGGTGGCCCTGAGATACTTCAAATGCCACTGATCTCCTCGAACTAATTCAGCCTCCCTGCGTTCACCGTGCGGGTCGCTAGTGCTGACCTTTAGTGGTGAAATTGCAGACAGTGTCAACGACAGTATGGTTGTTGCAAGTCTTAGGTGCCGTTGTCGCATTGCTTCACCGGTTGAAGCCAATAGCGGGACCGGGGTCAGGCGGGCCCTGTTCCTCCGGGGGGCGAACTACGGGGTTCACGCCCTCGTCGACTTCCCATGGGTTATCGGGGTCCCAAGCGCGCTTGTCGTCCTCATGCCCATGGTGATCAGGACGGCCAGGCGGGAAACTTGCGCTCGGGCCGGCGCCAGTAGGGGAGGCAAAGCCAGGAGCGCCGCCGATAGGCGGAAAATTGTGTCCTCCAGCCAAGCCGCGGCCGCCGCCTGGGCGCGAGCCGGCTCCGCCGGTTGGCGCGGTGCCGGCTCCGCCACCACCGATCACGCCGCCAATCGGATTGACTCTGCGTGTTGGGCTGGCACCGGAGGCAGGTTGGCCGAGCCCAAGCCCAGGTGCGCCGCCGATTAGGCCGTTCGGCGGCATCGATCGAGTTTGTGGGGAAGGCTGGATCGGCGAAACCCCGTTAGCATTTCCGCCAATCGGTCGGCCGCCGCTTCCGGTCGTTCCCTGTGGCGCCTGGTGTGTCACCCGAGACGGTGTTATCGAGCCCGGCGGCGGCGCGGGCGGCGGCCCGACGCCGGTCGCCGGGTTTGGCCCTGCAACTCCCGGAAATCCCGCACTGGTCGGAGGAGGTGCAACTCCGGCTGCGGCGCTGCCGAGTATGGGCCCTACAGCCGGGGTGGCCTGAACGGGCTGCGTACCGGCCTGCGGAGGGAGTGAGGGCTTGCGCGGAGCTGAGTTAGTCGCGATGGGGACAGAAACGATCGGCGGTATTACTGGTGCCGTTCCGGCGTCGTAAGCGTCTGGAGTTGAGGGATCTCGCCTCGGTCGAGGAGGCGGTGGCGGTGGTTTTTGGAGGGTGGCGTGGGCTTGTTGGAGTTCGCCACTGAGGTTGAACATCATGGCCCGCGCCTGCACGTTCAGCCGTTCCAGTTCGGCATCCGTCACCGGTGACTCCGTGACCCGACTGCCCATGACGGCCTTCGGGTCGGCGGCCGTCGCGTCGTACGCCTGCTTCTGCTGAAGCTTGGTCGCGTACTCCTCGTAGACCCTGCGAAGCTCGGCCCGGGTGGTGCCGATGGCCTGCGTCGCGGCGGAGAGTGCCGTGTAGTTGGCGGCGGCGGCGTCGTGGGTGTGGCGCACCTTGTCGATCAGCTCGTCGAGCTGGGCGAGGTACGTGCCGGAGGCGGCGCTGGTCTCGGGTGGCCACGCCTCGGCGAGCCCGCGTCGGTATTCCTGGAGCCGGCCGAGGTGGATCTGGGCGAGGTCGCAGACCTTGCGCCAGCCGGCGACCTGCTTCCAGTGGTTGGCGGTGTCGTGGTCCTGGAGGCACGCCCACATGCTGTTGACGTCCATCAGCTGCCAGTCGGTGGCGCCGGAGGTGCGGCCGCTGCCCCGTTCGATCATGGCAGCACCACCGGCCTGTCGCTGTCGGGGCCGGTCGGGTCGGGCAGCATCGGTGTGGGGCCGCCGGGCAGGGCGGTTCCCGGGTCGGCGAGGGCACGCTGCACGTCCACCACGCGGGCGGCGGAGAAGGCGTCGGTGTCTGAGTATTGGGTGGCGACCCGGTCGGCGACGGCGGCCAGGTGGCCGGTGGTGCCGCGGACGGCGTACACCATGTCGGCGGTTGCCTGCTGCGTCTCGTGGTGCGCCTGCAGGAAGGTGACCAGCTCGATGAAGGCGTCGCACGGGTTGGGCAGTGGGGCGGACATGTCGTCGGCGATGTACGACAGGTGCGGCGCGTAGTTGCTCTCGACCTCCGCGGCGAGCCGGTCGGCGAACTGCCGGAGCTGGCGGATGTCGGCCTCGATGCCGCCGTAGTTGCGCAGCCAGGACGCTGGCCGGTCCTCTTCGGGGATCATCGATCCTCCCTACCCGTCACGGCACCGTTTCCCTGAGTGAGGTTAACGGCTGTCCGCGCCCCTGGCAGCCCCCGCTCGGCGGGTCGGGTCAGCGGGGCAGGCCGGCGGAGCGCCATCCGCCCGGGCCGGCCGTGGGCGCCGCGCCGGCCGGTCGAGCGCTGCGGGCCCAGGTGGACGTTGCCACGGGCGCGGGGGTGGCGGCCGGGCGGGACCGGACGACGATCGCCCCCACCAGCGCGGCCAGTTCCTCGACGGTGGGCACGCCGCGGACGACCCGGAACAGCGGCTCTTCGGCAGACATGACGCCAGGGTACGCGGCACGAAGTCACGGAGAACGCGGAGTGGCGTGCCGGCGGTGTGACGATCAGCGGGTCCGGGTACCGTCTCACCGATGTCGAACGCGCTTCCCCAACTCGTCGCTGACCGATACCGGCTTCTGTCGCCGCTCGGCCAGGGCGGCATGGGTCGGGTGTGGAAGGCGCGCGACGAGGTGTTGCACCGGGACGTCGCCATCAAGGAGTTGGTGCCGCCGCCCAGCCTCACCAACGAGGAACGCCGCGAGATGCGGGAGCGTTCGCTGCGCGAGGCGCGGGCCATCGCCCGCCTCAACCACGCCAATGTGGTCCGCATCTTCGACGTCCTGCGCACCGATGGCGATCCGTGGATCGTCATGGAGTACGTGGCGTCGAAGTCGTTGCAGGACACGCTCGCCGAGGACGGGCCGGTGTCGCCGGCCCGCGCGGTGGAGATCGGCCTCGGCGT
>NZ_QGKR01000143.1 GCF_003172955.1 Micromonospora acroterricola | reverse complement strand
ATCGGCGTCGGCCCGGCCCGGCCCTCGCCGATCACGGAGTTGTGCTGCGGCACGCAACAGGCACGCGGGGCGGCAACGCCCACCACAACCCCATGACCGACGGGGCCCCGCGCCGGTCGCGCGCCGGGCGGGGCTGATCGTCAGATCAGGTCCCAGCTCAGGGGAGTGCCGCGCGGGACGTCGGTGGCGAAGGTCCGGCCCAGGAGCCGGTCGATCTCCACCGGGGGCAGCCCACCGGCCGGCCGGATGGACCGGACGTTGCGCGCGGTGACCGGGTCACCGGCCCGCACGTCCTCGACCACGAAGAGGGAACGGCGGAACCGCAGCCCCTCCCGCTCGGCCGGGGTCGGGCCGATCGCGGTGCCGCCCAGGGCCGCGTACGCCCGGCCCGACTCGGCGACCAGCGCCGTCAGCTCCGCCGGGTTCAGCGAGAAGTCGGAGTCCACGCCGCCGTCGGCCCGATCCAGCGTCACGTGCTTCTCGATGAAGCAGGCGCCGAGGGCCACCGAGGCGACCGCCACCCCGATGCCCGGCGTGTGGTCGGAGAGCCCGACCGGCACGTCGAACGCGCCGGCCAGCACCGGCAGCCGGCGCAGGTTGCTGTCCGCCGGCGGGGCCGGGTAGGACGCGGTGCACGCCAGCAGCACGATGCCGGCCGCGCCGCCGTCACGGGCGGTCCGCACGGCGGCGTCGATCTCGGCCACCGTCGCCATCCCGGTGGAGATCACCATCGGCTTGCCGGTGCTGGCCACCAACCGGATCAGCGGCAGGTCGACCAGCTCCGACGAGGCGATCTTGTACGCCGGCGCGTCCAGTGACTCCAGCAGCTCCACGGCGGTCGCGTCGAACGGCGACGAGAAGACGGTCAGGCCGCGCTCGCGGGCGCGCTCGAAGATCGGGGCGTGCCACTCGTACGGGGTGTGGGCCCGCTCGTAGAGGCGGTACAGGTTCTCCCCGCCCCACAGCTCGTGACCGCCGGAGATGCGGAACGCCGGGGTGTCGACGTCGATCGTGATCGTGTCCGGCCGGTACGTCTGGAGCTTGAGCGCGTGGGCCCCGCTCTCGGCCACCGCGTCGACGATGGCCAGTGCCCGGTCCAGGTCGCCGTTGTGGTTACCGGACATCTCGGCGACCACGAAGGGACGCTCTCCGGCACCGACCGCGTGCGGTCCGATCTTGATTGTCGCCGTCATTCCGACCTCTGCTCAGGTACGCCCGCACCGGGGTGCGGTGGTGCTGTCGTCGTCCACCCGGCGGGCGGACGACCTGGAAAACCAGGGCGCCGGGAGCCGACCCGGCTCCCGGCGTGGTGTGCGGTGCGGGCGGTCACGGCAGGCGGCTCCCGGTCAGCGCGTCGCGCTGCTCGGGTGTCACGTCGCCGGCGCCGAGCGCGCCGGTTCCCGTCGCGGCGTCGGCCGGTCGGCCCGGATCCTCGTCGGCGGGCACCGACCCGACGTCGTCGCTGGCGCCCCCCGTCGGGACGGGCCGCCGCAGCCGGCCGGCCACCCGGTGGGCCTGGCGCAGCGCCGAGTACGCCAGGTAGTCCCCGCGCCCCACCAGCCGGTGCTTGAGCCCGGTCACGCCCGGGGGCATGGGGTAGCCACCGGTGGGCAGGTAGCGGCGGTAGTGCTCGGCCACCCGGTGGAAGAAGGCCCGGCGCAGGTGCGGGTGCAGCCGGTCGTCGTTGCCGACCACCACCAGGTAGTGGCTGATCATCAGCTCGAAGAGCTCGGCCTGCAACGCCTCGTCCGGGTGCCGCCGGCGGACCCAGTCCATCAGCCGCTCGTACTGGCCGAACGCGTCGAAGTGCCGGCCGCTGCGGGTGGAGGTGATGGCGCCCTGCCGACCCTGCCGGTACAGGTAGCAGACCCGGTCCAGCACGGAGATCTTCTCCGCGCCGATCAGCAGGGGGTGGCTGAAGGGGATGTCCTCGTACCAGCCGGGGAAGAACCGCAGCTCCAACTCGTCCAGGAAGGCTCGGCGGACCACCTTGTTCCACGCGGTGTGCTGTACGCGCAGCAGCTGCGGCTGGTCGGCGAGGCGGGCCACGCCCGGCACCCCGCGCAGCAGGTGGCTGCTCGCGTCGACGTCGCGCCGGCCGTCCTCGTGCACCCGAAGGTGGTCCAGCATCAGCACGTCCGGCTGGTGCTGGCGCAGCCGGTCCAGCACCGCCGCGATGGTGCCCGGTGGCAGCCAGTCGTCGCTGTCGACGAACCAGACGTAGCGGCCGGTGGCCACGTCGAGGCCGGCGTTGCGGGCCAGGCCCAGCCCCACGTTGCTGGTCAGGTGCACGACGCGGACCCGGTCGCGGCCGGCGGCGTACGAGCGCAGCATCGCGCCGCAGCCGTCCGGGGAGGCGTCGTCGACGGCGATCAGCTCGACCGCGTCCGACTCGCCGGCCGGGATGTCGGCCCGGATCGACTCGAGGCACTGGTACAGGTACGCCTCGACGCCGTACACGGGCACGACGATGCTGAGCAGCGGTGCGTGCGTCGGCTCATTGACCACGCCGCCACCTTCGACGACCCGGGTGGCCGGACGCGGAATCCCACGTGACCGTCGGTGGTGGGGTGTTTGAACAGCCGGCCAGGATCAGGTGAACGTCGGGACCGGATCCGGCGTGACGGCCACCGCCCAGGACGGCGTTCCCCGGAGCGGACCGGCGGGCGCCCCGGCCGGTCCGCCTCACGCTCGTCACCCATGAGACACGTCCGGTTCACCCGGGAGTGACCCGGTAGTGTGCCCCGGTGCGGCCCTGCCGGGCCGTCGTGGGCGTCGCCGTCACGCGCCGGCCCACGCCGCGGCGAGGAGGAGACGTACGTGCTGGCCACCCTGCGGAGCGTCGGGAACCCGGCATGACGAGCACCGCCCCCGTGTCGGCGGCCCGGCCGGCGAGCGCCACGGCACGACTGCCCTCGTTGACCGGCCTGCGCTGGATCGCCGCACTGCTGGTCTTCGGCTTCCACGCCGGCACCATGCGGATCATCGCCGAGCCCGACTACAAGGCGGTTGTCGACGCGCTGTTCACTCTCGGTCTGTCCGGGGTGCAGTTCTTCTTCGTCCTCAGTGGATTCGTGCTGGTCTGGTCGGCCCGTGCCGGCGACTCCCGGCGGACCTTCTGGCGGCGCCGCATCGCCAAGATCTATCCGAACCACCTGGTGCTGTGGGCGGCGGCGCTGCTCGTCGCCTGGTGGTTCGCCGACCCGGTGCTGCCGGCCGCCGCGCTGGAGAACCTGCTGCTGCTCCAGGCCTGGGACCCCCGGCCGGGCTGGTTCTACAGCATCAACACGGTGAGCTGGTCGCTGTCCTGTGAGTTCTTCTACCTCTGCCTGCCCCTCGCGCTGCCGCTGCTGCGCCGGGCGCGGCCACCGCTGCTCTGGACGCTGGTCGTCGCGCTGCCGTTGCTGATCCTCGCGCTCTGGCCGGCGCAGCACCTGGTGCCGGAGGCCAGCCGCTGGTGGTTCACCCAGATCTTCCCGCCGGTGCGGTCGCTGGAGTTCTGGTTGGGTGCGGTGGCGGCCGAGCTGATGCGCCGGGGCCTCTGGCGTGGCCCCGGGCTGACCGCGGCGAGTGTCATCTTCGTGGCCACCTGGGTGGCCGCCGCGCAGTGGATCCGCGGCGAGCTGTGGGCGACCCTGCTCGCGGTGGCGTACCTGCTGGTGATCACCGCTGCCGCCGACGCGGACCTGCGGGGCCGGCGCTCGCCGTGGCGGTCCCGCCCGCTGGTCTGGCTCGGCGAGGTCTCGTTCGCCTTCTACCTGGTGCACGTGCTGGTGATGACGACCGTGCTCCGCTGGACGGGTGACTGGGGGACCGGTTTCGGCGGCTGGCGCGGCCCGGCGGTCGTGCTCGGCTTCCTGCTGGTCAACCTGGTCCTCGCCGGGCTGCTGCACCGCTTCGTCGAGACCCCGATGATGCGCCTGCTCGCACCGCGCCGCCCGGCCCGACCGGCGGTCGTACCCCGGCAACGCGACGGCAGCCCGCAAGGCGACAGCGCCCGTGCCGGCAGCGTCGAGGCCGGCGGCGACGAGGCCCGGAGTACGGAGGTCGGGAGCGCCGGGGGAGTGAGCCGGGCCGGCGAGCGGTCGACGTACGCGCGCTGACACCGTCCACCCTGGTCAGCAGGGTCGGCGCGACCGGCGCGGCGCGAGCCGACACGCCCGGCGTCGATGCGCCCGGCCGGCGACGGCGGTAGCGTGGGGACGTGCTCCCGGTCGCGCTCACCTGTCCGCTGTGGTGGGTGGCGCGTTGGGCGGCACGGGTGCTGACCAGCCTCGCGGTCGTCGCCGCCCTGGCACTCGGCGCGGGCATGTCCCCGGCCTCCGCCGCCGCGCCGGAGGCGTCGGGCGCCGCGCCGTCGCCGTTCACCGCCGCCTCCGCCGCCTCGTCGGCCGCGCCAGGTTCGCTCACGCTGTCGTCCGCAGTGGTCCCGGGCACCGGGCACGCGGCCCCGGGAGTTACCGAGGCGGCCACCGGCCACGTCGCCGCGGTGGCGTCGGTCGACCCGCAGCCGGCGCGGGCCGCCGGCCCCGGCGCCGTCCTCGCCGCTCCGACGGCCGTGACGCTGGCGCGCGGCGCCGACGCCGAACGGCTGCCCCGCACCGACGCCCGCCCCAGCCGGGCCACCCGGGCTCCACCCGGGCGCTGAGCCACCGGGACGTCCGTCCCGCCGCCGCGCCCGTCGACTGATCACCTCCGCACCCTGCCCGTGGCCCCGCCGCGACCCGTGCGGCTCCCCATCGCATCGCTATCTCCCCGAGGTGCCGACCATGGAGACCGTCGTCTTCTACCAGTTCCTGACCGAGGTGCCGCAGGCCGCCGCCATCTGGTCGGTCCTGTTCCTGCTGGCGCTGACCGTGCTCGCCGTGCTGGTCGCCCGCCCCGAGCGGGACCAGGCGGCGGTCGAGCCGACGCCGGTGGCGCCGACCGCCCGGGAGGCGGCCGAGGCCGAGGCCGCCGACCTTCGCCGGTACGCCGAGGAGGTGGCCGTGGCCGCGGCCGGCGCGGCGCAGACCGCCCGCCGACGGCGTGCCGACTGGCTGGCCGCTCAGGAGCAGGTGGAGCGGGCGTGGGCGGGCTACGACGAGGCCGACACCGCCGCCCGTCGGTTCGCCGACGCCGGGGCGCTGCCCACCCCGCGTACCCCGCGTACCCCGGCCGAGTACGCCGGCCGTGAGCGCTACCTGCACCGGGCCGCGATGGCGGCGCACTGGCGCGGCGACCTGTCCATGCGCCAGCTCAGTGACGTGTTCGGGCACCGGCACGGCTGGGATGCCCGTCGGCACCCGGTCGAGCAGGAGGTGCTGCTCAGCAGGGCGATTCGGGAGGCGAGGCGGGCCGACTACCGGGCGGCCGCCGAGCGGGAGCGGTCGACCTGGCGCGACGCGGAGCTGGCCGCCGAGTCGGCCCGCGCCCTCGCCGAGGAGGCGTACGCGGCGGCGGCCCGGCTGCGACCGGACCCGACGCCGGCACGCCGGACGGTGACCGCCGTGTTGCGGCCGGCGACCGCGGCGCGCTGGCGTCCGGCCCGGGTAGGCTGACGGCCCGGATTGGCGAGTGAGCCCGGTCACAGCAATGGGAAATCGGGCGGACGGCACAATCGGCCGGATCCTTCCCGCGATTGTGGCGGCATTCTCGACAAACTGTCCGGATGTCGCCCGCCAGTGCCGTCGTCGCCGGTTGTCCCATCGAGTCACGTCAGTGGCAATCCGCGCAGAAATTGTCGCGCCAATTCAGGTTTACGCAGGTGAACCTGGCTTGGCAGGGCTCGAACCGACCAGTAGTGTCGTCCCGTCCGGTGCGGTAACCGATCGCAAGAGGCGACGCCGCGCCGACCCGCTCAATCGTGATCAACGAACCGGGGACCCATCAGTAATTCCGGGGTGAATCCGCGAGCCACGGCCCGCGGTAGGGCGATCTTCCCGCCCGAATCCGTCAGCTAACCCGGTAGGCGGTGTCGGAAGGAGTTTTATCCTCGTGCACCTCTCCACCCCTCGGCTGTTCCCCCGCCTCCACGGCGCCGCGGTGCCCCCGCTCATCCGTCCGGTGACGGTGAGCTGACCCCCCGGGTCACCGCCCCTTCCGCCCGGCCGCGCCGGGCAATCCCCTGAGCGGTTCACCATCCGCGGACCACGGTTCGCGCGCTGACGCCTGCCCGGACACCGGTCCGGCTCCGGTGTGCCGCTCTCCCCCGAACCGTGGAGGACCCCGTGAACCACACCCTGAAGCGTCAGCTCCGTCGCCTCGCCACGGAGCGCCCGTACCAGATCGCCGCCGCGTCCGCTGCGGTCCTCGCGCTGGCCACCACCACCGGCGCCCTGGTCGCCGGCGGCGACGGCGCCCCGGCCAGCAGCCAGCACACCGCGGCCACGGTCGCCGAGATGCGCAGCGACACCGTCGCCTCCCGCGGCGAGGCGCGCGTCGCGCCCCCGTCGGCAAGCACATCGCCGACCACCGCCGCCCCGACCACCGGCGCCGCGTCGCCCGCCGCCAAGGCCAGCAGCAACCCGGACCTGACCCGGAAGCCGACGGCGCCGAAGCCGCCCGCGACCAAGGTGCTCGACTACGACTACCAGGCGCAGAACACGTACTACAACTGCGGTCCGGCGGCCACCCGCAACGCGCTCAGCGCCACCGGCATCGACCGCACCCAGGACGAGCTCGCGGTCGAGCTGGGCACCACCGAGATGGGCACCAACTCGGCCGAGGACACCACCCGCGTGCTCAACGCCGAGGTGAAGGGCTCCCCGTACCGGACCCGGATGTTTGCCGGCACCCCCAGCCCGGCCCAGATGGACCGGCTCCAGGCCGACGTCGTCGCCGCGATCACCGACGGCCGCGGCGTGGTGGCCAACGTCGCCGGGGACGCCACCGACACCGACGGCGGTTGGCACTCCTACGGCGGCGGGCACTACATCGCCGTCGTCGGCTACAAGGACAACGGTCGCACCGTGCGGATCGCCGACTCGGCGAACGCCGCCGACCCGTCGTACTGGATCACCACGATCGATCTGGCCAACTGGATCGCGACCCGGGGCTACTCCGCCTGACCCGGGCGCAGCCGCCACGGGCGCCGTCCCCCACGAGGGGGCGGCGCCCGCGGCATTTCCGGTCCGCTCAGTAGCCGATGAGCTCTATAGTGGATCTTCGGTGGTCGGTGTGCCCGCGTGCGCCCGGCGCCGGCGACCCTCGTACCCGGCCGCGAACCGTGGGAGACTGCGGCCGTGGTGGATGAATCGGGTGGTCAAGGCGGCCGTGGGCCGGTCCTGTTGCTGCTGCACGGGATGGGGACGACCGGGGACGTCTGGCTGCCGTGGGCGCCACTGCTGGAACAGCACTGGCCCGGGCGGTGGCTGGCGCCCGACCTCGCCGGCCACGGATGGTCGGCGCCGCTGCCGTCGTACTCCTTTAACGGGCTCGCCGAGCGGATCGCCCACGGCCTGGCGCCCTGCGACCGGATCGTCGTGCTCGGGCACTCGCTGGGCGGGGTGGTCGGCCTGGCGCTGGCCGCCCGCGCCTCCGGGATGCCGGTGGACGCGGTGGTGGGGCTGGGCATCAAGGCCGTCTGGTCACCCGACGAGCTGACCCGCGCCGCCGAGCTCGCCGCCCGCCCGGTCAGCTGGTTCGCCACCCGCGCCGAGGCGGCCCGCCGCTACCTGCGGGTCTCCGGGCTCGCCGGCCTGGTCCCGCCGGAGCATCCGGTGGTGGACGCCGGGCTGCGTCAGGTCGACGGCCGGTGGCGCCTCGCGATGGACCCGGGCGCGTTCGCCGTGGGCGATCCCGGCCTCGCCGCTCTGCTCGCGGCGACCGACGTGCCGGTGGTGCTGGCCCGGGGCGAGCAGGACCAGATGGTCACCGACGCGCAGCTCAAGGAGTTCGGCGTACCGGTCGTCACGCTGCCCGGGCTCGGGCACAACGCGCACGTGGAGAACCCGGGGGCGGTGCTGGCGCTGCTGGACGCCTACCGCTGAGCCTGCCGTCGCTAGACCGGCGCCGACGCGGCCAGGGTCTTCGCCGGCGCCAGCTCCCGGCGGGCGGCGGTCAGGAACGCCTCGGCGTACGAGTCGGCCGGGAAGTCACCCAGGTAGCGGCGGCGGGTGGCCCAGCGCGTCTCGGCCAGCGGGTCGACGTCCAGCAGCGCGGTCAGCACCTCGTCCACGTTGGACATGTCCCGCCGCAGCACGTAGCCGGCCCCGGCCAGGGGGAAGTGCTCCACGAACCGGTCGCCCTCGTCGCCCATGTCGGTGACGGCGTACGGCTTGCCGGAGTAGAGGTAGTCCGAGATCACCCCGGACACGTCGGAGACCAGCGCGTCGGACCGGTTGACGCACTCGGTCAGGCTCAGCTCCCGAGCCGCCGCCCCGACCACGTGCTGCCGTCCGGTGCGGGCCCGGTCGGCGACCAGCAGCTCGGTCAACCGGCCGAGCTGCCGTGCCGAGGCCGGGTTCTGCGCGGTGTACGGGTGGGCCCGCAGGATCACCGTCGCGCCGCGCTCCAACAGCCGGCGCAGCAGCTCCTCCGCCACCGGCAGTGAGCAGTAGTCGGCGTCGGCGTGGTGCCCCGTCCAGGTCGGGGTGTAGAGCACGGTCGGGTGGGCCAGGCCGCGCACCGGCTCTGGGCGTACCTCGATCGACTCGACCTGCGGGCGGCCCACCACCACGAACTTCTCCGCCGGGATCCGCACCCCGGCGCGGGCGTACCGGTCGATCGCCGCCGGGCCGGCCACGAAGATCCGGTCGAAGATCCCCGACACCGGGTTGGCGCTCGGCGCCTTGTCGCTGTCGCCGTGGTGCAGCTGCACGTGGGTGAGCTGGGTGAACCGGATGCAGTGGCTGTTCTTCGCCCCGTGGTTGACGTAGAACGCCGCTCGCAGGCTCGGCACCAGCACCTCGTCCAGCGCCCTCAGGGTGGGGCAGTAGACCACCGGCGCGTCGGTGGCCGCGGCGATCGGCGCCAGGAACTCCGGCTCGCGCAGGACGACCATGAACGGCCGGCCGATCCGCTCCAGGTACGGCAACCACATGGTGACCTGGTACTCGGAGCCGGGTGGGGCGGAGAAGTAGAGCAGGAACTCCGGCTGGTGCCGGCGCAGCGCCCGAGCGACCGCCCCACCACCGGCGGACGGCCGGAAACGCCGCCGGGCCAGGTCCAGTGCGACCATCCCGGCGCCGACGCCGACCAGCAGGGTGGCGACCAGCGCCACGGCGGCGGGCAGCGCCAGCGCGGCGGCCAGGGTCACGGCGGCGAGCAGCCCGAGCAGGGCGGTGCCGAGCTGGTCGGCGATCAGCGGCGTCCAGGACCGCACGGGCAGGTTGGCCGCCCGGATCTCCAGGTTGCCGGCGGTGCGCAGCGGCCCCACGAGCAGCACCAGCCCCAGTAGGAGCAGGGCGGTGGCGACCAGCGCCGGGTCGAGCCCGTCGTCCAGCCGCCGGGAGTAGCCGACCAGGACGGCGGCGGCGATCAGCGCCGTCTCGGCGACGAGGTCAGCGCCGGGCCGGATCCGCTGCTCGACGGCCGCCGCGACGAGCGCGGCGACGGCCAGCGCCAGCCCCCAACCGGTGGCGCCGGTCAGCGCCACCACGACGAAGGCGAGCACGGCCAGGCCGGTGCTCAGGCACCGGGCGGCCAGCTTTCGGACCAGATCACCACGCATGTCGCTCCGTTCGCCGCCGTCCCGTCAGCGTCAGCTCGCGGAGGCCGCACCGGCCGGCGACCCGACCCGACCCGACCCGGACTGGGCCGGCACGGTCGGGGACGGCCCGTCGCCGGGCGCCCGGCGTACGTCGATCACCTGGCCGGTCAGGTCGGAGATCAGCACGTCCAGCGAGGACTGGGCGACGGCCTCCGCGGCGAGCAGGGTGTGCTCCGGCTCCTCGCCGAAGGCCTTGGTCCGCATCGGGGTCGCGGTGCGCTCCGGGTTGATGCAGTTGACCCGTACGCCGACGTCGGCCCACTCGTCGGCCAGCGCCTGGGTGAGGTTGACCAGGGCGGCCTTGGTGGCCGAGTAGAGCGCGTAGCGGGCCCGGCCCCGGGTGTAGGAGCTGGAGGTGTAGAGCAGCAGCTGGCCCTTGGTCTGCTGGAGGTACGGCAGGGACTGCCGGGCGATGGTCACCGGGCCGACGAAGTTGACCTGGAGGAGGCGGTCCATCGTCTCCTCGTCCATCTCGGCCAGGGCGCCCTTCTCCAGGATCCCGGCGGTGACCACCACGTGGTCGATCCGGCCGGTGGCCTCGAAGGCGGTCTTCAGCGCGGCCTCGACGTCCTCGGCGCGCTCCACGTGGGTGCCGGTGGTGGAGCGGCTGAACGGGAACACCTGGGCGCCGAGGCGCCGGGCCAGCTCGGTCAGCTCGTGGCCGATGCCGTAGCTGCCGCCGAACACCACGATGGTGCGGCCGGTCAGCTCCTCGGTGTAGCTGCGGTGGTCGGTCAGCCGGGGCGCCTGGGCGGCGGCCAGCTGGAAGAGCTTGTCCGCCAGGTGCACGTCGACCGGGTGGGTGACCTTGATGTTCTCGTCCGAGCCGTCGATCACCTTGATCGGGGTGCCCGGCAGGTAGCGCAGCACCACGCCGCAGTCGTCGGTGGCGGCGAAGTTCGGGTCACCCTCGGCGATCCGGTACGCCTCGCGGATGGTGGGGGAGCGGAACGCCTGCGGGGTCTGGCCCCGCCGCAGCCGGGAGCGCACCGGGATGTCGGTGATGCAGTCGTTCTCGTCCACCTGGATGATCGTGTCGGCGGACGGGATGGCCACGTCCACGGCGGCGTAGGTCCAGAGGGCGTTGACGCACTCGCGCACGATCCGGCCGCTGAGCAGCGGGCGCACCGCGTCGTGGAAGAGGATGTTGCAGTCCGCCGGGCCGACCGCGTCCAGCGCGATCCGGGTGGTCGCGTTGCGGGTGTCGCCGCCCTCGATCACCTTGGTGACCTTGCGCAGGCCGGCCTTCTCGACGATCTGCCGGGCGTCGTCGACGTGCCCGGTGGCCATCAGCACGATGATTTCGTCGATCTCCGGCGCGGCCTCGAAGACCGCCAGGGTGTGCTCGATGATCGGCTTACCGGCGATCTTCAGCAGCTGCTTCGGGATGCCGAGGCCCAGCCGGGTCCCGGTGCCGCCGGCCAGCACCACGGCCACCGTCCGCGAGGGCCGCCACGGTGCCGGGGTCTCCGTTGCGGCGTCCGGGCCAGTGGTCTGGTCCTGCGTCATTGCCGGATCCTCACTCTCAGGAATGCGTTAACGGAAGGTTCCGCCCGAGCGGCGACGGAATGAACCTTAACGCGCGAACCGCGTCGCCCCAACGCGGGCGACGCGGTCCGATGGCGCCGTGTCGATGCCGGAGGCCCGCCGGCACGCTACTTGCTGTTCGCGTACGCCTCGTAGGCCCGAATGACCTCGTCGGTCGGCCCGTCCATCCGCAGGACGCCGGATTCCAGCCAGATCGTCCGTTCGCAGGTGTCGCGAACGGAGGAGAGCTGGTGGCTGACCAGGAACACCGTGCCGGCGCCCTCGCGCAGCTCCCGTACGCGCTGCTCGCTGCGCTTGCGGAAGCCCTTGTCGCCGGTGGCGAGCGCCTCGTCGATGAGGAGCACGTCGTGCTTCTTGGCGGCGGCGATGGAGAACCGCAGCCGGGCCGCCATCCCGGAGGAGTACGTGCGCATCGGCAGGCTGGCGAAGTCACCCCGCTCGTTGATCCCGGAGAAGTCGATGATCCCCGCGGCCTGCTTGGCCACCTCGTCGGGATGCATCCCCATGGCGAGGCAACCGAGGGTGACGTTGCGCTCACCCGAGAGGTCGTTGAGCAGGGCGGCGTTCACGCCCAGCAGCGACGGCTGCCCCTGGGTGTGGATCGCGCCCCGGTTGACCGGCAGCAGGCCGGCGATGGCGCGCAGCAGGGTGGACTTGCCGGAGCCGTTGCTGCCGATCAGCCCGATCGCCTCGCCCCGGTACGCGGTAAAGGAGACTCCCTTCACCGCGTGCACCTCCCGCACGTTCGGTGCGTTGGTGCGCTTGACCAGCCGGCGCAGCGCGGCCACCGGGGTGGTGCCACCGGTGGCGCCCTTGTGCACCCGGTAGATGATGTGCGCGTCGTCGACCACCACGGTCGGGATGCGCTCCGTCAGCACGGGCAGGGAGACGGTCGCCTCGTCGAAGGCGTTCATGTGCTCAACCACGGCCGTACTCCTGTTCGCCGCGCCAGAAGTAGATGAACCCGCCGATGCCGGCCACCACTGCCCACGCCGCGCCGACCAGCCAGAGCTGGGTCAGCGACTCGTTGAGCAGCGGCGCCTGCTCCAGCAGCGCGTACCGGGCCAGCTCGATGTAGACCAGCAGCGGGTTGAACTGGACCAGCGTCGTCGCCCAGCCGGGCAGCCGCTCGAAGAGGCTGACGCTGTAGAGGACACCGGAGCCGTACATCCAGGTGCGCAGGATGAACGGCATGACCTGCTTGAGGTCGCTGGCCTTGGCGCCCATCCGGGCCACCAGCAGCACCACGCCGGCGTTGAACACCGCCTGCAGGAGCAGGGCCGGCACCAGCAGCAGCCAGTCCAGCGTGATCGGCTCGCCGGTGACCAGCACGATGCCGACCAGCACCACCATCGAGGCCAGCAACTGCTGGAACTGGGTCACCGTCGTGGACAGCGGCAGGCTGGCCCGGGGGAAGTGCAGCGCCCGGATCAGCCCCAGGTTGCTGCTGATCGACTGGGTGCCGGCCAGCATCGCGCTCTGGGTGAAGTTGAAGATGAACAGGCCGGTGGTCAGGTAGGCGATGTAGTTGGGGACGCTGTTCTGCGCCAGCACCACCCCGAAGATCAGGTAGTAGACCGCCGCGTTGGTGAGCGGGGTGAGCACCTGCCAGAGTTGGCCCAGCTTGGCGTTGCTGTACGAGGCGACCAGCTTGGCGTTGGCGTACGCGGCGATGAAGTGCCGGTACGCCCACAGTCGGCGGCTGTACTCGACGAGGGTGGGTCGCTCACCAGCGACCCGGAGCCCGTGCCGAGCGGCCAGCTGCGCCTGGGTCAGGCCCGTGTCGGGGTCGACCAGCGCGGTGGTGGCCATGGAAATGGCGCTCCGATCTTTCGTGCAGACGGGTTGCTCGCGACGATGGAATCCTAGTGGGATGTGTGCGCGGAGCGCCGCCTCGTCGCTGCGTGGACAGTAGTCCGAAACACGTCGGGACGCAACCGTACCGTCGTTGCGCTACTCTGGTCGTCGTGACCTGCGAGAAGAGTCCCTGGTGACGACCGAGAAGAGGCGGGCCCCGGCCGGCGCTGCGGTGCTTCGTGGTGAGATCACCACGGCCATCCGGCGCGCGCTGATGCAGGAGCTCGCGGCGGTCGGCTACGGCCGGCTCTCCATCGAGGCGGTGGCCCGACGGGCCGGCGTCAGCAAGACGGCGATCTACCGGCGGTGGAGCTCGAAGCTCGACCTGGTGCTGGAGATCGTCGCCGCCGCGGCGCACGGCAAGCTGCCGGCGCTGGACACCGGCACCCTGCGCGGCGACCTCGCGCTGCTGTTCCAGGCCGTGGCCCACGCGCTGCGCCACCCGCTGGCCTCGCAGATCATCCCGGACCTGCTGGCCGAGGCCGCCCGCAACCCCACCATCGACCAGACCCTCCGTCAGGTGCTGCACGCCCGCCAGCAGGACATCGGCGGCCGCCTGGTCGCGCACGCGGTGCAGCGCGGCGAGCTGCCCGCCGACACCGACCCGGACGCCGCGGTCGACCTCATCGTCGGCCCGCTCTACTGGCGGCTCGCCATCGCCCGCCTGCCCCTCACCGACAGCTACCTCGACAACCTGGTCGAATCCGTGGCCGTCGGGCTCGGCGCGGACGCCGCCCTTCCCCATCCACGGACGCCGCCGATCGGGCTGACCGGACGCCCGACACCCGCTGAACCGGGGACCGGAGATGCCGTTCCGCTCCGCTAGGCTGCCCCTTTGACACCCGGCTGTCACCGAGCAGACATCAAATTTTCGCCCCTCATCCGCCGCAGGACGACAAGGACGACCGTGACGAAAGTCGAAGACGCTGTTGTGGCACCAGCGCCAGCCGACCAGAGGACCGCCCCGAGCGCAGGTGCTCCGGCGAGCCGGTCCGGGCGGGGTCGTGGCCTGATCGGGCAGCTCAACGCCGGGGTGGCCGCCGCACCCGTCCTGTTCACCGACGCGGCGGTGGTCGGCTTCGCGCTCTGGACACTGCTCTACCACCTCAACCTCGGCCTCAACCTGCGTCCCTCCGTCGTCTTCATCGCCTGGCTCGTCCTGCTGCCGGTCACCGCGTACGCGTCCTGGAAGCTTCGGCGGCGGGACGTCGTGCCACGACCCGCCGACGACGAGACGGCGACCACGCCGGCGGAGCTGCCCGCCGACCGGGCGGCGCTGCTGCGTCGTTACGCCCTGCCCGTCGGGGCCGCGGTCGGCGCGGCGATGTTCGCCGCCCTCGGCACCGGCACTCTGAGCTGGTGGTTGGCGGCCACGCTCGGCCTGGTCTCGGTGGTGTCCGCCTGGCTGGCTCTGCCCCGCCGGGGCGCACCGGCCGACGCGGGCGCCGCGCCGGTCACCCGGGAGACCACACCGGCGCAGGCGTACGTGGTCATCGCCGTCTCCCTGGCCGCCGCCTACTTCGGCACGCTGATCGCTCGGGTGTCACTCGACGACGTCTTCTACGTCGGCAAGTCCGTCTGGGTGGCCGAGCGCGACGAGATCCCGTTCCGGGACTTCCTGTTCACGGAGGGCGTTCTGCCCGCCGGTTCGGCGAACCCGCCGCTGCCCTCCTTCGAGGTGTTCATCGGGGCGCTGGCCCGCGTCCTGCACATGCACGCGGCGTCGGCGACGTGGTATCTGCTGCTGCCGGTGCTCGCCGTCTTCGCGATCTTCGCGCTGTGGCGGCTCGTGCAGCGGTGGGCCCCACGGCGTCCGCTGGTCGTGTTCGGCGTGGCGGCGGCCTACATCCTGCTCGTGGCCTACTACGCCGACGCCCTGAACACCTACCACCTGCCCCGTCTGACCCAGGGCAAGAGCGTCTTCGTCCACGCCCTGGTGCCACTCGCCTGGGTGTACCTCACCGACTACCTGGAGCGCCGTTCGCGGCGTGCCCTGGTCCTGCTCGCTCTGCTGTCCGTGGCCAGCGTCGGCTACACCACCACGGCGGTCATGCTGCTGCCCCTGCTCAGCGCGGCAGCCTGCGTGGTGCTGATCGCCACCCGGAGACTGCGGGCGGCCGCCCTGTGCTTCGCGGCCGCCTCGGTCTACCCCCTGGTGTCAGGCGTGCTCGTTCAGGTCCTGCGCGGCGGAATCGAGCAGACCGTTGCCACGTACGCCCCGCTGCTGCCCCTGCGGACCATCTACGAGCTCACCCTGTGGCTCGGCATCCTCGGGGTCATCGGTGGGCTCGCCGTGTGGTGGTCGCCCCTCCTGCTCCGCCGCGGCGTGCCGCGGCAACTCGCCGCGGGTGCCGTGCTGGCGGTGACGGTCCTGATGATTCCCGGGTTGTTGAAGGTCGCGGGTGATGTCAGCGGTCTGCGGGCGGTGCTCTGGCGGGTGCCGTGGATCCTGCCGGTGCCGGCACTCGTCGGCATGTTGGCCGTCATCCGCCTGCCCGGCCTGGCCCGCGTCAACCGCGTCCTGGCCTTCGTGCTTCCCGTCGCCCTGGTGGCCGTCTTCTACACCCAGGGCAAACCGATGTGGACGAACGACCTGGTTCAGTCGAAGCCGACCTGGCGGATCCCGGAGACACGCAAGAATGTGACGTTCTGGATCACCAGGCAGGATCTGCCGAAGGGTCTGGTGCTCGCCCCCACGTCGGTCATGCGGGCCATGCCCCAGGTCACGACGCGGGTCCGGGTGGTGATGGCCCGGGATCTCTACCTCACCGACTACGGCATCGACACCCAGTTCTCGAAGGACCGGCTGCTGCTCGGCAGGTTCGCCGACGGCGTCGAACCGGTCCCGGTCTCCGAGGTCGACGCCGCCCTTCGCCGGGTCGACGTGAGCGCGGTCTGCCTGTGGAGGACCAACAAGGCCGCCAACGACGCGGCGCCCGCCCTGGGTCTGGTGCAGGTCGCCTCGCGCAAGTCCCCGGGTGGGATGATCTGCTACCGCACCACGACGTCCGGCACGTCCACCAGCGGCGGTTGACCTGCGCAGATGCCATCGCGCGGGCGCTCCGGCCGTACGGCGCGGGCACCGTCGGATGCGGCCGGGAGCGTCCGCCGGTGGCGGCGTGCACCGCGGGCCGGGAAGACGCGGCGGGGGTTTGACCGGAATGTCATTCAGAACCCGGGCGATACCTCCCTGTCCTCTCGCGTTAAGGTCGCAGTCACGCGCCGACGGCCGGTCCCTGGATCACGGGCTGCCGCGCGGCACACTGGACTTCAGGAGCACGGTCAGAGGAAACGGCCTGCGCGAAAAGCGGGGAAGCGGCCGAACGGCGACACGGCGGGGTGCCTCGGCGCCCTGCGTCGGCTCGGGGTCGCCCGGCGCACCAACGTCGGGGAGCACCTGCCCAAGCCGGTCATCAATCGTAGGGAGCGAAACTCGTTGTTCGGCACGTTGACTGGACGTATCGGAGTGGCCGCCCAAGCTGCGCTGCTGGTGCTGTCCTACCTGGTCATGCTCGGCGCCGGCGCCCTCGGCTGGGTCGGGCTGTTCGTCGTCGCCGGGCTGGCCGCGGTGATCGGCGAGTTCGCCATCGCCCGCTGGTCACCGCCCTCGCAGGTGCTGCTGGAGAAGGTCGGCCTGCACTGGTCGTACCGGCAGTTGACCCGCGACCTCGCCGCCGTGCTGCTGGTCGTCGCGGAGGTGGCGCTCAGCGGCGTCGAGCTGACCATGCTGCTGGTCCTGCCGGCCGCGGTGTGGGTCGTCTCGGTCTTCGCCGGCGCGCTCTCCACGATGATCGACCGTCGTAACCCGCTCTCCGCCCTCGTGCGCAACATCGAGCTGGGCCCGCTGCGCTCGGCCCCCCGGCCGCCGGCCTGGGCGGCGGCGGTCGCCGGCGACCGGATGCCCCTGCTCAATCTGCTGCTGGTGCCGGCCGCCGTGGCCGCCGCGGTGCAGCACGACCCGACGCCGTTCTTCGTCGCCGCCGTCGTGGCGGTGGTGGCCACCGGCGCGGTGGGCGCGATCGTCGCGCTGACGTGGCTGCGCGGCCGGGGCTCCGGGCAGAGCCCGCTGCTGCCCGCCGTCCAGCGCTGGCTCGACAGCTACAAGCCCGAGGTGGCGCTCTACTTCGCCGGCCCCGCCAAGGACGTCTACCAGGCGAACATGTGGCTCGCTCCGACCGAGGCGCTGCAGCAGCGCGCGGTGGTGCTGATGCGGAGCCGGGAGGCGTTCGCCGAGCTGGCCGACACCCGGCTGCCGGTCATCTGCGTACCGGCCGGGGTGGACTTCATGAACCTCGAGCTGGGCAGCGTCCGCGCGGCGCTCTACGCCGCGAACGTCGGCGCGAACATCCACATGCTCCGCGAGCCCGGCACGAAGCACGTCTTCGTCGGGCACGGCGACAGCGACAAGCAGGCCAGCGTCAACCCGTACAGCAAGGTGTACGACGAGGTCTGGGTCGCCGGCCTGGCCGGCCGGGAGCGGTACGCCCGCGCCGGGGTGGGCGTGCTCGACTCGGACATCGTCGAGATCGGCCGGCCGCAGCTCGCCGGTGTGCACACCTTCGGCGCCGAGTCGGTGACCCGGCCGTTCACCGTCCTCTACGCGCCGACCTGGGAGGGTTGGCTCGACGACGACCCGTACCACACCTCGCTGGTGCTGATGGGCGAGCGGATCGTCAAGGGGCTGCTGGCCACCAACCCCCGGGTGCGCCTGATCTACAAGCCGCACCCGCTCACCGGCTCGCGGTCGAAGGCGGCGAAGGCCGTGCACGAGCGGCTCGTGCAGGCCATCCGCGCCGCCGGTGGCAACCCGGACGCGGCCTCCCTGGACGGCACCGAGCACCTCGTGGTCACCGGTCGTACGCCGGCGCTGTTCGACTGCTTCAACCAGACCGACCTGCTGATCAGCGACGTGTCCAGTGTGGTGTCCGACTTCGTGCAGAGCCAGCGGCCGTACGTGGTGGCGAACCCGGCCGGCCTGTCGGAGGACGAGTTCCGCCGGGAGTACCCGACCGCGCGGGCCGCATACCTGCTCTCTACGGACTGCGGTGAGCTGGAGAAGATCGTGGCCGTGACCCGGGCCGGCGACGACCCGATGACAGAGGCCCGCCGGGAGTTGAAGACCTACCTGCTCGGCCCCGCCGAGGCCAACCCGATGGACCGGTTCCAGGAGGAGATCGCCCGCCTCTGCCGCTGAAGCGCGCGTTCGTGATCCGCGCCCGGCCCGACACCCGTCGGACCGGGCGCGGTCGCGTCAGCCCAGCAGGGCGGCCACCGCGTCGGCGACCGGGACGTCCGCGGGCAGCGCCCGCGCCGCCACCACCGCCGTCGCCGGCAGCGGGCCGTACAGGTGCGGGAAGAGCTGCCCGTCGCGCGACGGCTCCCAGCGCAGCGCGTCGCCCAGTCGCTCCTCCTCGACGCTGAGCAGGGTCAGCCCGGTCGCCCCGGTGAAGTACCGGCGGGCGGTCTCGACCACCTGGGCCGGACCGGAGAGGTGCACGAAGCCGGACTCGTGGTCCAGGACCGTGCCGGCGAAGACGCCGGCGGCGAGAGCGTCGTTCCACTCGGCCGTCGGCAGCAGTTTGTAGATCACAGCGGCAGCCTACGGCGGGCTCCGCCGCCGCCCCGCCCGGTTTTCGCCGGTACCGCCGCGGTCGTCGCCCCCCACCGGGCATGCTCAGGTGGAGCGGCCGCGGAGGGATGGGCGATGGCGAGCTACGAGGACGACTGGACCGACAGCCAGCGCGGGCTGTACGACGAGTGCTACCGGGCTGGCGGCGAGTGGGCGGAGGACCCCGACACCCCGTCCGACGACGTACAGCACGTGATCAACCTGGCCGAGGCGGACGATGACGCCTTCAGCGACGCCGAGATCGACTACCCACCCCTGGTCGACGCGGTCACCCAGGCCAGCGGGGTGAACGTCACCAGCGTGCCGGTCCGCCACGACGACCCGGGTTTCCGGGGTTTCGTGGACGGCGTCCGCGACGCCGTCGCCGACGACGTCTTCGGCCTCTAGCCGAGCCACCGGGGAGGCGGCCCTCCCGCTCCCGGGGTCCTTCTGCCACCATTCGCAGGACGGCGCTGCGACGGACGGGGGCACGGGTGCGGATCCTGCTGGTGGAGGACGACCGCCGGGTGGCCGCCGCGCTCTCCTCCGCGCTCACCCGCCGGGGGTACGAGGTCGAGCACGCGGCCACCGTCGCCGCGGCGCTCTCGGCCGCCCCGTGCGACCTGGTGCTGCTGGACCTGACCCTGCCCGACGGGGACGGCACCGACCTGTGCCGGGAGCTGCGCCGGCGCAGCAGCCAGCTCGGCATCATCGCGGTGACCGCCCGGGGTGAGGAACGTGACCGGGTGCTCGGCCTGCGCCTCGGCGCGGACGACTACGTGGTCAAGCCGTTCTCGATGGTGGAGTTGCAGGCCCGGATCGAGGCGGTGCTGCGCCGCGCCGCGAACGCCGCGCCGGAGCGGCACCTGATCGAGGCGGGGGCGGTGCGGATCGACGTGGCCGCCCGGACGGTGACGGTGGACGGCCGTGCGGTGACGCTGACCCGCAAGGAGTTCGACGTGCTGCTCTCGCTGGCCCGCCAGCCCGGGGTGGCGGTGCCGCGCGACCGCATCCTGCTCGACGCCTGGGGCACCACCTGGACCGACCGGCACACCGTCGAGGTGCACGTCGGGTCGCTGCGCGGCAAGCTCGGCGACGCTCGCCTGGTGGAGACCGTACGCGGCGTCGGCTACCGGCTGCGCGATGCGTGAGGGGCTGCGGTGCGCCGTCGACTGGTGATCAGCTACCTGCTGCTGATGGTGCTCGTCCTCATCGCGTTGGAGACGCCGCTCGCCATCACGCTGGCCAGTCGCGAGACCGAGCGGGTACGCGCCGACCGGCTCGCCGACGCCACCCGGTTCGCGTCGCTGGCCGGGCCGGCGCTGCGCGGCGGTGGGTCGGGCCCGCTCGAGGCGGAGCTGCGCAGTTACGAGGAGCTCTACGCGTTCGGCGCGGCGGTCGTCGACCGGGACCGGGACACCGTGGTCGCCTCGGTGAACTGGCAGCCCGCCACGGGCACGACCACGGCACTGGACATCGCGCTGTCCGGGCAGCAGACCAGCGCTCCCGGTTCGGTCTGGCCGTGGACGGCCGGCGCGGTGGTCGTGGCGGTGCCCATCAACGACGGTGGCGAGGTGCTCGGCGCGGTGGTGATCGTGACGCCGGCCGACCCGATCCGTCGGACCGTCACCGCCTGGTGGCTGCTGCTCGCCCTGGCCGGCATGCTCACCGTGCTGGCCTGCGTGCTCACCGCGTTCGGGCTGGCCGGGTGGGTGCTGCGCCCGGTCACCGAGCTGGACGCGGTCACCCACGAGATCGCCGAGGGCGACCGGGGCGCCCGGGTCCAGCACCGGCTCGGCCCACCGGAGCTGCGTCGCCTCGCGGCCAGCTTCAACCACATGGCCGACGTCGTCTCCGACGTCATGGACCGGCAGCGCGCGTTCGTCGCGCACGCCAGCCACCAGCTGCGCAACCCGCTCACCGCGCTGCGGTTGCGGGTCGAGGAGCTGGGCCCCAGCCTCACCGACCCGGAGGGGCGCTCCGAGCACCGGCTGGCGCTGGAGGAGACCGACCGGCTGGCTCTCGTGCTCGACGCGCTGCTCACCCTGGCGCGGGCCGAACGCGAGGAGAACGAGCGGATCACCGTGGACGCCGCCGCGGTGGCCGCGTCCCGGGTGGCCGCGTGGGCGCCGCTGGCCCGGCACCGGTCGGTCGCGCTGCGGCTCGCCACGGCCGGCGCCCCGGCGTACGCCCGGACCGTGCCGACCGCCGTCGACCAGGCGCTGGACGCGTTGATCGACAACGCGGTGAAGTTCAGCGGGGCCGGCGGGGCGGTGACGGTGACGGTGAGCCGCCGCGACGACGGGGTCGCCCTGGAGGTGCGCGACACCGGCCCGGGCATGACCGAGAGTCAGCTCGGCCAGGCCACCGAGCGGTTCTGGCGGGCGCCGGACGCGCAGAACGTGGACGGCGCCGGGCTCGGCCTGACCATCGCCGCGGTGCTGGTGGACGCCTCCGACGGGCGGCTCACCATGCGCCCCGGGGAGCCGCGTGGGCTGGTCGCCGGCCTGTGGTTCCCGGCGCCCGAGCCCGACGCGGCGGCCGAGCCGGCGGACGACGAGCCCTGCGCCGACCTGCGGCCCACCCCCGCCCGGTAGCGGCGGACGTCAGGGTTTGGCGGCGCGGTACCAGGCGGCGGCGCCGGGGTGCAGCGACAGCGGTGCGGTGGCGATCGCGGAGCGGGGGCTCATCCGCCCCGCCGCCGGGTGCGCGGCGCCCAGCTCGGCCCGCCGCTCCATCAACAGCCTGGTCACGTCCCGGACCAGCCGCTCCGGCAGGTCGGCCCGGACGACCAGGTAGTTCGGGTTCGCGACCGTGGTCACCGGGTCCACCCCGTACACGGAGCGGGGGATATCCCGGGAGACGTAGACCTGGCCGTAGCGGGCGCGCAGCGGCTCCGTCCACTCGCCGAGGTCGACGATCCGGGTGGCGCTGCGCCCGGCGAGCTGCTCGATGCCCCGCACCGGCAGCCCGCCGGAGAAGAAGAACGCGTCGATCCGCCCGGCGCGTAGCGCGAGCACCGAGTCGTCCAGCCCGAGCCGTTCCCGTCGCACCTCGTCACCGCCCAGCCGGGCCACCTCGAGCAGGCGGGTCGCGGTGATCTCGGTGCCCGATCCGGGCGCGCCGACGGAGACCCGCCGCCCGCGCAGGTCGGCGACCGTGCGCACCGGTCCGCCGCCGGTGGTGACCAGGTGGAGCTGGTCGTCGTACACCCGGGCGACCGCGTCGACGGTCGGGCCGTCCGTCGTGGTGGTGGGCAGCACGTCCGCCTGGGTGAATCCCAGCTCGGCGGCCCCGGAACCGACCAGCCGGACGTTCTCCGCCGAGGCGGCGGTGATCACCACGCTGGCCCGCACGCCGGGCAGCTCCCGGTTGAGGATGGCCGCCAGGGACTGCCCGAAGGCGTAGTAGACGGCGGTGGGGCTGCCGGTGGCGATCCGGATCGGCACCGGCTCGGCCGGGGCGTCCCGGCAGCTGGCGGCACCGGTCAGGGCCACGGCCAGCAGCAGCGTCAGCAGCGCCGCCGTGCGGCGGCAGCCGGGCGGGCTGGACGAGGTACGACTCACGCGGTGCACTGTGCGCCGTCGGACCGGTGCGCGCAAGCCCGTCCGGGGGCTGGTGGATGCGGGCCCGGCCCGGTGTCAGCAGGCGGGGCGGCGCTCCGGCGGCATCCCCGTCGGGACCGCGGGCGGCGACGCCGCTGCGCGGGCCGGCTCCATCGCTGCGCTGCGCAGGATCCGCTCCCGGTCCGGCCCGTCGGCGACGCTCACCAGGAAACAGCCCGTGCCGGGGCTGAGCAGGGCCGGCACGTCGAGCACGGCCGCGCCACGGATCAGCACCGCGGCCAGCTCCCGGTCGGTGAGCCGCACACCGAGGATGTGCCGCCGGACGTGCCGCCCGCCGGCCAGCAGCGCCGAACGCCAGGCCGCCGCGGCCAGCCGGGACACCCACCGCCGGCGGGCCGGCGAGGCACCGGGCAGCGGACCGCCGAGCAACTCCCGACGCCCCTGCCACCAGCCGGCGTCCAGCATCCTGGCGTACGCGCCACGGTGCTCCCGGGGCACCCAGAGCCGGTGCAGCTCGTAGCGGCGGCGCAGGCCGCCGACGGCCACCTCGTGGGTCACGGGGATGTCCAGCCGGGCGAGCAGCTGCCGCATCCGCTGCGCGGCGTCCTCCCGGTTGAACTCCACCCCCGGCGAGTGCGACGGGAGCGCCGCCGTCGGCCGGGCGGACGTCGGCCGTGGCGTACAGCGCAGCAGGCAGGCGGCCTCGAACGCGTCACCCAGGGTCAGCCAGTCCAGCGGGGGTGGCGTCGCGGGGGAACGGGGCCGGTCAAGCAGGGCGGGTTCGAGGGCCAACGGAGGGGCTCCCTTGTCGGAGTCGTGGTGCCCCTACCGTGGCCCCTGCGCCGCCGTTGCGGAACCGGTCGCGCCGAGCCTTGAGCAAATCTTGCGCCTGCCCCGGCCCCTACAGGTCGGTGACCACCAGATCCACCTGCCGCACCCGGCCGGGCGCGGCGGCCTGCTCCAGGACGGTGTGCTTCAGCTCGCGCAGCGTGCCGACCAGCTCCGCGGCCGTACGCGGACGGGCTCCGGCGACCAGCAGGTCACGGACCAGCCGCCCCTTGGTCGCCTTGTTGAAGTGGCTCACCACCGAACGGACCGGCACACCGTCGACCTCACGCTCGTGCAGCACCCGCACGGTCACCGTCCGCTCGGCCAGCTCTCCGCGCGGCGTCCAGGTGGCCGCGTACGCGCCGGAGCGCAGGTCGAGCACCGGCCCGGAGCCGGCCGCGCCCGACAGCACGGGTGCCAGCACCGGCCGCCAGTACGCCGACAGCGCCCCCACTCCGGGCAGCCGGGCGCCGATCGGGCAGCGGTACGGAGGAATCCGGTCGGCCAGCCGGACAGCGCCCCACAGGCCGGAGCTGATCAGGATCGAGCGTCGGGCCGCCCGCTGCGCCGCCGCCGGCAACGAGGCCAGCTCCAGCGCCTCGTAGAGCACGCCCGTGTAGATCTGCGCGGCCGGCGCGGTGGCCGCCACCCGCAGCCGGGCGTTGCGGCGCAGCTCGCCGCGCTGGCCCTCGCTGAGCCCGAGCGCCGTCCGCGCCGCCTCCTCCTCGGGCCCGGAGCTCAGCATCACGAGCGCGTCGAGCACCCGCTCGCGGGCCGGGGTCAGCTCGGGCAGCGAGAGCCGGTCCGGGGACCACCGTCGACCGGTGCCGGCGTCGGCCTTCCCCTCCGAGGGCGGCAGCAGGATGAGCATCGGGTCTCCTCGACGGGCGGAACGGCGCCCCGCGCGCCGGCCCGGCCAGCGTACGACCCGCCGCTACCGCCAGGGCCGGACCGGGGTGTCGGGGTGGTACACCCGATAGCCGCCGACCTCGCGGACCGGTGCCGCGTCGGGCCGGTCGGCGAGCAGTCGACGCAGCCGCCGGTCCATCGGCGAGCCGACCTCCACCACGTAGCCCGGTCGCTCGGCCCGGCCGACCTGCCGCCAGTACGGCAGGTACCGGTTCTGCCCGGGGGACAGGTCGCCGTCGAGCACACCGCAGATCACCGTCTCGTCGGTGTTGAAGATCAGCCGGTTGCAGGTCCAGTAGTCCCCGTACACCTCGTGGGGGCCGTCGGCGCGCAGCGCGGTGGCCAGCTCCCGGGCCTGACGCTCCTCGGTCCGGGACGCACCGACACCGGTGGTCGCGAAGAGCACGGTGATCACCAGCGTGGTCGCGGTCAGGGCGGCCAGGATGGCCGTGGCCAGCGCGCCGGTGAGCCGGCCGAGCGCGCCGACGGTTCCCCGCCAGCAGGCGACCGCGGCCACCCAGAGCGGCCAGAGCACCGCCGGCAGCGACAGTTGCAGCACCGACAGGTAGCGGGCGTTGTCCAGCGGGCTGGTCGCGGCGAGCGGGGAGCGCACGTACGACAGCAGGGTCAACGTGGCGCCGGCGACCAGCGCGAGCTGCACCACCGGCCGGACCCGCTCCCCGCGCGACGCTCCGGCGGCCCGGCGGTACGCGAGCACCGCGAGCACCGCGGCGGCCACCAGCAGCACCGGATAGAGCAGCCCGAACCCCTGCTGCCAGCGACCGCAGCCGTCCACGGGGCAGAGCCCGTGCGCCAGCGGCACCCCCTCCAGCAGGCCGCCCCGGATCCGGTCGGACCACGGCGGCAGCGGGCCGGCCTTGGTGCTGACCTCCCGGAACACCGACAGCGAGTCCTCACCCGGCGCCGCACGAAGGTTGTCGTAGATCATCGGGGCCACCCCGACCACGACGCCGGCCACCAGCAGCAGGCCGGACCAGCCGAGAAGCTCCCGGCGCACCGCCCACACCAGGGCGAGCCCGGCCACCGCCAGGTAGGGCAGGATCAGCCAGTCCGACCAGGCGGCCAGCCCGACGAGCAGGCCGAACAGCCCGACGGCGAGCCACCGGTGGCGCACGGTGCCGGCCGCCAGCCCCACGGTGATCAGCAGCATCAGCAGCACCGCCGGCTTCACCTCGGGCCGCCCCCCGACGACGGTGAGCTGGTCGCGCACCACCCGCTCCGGCCCGAGCGCGAGCAGACCGACCACGAAGGCGGCGAACCACGGCGTGCAGAGCCGGCGGGTCAGCCGGTAGATCAGGTAGAGGAAGACCGCGTACAGCGCGAGCATCGGCAGCCGCAGCACCGGCCAGCTCGGCCCGGCCACGGCGACCAGCGGCGCCGCCAGGTACGACTCCAGCATCCCCATGTAGTGCTGGCCGTAGAGGAAGACCGGTCGTTCCCGGCCCTGCCCGATGTGCAGCGCGGCGAGGCCGAAGGTGGCCTCGTCGCTGTTCGACACCGGCACGGTGTACAGCGTCAGGACCAGCCGGTACCCGACGCCGACCAGCCCGAACAGCAGCGCGACGAGCGCCGGCCGGTCGAGTCGCGGGCGCCAACGCCCACGGTGCTGCTTCGGATGCGACACGACCAACGCCCCCGTCGTCGTCCCGACCGGAGTGTTTCACGGACGGCGGGGCGGCCGGGGTGGTTCGGCGCAGCCGGAGTCGCTCACGTGGCCGTGGCTGTCGACGTGTGGCAGGGTTGGCGCGTGCCACCCACTCCCGCCGGCCAGCTGGCCGTACCGAACCTGCACCGGGCCGCGCGGATCGAGGACGCCGTGCACCAGCTCGTGGAGCGCCGGTTGCGGCGCACCGGCTGGCGGATGAACATCGTCGCGTACACCGGCTACGGCTCGCCGGGCTGGGTGCGGGTGATGTGCCGCGTGTTGCTGGGCCGTCCCGACACCCGCCAGCGGGGCCGCTTGGACAAGGTCCGCGGCTGGCGCAGCTTCACCACCCTGCCTGCCAAGCACGTCACCGTGACCATCGAGGCCGGCGGCGTGCGCTGCGAGGCCCGGGCCGACCGCAGCGGCTTCGTCGACACGCTGGTCGAGGCCGACCTGCCGCCCGGGTGGGGCACGGTCCGGCTCAGCGTGCCGGACGCCGAGCCGGTCGACGCGCCGGTGCGCATCCTCGACCCGGACGTCCGGTTCGGCATCCTCTCCGACATCGACGACACGGTGATGGTGACCGCGCTGCCCCGGCCGCTGCTCGCCGCGTGGAACACGTTCGTGCTCGACGAGCACGCCCGCGCCGCCGTGCCCGGCATGGCGGTGCTCTACGAGCGGCTGGTCACCGGGCACCCCGGCGCGCCCGTCTTCTACCTCTCCACCGGCGCGTGGAACGTGGCGCCGACGTTGACCCGGTTCCTGTCCCGGCACCTCTACCCGGCCGGGCCGCTGCTGCTCACCGACTGGGGCCCGACCGCCGACCGCTGGTTCCGCAGCGGGATGGAGCACAAGCGGGTCACGCTGGCCCGGCTGGCCCGGGAGTTCCCCGACGTGCGCTGGCTGCTGGTCGGCGACGACGGCCAGCACGACCAGGAGATCTACCGGGAGTTCGCCGCCGCCCACCCGGAGAACGTCGCGGGGGTGGCGATCCGCCGGCTCTCCCCGGCCCAGTCGGTGCTGGCCGGTAGCCTGCCCGCGCCGGCCGGCCGCCCGTCGGCGGGGCCGGTGGGGCAGAAGTGGCTCTCCGCGCCGGACGGCGCCGGCCTGTGGAAGCTGCTGCGCGACGCCGGCCTGGTCTGACTGTGAGGCTGGCCGGGTTGGCCCGGAGGTGATGGGCTGATGGTCGGCAGTAGTGGACGTGACTCTTGGCCTGACTGGCTTTGTGCCTTCGAGAGGACTTGTCCGTCCGCTGCTGCCGGCGCC
>NZ_QGKR01000185.1 GCF_003172955.1 Micromonospora acroterricola | reverse complement strand
TCGTCGGCAGCGTCAGATGTGTATAAGGGACAGGGGAGCGCTGCCGCCGGAGGCGGCCCGCCCCGGCGGCAGCGCTCCCGCCCCCGAGGCGACGGATGACGAGGACTGGCCGGAGGCCGCCCTGCCGGGTGGTGCCGCAGCCGTGGACGACGCCGCGTCCGGCGGCTCCGGACCGGCCCCCGCACCGGCCGGCGGGAACGGCACGGATGGTGGCCGCACCGGCGCCGACCCGGGCCGCACCGGCGGAACGGGCGCCAGCGCGAACAGCGCCGACCCGGGCCGCGCCGGTGGAAGCGGCACCGGCGCGAACGGCGGCCCGGGCACACCGAACGGGGGCGGTAAGCCGACCGCGCGGGCCAACCCGACGCCCGCGGCCCGCCAGCCGGCCACCGCCGGTGCGCCGGTGAGCAGCGCCATCGCCGCAGCCCGCGCGGCGGCGGCGGGGCGCGGCGGTCCGCGTACCGGAGCGGCGGCCCGACCCACCGCGGACCCCGAATGGGCCGGCGAACCGCCCTACGACCCGGACTTCGACGGTCCGTTGCGCGGCGGCCGGCCGGGTGGCGCGGCACCGGCGGCCACACCGACCTACGAGGGGTTCGACCCGGGCGACGAGCCGTTGGACGAGGTCATCGACGAGAAGACGGCCCGGGAGTCGAGCGAGGAGCAGGCGGTCCGGCTGCTCCGCGACACGTTCGGGGCCGAGAAGATCGACGAGGTCGACGCCCGGTAGCGGCGCTGGGCGGCGGTGATCACCGGACGGTCGGCGCTGCCGACCGGGTGCGTCGCGCCCGGCCGGCCGGTGCCTCGGCGAGCAGGACACCGAGGCAGCAGGCCCAGAGCGGGAAGGGCAGCACGGCGACCCGTTCCATGCCGCCCACCCCGATCCCGGCGCCCTCCTGAGCGAAGAACAGCACCGTCCCGGCCAGCGCGGTCAACCCGGCGGCGAGGGTGAGCCGTCGCCACCGGCCGAGCAACGTGCTGCCGGGCGCCAGACCGGCGAGGAGCAGGCCGAGGTTGCCCACTCCCATGATGAGAAAGGCGCCGAGGACGTGCAGGTTCTCGTCGACGTCCGCCGGGTGGACGGCGGCGAGGGCGTACCCGCCGGCGGCCAGCAGCAGCAGCGTCTGGGCCGACCGCACCACGGCGCCTCGACCAACAAGCCGCCAGGTCAGCAGTAGCCCGGCGGCGAGCAGCACGGCGGTGGTCAGCACCGCGGCGTTCATCAGCGGGTGCCAGGGCGAGCAGACGTAGCGGGGCCGGCTGGTGTCCCAGATCCCGCAGTGGACGTTGCCGAGGTCGCTGATGTTGTTGGTGGCCCAGCTGTACGTCGGCTGGCGCCAGCGCAGGCCGGTGACCAGGCTGGCGACGAGGAAGATCGGTGCGGCCACCACCCAGCACAGCGCGCCGAGCCGGCCGGTGCGGTTGAGGTTCATGTCGTCGAGCACACCAGGTGGGCGATCTCCGCCGCACTACCCGTAGATGGCCGGTTCGGGGTGGTGGTAGCCGTACCCGGATCGTCGTCCTGCGGCTCCGGCGTGGGCGGAAGCACCGGGCGGGGCGGGGCCGGTCACAGCGGTTAGGCTGGGCGGCGGCCGAGCAGACGAGTGCGAGAAGGAGCCATCCGTGCGCCCAGGTGGACAGCCGAACATGCAGCAGATGCTGAAGCAGGCGCAGAAGATGCAGCAGCAGATCGCCGCCGCCCAGGCGGAGCTGGCCGAGGCAGAGCTGACCGGCACCGCCGGCGGTGGGCTGGTCACCGCGACCGTCTCCGGCTCGGGGGAGCTCAAGGCCATCAAGATCGACCCGAAGGCCGTCGACCCGGACGACGTGGAGACGCTGGAGGACCTGGTCGTCGCGGCCGTGCACAACGCCGCCGAGGCCGCGCGGGAGCTGACCGAGCGCAAGATGGGCCCGGTCGCGGGCGGCATGGGCGGCCTCGGCCTGCCCGGTTTCTGAGCCGGCAGATGTACGAGGGTGCCATCCAGGATCTGATCGACGAGCTGGGTCGGCTGCCGGGCGTCGGCCCGAAGAGCGCCCAGCGGATCGCGTTCCACGTCCTGTCGGCGGATCCGGCCGACGTCAACCGGCTGGCCGGCGCGCTGCGCAAGGTCAAGGAGCTGGTGCGGTTCTGCACGACCTGCTACAACGTGGCCGAGTCGGAGCAGTGCCGGATCTGCCGCGACCCACGCCGTACCGACGAGGTGCTGTGTGTGGTGGAGGAGCCCAAGGACGTGGTGGCCGTCGAGCGGACCGGTGAGTTCCGCGGTCGGTACCACGTGCTCGGCGGCGCGATCAACCCGCTGGAGGGGATCGGGCCGGACAATCTGCGCATCCGGGAGCTGATGACCCGGCTGAGTGGCGGCGCGGTGCGGGAGCTGATCCTGGCCACCGACCCCAACACCGAGGGCGAGGCGACCGCCACCTACCTCGCGTTGATGGTGAAGCCGATGGGGATCTCGGTGACCCGGTTGGCCAGCGGGCTGCCGGTCGGCGGCGACCTGGAGTACGCCGACGAGATCACCCTCGGCCGGGCGTTCGAGGGGCGCCGGGCCGTCTGAGTCGTACCCGCGGGGGTGGTGTCGTCGTCGACGGCGCCACCCCCGTCGCGGTGCCCGACCCCGCGCGGATCTATGTGTCGCCCTGTGCATTCGCCGTGCCGTCGACTGTCAGACGCCCGCGCAAGGTGTCGGCTTGATAGCGATTGCCTGACGGGCGTTCCGCTTCTCGTGTGACATGTCATAGCCTCCCGCACACGGACCGAGCCACAACTCGGCGTGGTCATGCGCATGACAGAGGTGAGAGATGCAGGCGAGAAGGCTAAAAACGGCTGTGGCCATCGCGGCCGTTGCCGCTCTGGCGGTCGGCGCGGCCGGCTGCGCGGAGAGCGAGCGCGACGGCGACAGTGGCGAGGCCAAGACTGGCGGCACCTTCATCTTCGCGGGTGCCGGTGACCCGAAGAACTTCGATCCCATCTTCAACGATGACGGAGAGTCGTTCCGGCCGGTCCGGCAGATGTTCGACACCCTGGTGAGCCACAAGCCGGGTACGGCCGAGCTTCAGGGCGGCCTGGCCGAGAGCTGGGAGCACGACCCGGACGGCAAGGTCTGGACGTTCAAGCTCCGCCAGGGCGTGAAGTTCCACGACGGCACGCCGTTCAACGCCGCCGCGGTCTGCTTCAACTTCGACCGCTGGTACAACATGAAGGGCGCTGCCGCCCAGTCCCAGATGATCTACTACATGGACACCTTCGGCGGGTTCGCGAAGAACGAGGCCGAGGGCGCCGGCGAGTCGATCTACAACAAGTGCGAGGCCAAGGACGACGGAACCGCCGTCCTGACCCTGAACAAGTACAAGGGCGCCTTCCCCGGTGCCTTCGCGCTGACCTCGCTCTCGATCGCCAGCCCCGAGGCGCTGACGAAGTACGACGCCAACACGGTGAAGCAGAACGGCGACTCGTTCGAGTACAGCGCCTTCGCGACCACCAACCCGGTGGGCACCGGCCCGTTCACCTTCGGTGGCTGGGACAAGGCCAAGAACGAGATCACCCTGAACCGGAACCCGGACTACTTTGGCGAGAAGGCCAAGGTGGACAAGATGATCATCAAGGTCATCAAGGACGAGAGCACCCGCAAGCAGGAGCTCCGTGCCGGCACCGTGCAGGGCATCGACTTCCCGGCCCCGGCCGACCGCAAGGCGCTCGAGAGCGAGGGCTTCCAGGTCGTCAACCGCCCGGCGTTCAACATCCTCTACCTGGGCATCAACCAGAAGAACCCGAAGCTGAAGGACCTGCGGGTGCGGCAGGCGATCGCCTACGCGCTCAACCGCCAGCAGCTGGTGCAGACCAAGGGCCCGGGTGGCGCCAAGGTCGCCGACGAGTTCATGCCGGACACCGTGCTCGGCTACGCCCCGGACGTGCAGAAGTACGAGTACAACCCGGACAAGGCGAAGCAGCTGCTCAAGGAGGCCGGCGCCGAGGGTCTGACGCTGAACTTCTACTACCCGCCGGACGTCTCCCGGCCGTACATGCCGAACCCGCAGGAGATCTTCACCGTCCTCGCCAACGACCTGCAGGCCGTGGGCATCAAGGTCAACGGTGTGCCTCGCCCGTGGAACGGTGGCTTCAAGGACGACGTGCAGCAGTTCGGCAAGCACGACCTGCACATCCTCGGCTGGACCGGTGACTACAACGACCCGGGCAACTTCGTCGGCACGTTCTTCGGCCGCGGCAAGGCCGAGTTCGGCGACCAGTCGATGAACGAGATGTTCGACGCCATCACCAAGGCCGACGCCACCGTCGACGACGCCGGCAAGAAGGCGGCCTGGGAGCAGGTCAACCGGGACATCGCCGCCAAGTGGCTGCCGGCCGTGCCGGTCTGGCACGCCCCGCCGGCCATCGTCGTCACGAAGGATGTCAAGGGTCTGGTTGCCAGCCCGCTGACCGACGAGCGGTTCAACACGGTCAGCGTCAGCAAGTGACGTTTGTCGGCTGACGCCGTAGGCGTGATCGGCCCGGTCCGGGGCTCCTTCCCGGTCCGGGCCGATTCCGCGATCATCGAGAGTCTGGTGTGTGAGAGATGTTGCGAGTCATAGTCCGCCGCCTGTTGCAGCTGGTGGTGACCCTCATAGCGCTGTCGGCGCTGATCTTCATCTGGCTGCGGAACCTGCCCGGTGGCCCGGTCGAGGCGCTACTCGGTGAGCGGGCCACGCCCGAGCGCCGCGCCCTGCTGACCAAGGCGCTCGGCTACGACCAGCCGATCCTGGTGCAGTACGGCAAGTTCATGCAGCGGGTCGTCACCGGCGACTTCGGCAACTCGATCCGGACCGGTGACCCGGTCACCGAGGTCATCAGCCGCGCCTTCCCCGCCACCATCGAGCTGGCCCTCGCCGCGATGATCATCGCGGTCGGCCTCGGGGTGCCGCTCGGCTACCTCGCCGCCCGGTGGCGTGGACGGTCCCTGGACAACCTCACCATCGCCGGCACCCTGCTCGGCATCTCGATCCCGATCTTCTTCCTGGGCTATCTGCTCAAGGACGTCTTCACGCAGAACATCCACTGGTTCCCGCCGTCCGGGCGGCTCACCACCGGTCTGGACAACACCAACGTCACCGGCTTCTTCGTGCTCGACGGCCTGCTCACCCGGGAGTTCGACGCCAGCGCCGACGCGTTGTGGCACTTGATCCTGCCGGCGATCACGCTCGCCACCATCCCGCTCGCGGTGATCGTGCGGATCACCCGGGCCAGCGTGCTCGACGTCCTCAACGAGGACTACGTGCGGACCGCCGAGGCCAAGGGCCTGCGGCACCGCACCATCCGTGGCCGGCACATCCTGCGCAACGCGCTGCTGCCGGTGGTCACCACCATCGGGTTGCAGACCGGTGCGCTGCTCTCCGGCGCGGTTCTCACCGAGAAGGTCTACAACTGGGGCGGCATCGGCACGCTGATCACCGACTCGATCAGCGGCGGCCGGGACTACCCGGTGCTCCAGGCGATCATCCTGCTCGCCGCGCTGATCTTCGTGGTGGTCAACCTGCTGGTCGACCTCTCCTACGCCTTCATCGACCCGAGGGTGCGTGTGCGATGAGTGACCCGATCACCCAGGCCGGCACGCCGGCCCCCCGCCCCGGGGATGACAAGCCACGCCCCGGCATGAGCGAGCGCAGCATCGGCCTGCTGGGCGACCGCAAGAAGGCGCGGCTGGACGAGCTGGCCCGGGCCGGCGTGGACCAGGGCGGGGTCAGCCTCGTCCGGGACGCCGTGCGCCGGCTCCGGCGGAACCCGGTCGCCATCGTCGGGGCCGTCATCGTGGGGCTGTTCGTCCTGATGGCGATCTTCGCTCCGCTGATCGCTCCGCATGACGCGGTGCAGCGCTTCGACGAGCTGACGAAGAACCTCACCGTGGACACCATCCCGGGCGCGAGCGGTGATTTCCCGCTCGGCTCCGATCCGCTCGGCCGGGACTTCCTGTCCCGGATGATCTACGGCGCCCGGCAGACGCTCTTCGTCGGCGTGCTCGCCACCCTCATCGGTCTCGCGCTCGGTGTGCTGATCGGCGCGATCGCCGGCGCCTTCGGCGGCTGGGTCGACGTGGTGCTGATGCGGCTCACCGACGTGATGCTGGCCCTGCCGAGCCTGCTGCTCGCGATCACCCTGGTCGCGATGGCCAGCCGGTCGAGCCAGTGGACGGTCATCTTCGCGGTGGCCATCGTGAGCGTGCCGATCTTCGCCCGGCTGCTGCGCGGCTCGATGCTGGCTCAGCGGGAGAGCGACCACGTGCTCGCCGCCCGCGCGCTCGGCGTCAAGGAGCGCAACATCGTGCTGCGGCACATGCTGCCCAACTCGCTGACCGCGGTGATCGTGCAGGCGACCCTGACCTTCGCGGTGGCCATCCTGGACGCCGCGGCGCTCTCCTTCCTGGGGCTCGGCGACCCGGACATCAACCGGGCCGAGTGGGGCCTGATGCTCGGCGTGGACGGCCAGCGCTACTTCGAGGTCCGCCCGGAGCTGGCCTACTACCCGGCGCTCGCGATCATCGTGGTCGCGCTCGGCTTCACCCTGCTGGGTGAGGCGATGCGCGAGGCGATCGACCCGAAGAACCGGCGGTGATGGCGGTGCGAGTGACCAGCACGGCCGGCACCCGCCGGCGAGAGGAAGTGACCCGATGAGCCTGCTCGACGTCCGTGACCTGAGCGTGGTGTTCCAGCGACGCGGTGAGCAGCCCTTCACCGCCGTCGACAAGGTCAGCTTCACCGTGGAGCCGGGGCAGACCGTCGGCCTGGTTGGCGAGTCCGGCTGTGGCAAGAGCGTGACCAGCCTGGCCATCATGGGCCTGCTGCCCAAGCGGGGCAACAAGGTCAGCGGGGAGGTGCTCTTCGAGGGCACCGATCTGCTGAAGCTGCGGCCGGACGACATGCGCGACCGGCGGGGCCGGGAGATCAGCATGATCTTCCAGGACCCGCTCTCCTCCCTGAACCCGGTCATCCCGATCGGGGTCCAGGTCGCCGAGGTGCTGGAGCGTCACCAGGGCCGGGACCGCAGGCAGGCCCTGCGCGAGGCCCGGGATCTGCTCGACGCGGTCGGGATCCCCGATCCGCAGCGGCGGCTCTCGGAGTACCCGCACCAGATCTCCGGCGGGATGCGCCAGCGCGCGCTGATCGCCATCGCGCTGGCCTGCAAGCCTCGGCTGCTGATCGCCGACGAGCCGACCACCGCGCTCGACGTGACCATCCAGGCGCAGATCCTCACGCTGCTCAAGCAGTTGGTCGACGACACCGGCACCGCGCTCGTCATGATCACGCACGACCTGGGCGTGGTGGCCGGCCTCTGCGACACGGTCAACGTGCTCTACGGCGGCAGGGTGGTCGAGCGGGCACGTCGGCACGAGCTGTTCGCGCACGCCCGGCACCCGTACACGCACGGGCTGCTCAGCTCGGTGCCCCGGCTCGACTCACCGCGGGGCGAGCGGCTGCACGCGATCCGCGGGTCGGTCTCCGACAACATCCCGTGGGCCGTGGGGTGCGCGTTCGCGCCGCGTTGCGACAACGTCGTGGACGCGTGCCTGGAAGGGCCTCCCCCGCTCGAACCCACCGCCACCGGTGGCGATCTCCGCTGCAACAACCCCGTCTCCGAGGAGGTGGCGGTCCTGTGACCGAACAGACCGGACCTCTGGTCGAACTGCGCGACATCAAGGTCCACTTCCCGATCAAGAGTGGCCTCCTCTTCGACCGCACCGTCGGGTACGTCTACGCGGTGGACGGCGTGTCGCTGAGCATCCGGAAGGGGGAGACGTACGGCCTGGTCGGCGAGTCGGGCTGCGGCAAGTCGACGCTGGGCCGTGGCCTGCTCCGGCTCGTCGAACCGACCGACGGCGAGATCATTTTCGACGGCACCGACGTTCGCTCGCTCAAGGGCGAGGCGATGCGGCAGGCCCGTCGCCGGATGCAGATGATCTTCCAGGACCCGCTCTCCAGCCTCGACCCCCGGCAGTCGGTGGAGTCGCTGTTGATGGAGGGTCTCAAGGCGCACGGGCTGGCCGGCGAGAAGGACGAAACCAACCGGCGGTTGCGAGAGACGCTCGAGGCGGTCGGCCTGCCCGCCTCGGCGCTGAGCAAGTACCCGCACGAGTTCTCCGGCGGCCAGCGCCAGCGGATCGGCATCGCCCGGGCGCTGGTGCTCAACCCGGAGCTGATCGTCGCCGACGAGCCGGTCTCCGCGCTGGACGTGTCGATCCAGGCCCAGGTGCTCAACCTGCTGGAGGACCTGCAGAACGAGCGCGGCCTGACGTACCTGATCATCGCGCACGACCTGGCGGTGGTCCGGCACATCGCCGACACCGTGGGCGTGATGTACCTGGGCGGGCTGGTGGAGGAGGCGTCCAGCGACGACCTGTACCGCGAGCCGATGCACCCGTACACCCGGGCCCTGATGTCCGCGGTGCCGGTGCCGGACCCGCTGGTGGAGGATCGCCGGGAACGGATCCTGCTCGCCGGCGACCTGCCCTCGCCGACCAACCCGCCGTCGGGCTGCCGGTTCCACACCCGGTGCCCGTGGGCGCAGCCGACCCGCTGCGCCGACGAGCGGCCGGCGTTGCGCGACGTGGTCGGCGGGCACCGGGTGGCCTGCCACTTCGCCGAGGACATCGCCGCCGGCCGGATCCGCCCGCACGAGGTCGAGGTGGAGCTGGTCCGCCCGACCGAGGGCACCGGCCCGGTCGACCCGCCGGGCGAGCTGATCCCGACCCCGTGACGCCGCCGGGGGCCGTCCTGTCACAGGACGGCCCCCGGGCGGTACGTCTCCACAACGGCGTGCGGCTCAGCCCTCCGGGCGGTGCAGCAGGGCCACCGCGACGCCGTGCACCGCGTCCAGACCGGACGGGTCCGGCAGCGGCACCGAACCACCGGTCACCCTGTACCACTCGTCCGCGTCCCTGTACTGCACGCCCAGGGTGACCCGGCCGTCGGCGTAGCTGGTGCGCAGGGTCAACTCCCCGGTCACCACGCCCACCTCGTCCGTCATCACCCCGCCCGGCCCCGGAACGATGTCCGCGGTGCGGGTGGCGCCGCTGGCCGCGTCCGCGTCCATGCCGGCGCCCGGCGTCGCGGTGTCCGGCGGGTTGGGGCCGTCCGCGCTCATCCCGGCTCCCGGCACCGTGCCGGCGACGCCGGTGCTGCCGTCCACGGTCATGCCCGCGGTCGCCGGCCCCGCCGGCCCGCTGCCGGTCGCCGCCGCCGCGTCGTCGCCGCCCGCGTCCGGCGTCTGCTCCGGAGCGGGGGTCGCCCCGGCGCCTGTCACGGCTTGTTCGCCCATGTGCAGCCCTCCAACATGTCGGTCAGGGCGGCCTTCTCGGCGCTCGTCACCGTCAGCCGCCAGTGGTGCTTGACCGTGACCCAGTTCTCGGCGTATTGGCACCAGTACGACCGGTTCGCCGGTTTCCACTGGGACGGGTCCTGGTCACCCTTTGCCCGGTTGGACGTGGCGGAAACCGCGATGAGCTGCGGCCGGGTGGTGTCGTTGGCGAAATCGCCACGCTTCGCGTCGTCCCACTCGTCGGCGCCGGAGCGCCACGCGTTGGCCAACGGCACCATGTGGTCGATGTCCACGTCGGAGGGATCGGTGGCGCTGCGACCGTCGTACACGCTCTCCCAGCGACCGCCGACCACGTTGCAGCCGGAGAGCTTCACGTCCTTGCCGTCGCGCTGGAGGATGGTGTCCCGCACGTCGCAGTTCTTGCCGGTGTTGCGCCAGTGTGGGAAGTGCTCCCGGCTGTAGCCCTTCATCGAGCCGGCGCTGGCGACGGTCAGCTGACCCAGCTGCTCGGCGGCGTTGCCGCCGCCGCTCGGAGGCGGGGTGTCCGGCTCATCCGAGGGGACGCAACCGGCCACGCCGAGCGCCAGCGCCGCGGCGAGCGCGGCCACCGCCGCGCGCGATCCTGATCTGGTACGCACAGACGACACCTCTCCAGCTTGCGGTCTCCCGGCGATTGCGCACAGTACCCGGGCATGGTTTCGGCGTTTCGTGGCGTCTCCCACATGCTGCAAGGCAGATTGGTGGGATGACCGCACCCGTACCGGCGCCCGCACTGCGGATGGGCACCGCCGCCGGCCGGGGGACCCTGCTCGCCGCGGTGCTCGCCTCCGGCATGGTCTTCCTGGACAGCACGGTCGTCAACGTGGCGTTGCCGAAGCTCGGCCAGGACCTCGGCGCCAACGTGGCCGATCTCCAGTGGACCGTCAACGGGTACCTGCTGATGCTGGCCGCGTTCGTGCTGCTCGGCGGAGCGCTCGGGGATCGCTTCGGCCGGCGGCGGGTGTTCATGATCGGGGTGGTCTGGTTCACCGCCGCCTCGGTGCTGTGCGGGCTGGCCCAGGGCACCGGTTGGCTGATCGCGGCCCGGTTCCTCCAGGGCGCCGGCGGCGCGCTGCTCACCCCGGGGTCGCTGTCGGTGCTCCAGGCCAGCTTCCACCCGGACGACCGCGGCCGGGCGATCGGCGCCTGGGCGGGGCTGTCCGGGGTGTCCACCGCGCTGGGTCCGTTCATCGGCGGTTGGTTGATCGACGCGCTGTCCTGGCGGTGGATCTTCTTCCTCAACCTGCCGGTCGCCGTGCTGGTGCTCCTGGCCGCCCTGCGCTGGGTGCCGGAGAGCCGCGACGAGAACGCCTCCCGGACCGAGGGGCCGGGCCGGACCCGGCGGCGGTTCGACATCGCCGGCTCGCTGCTCGGCGCGCTCGCGCTCGCCGGCGTCACGTACGCCCTGATCGACGCGCCGGCGCGCGGCTTCGACTCGGCCCCGGTGCTCGTCGCGGCACTGGTCGGGGTGCTGGCCGCGGTGGCGTTCGTGCTGCTGGAACGGCGGCGCGGGGACACCGCGATGCTGCCCACCGGGCTGTTCCGCAGCCGGCTCTTCTCGGTGCTGAACGTCTTCACCGTGGTGGTCTACGCGGCGCTCGGCGGCTTCACGTTCTTCTTCGCCGTCTACCTGCAGAACGTGGTGGAGTGGTCGGCCTTCCGCACCGGCATCGCGCTGCTGCCGATGACGGTGCTGCTGCTGGTGGGGTCGGCTCGGGCGGGCGCGCTGTCGGCGCGGATCGGCCCGCGGCTGCCGCTGGCCGTCGGCCCGGTGGTGGCCGCCGCCGGTCTGCTGCTGCTGCGCGGCGTGGGACCGGGCGCGTCGTACTGGCGGGACGTGCTGCCCGGGGTGCTGCTCTTCGGCCTCGGGCTGACCCTGGTGGTGGCGCCGCTGACCGCGTCGGTGCTGGCGGCGGTGGAGGACCGGTTCTCCGGGGTGGCCAGCGGGTTCAACAACGCCGCGTCCCGGGCCGGCGGCCTGCTCGCGGTGGCCGCGCTGCCGCTGCTCGTCGGCCTCTCCGGCGGTGGGTACGAGCAGAAGGCGGAGCTGACGGACGCGTTCCGGGGGTCGATGGTCTGGTGCGCGGGCCTGCTGCTGGCCGGCGCGGCGCTGGCCCTCGTCCTGGTCCACCGGCCGCACCGGCCGTCGCCGGCGTCCCAGCCCTGCCACTCGCTGCCCGCCGCGACGCCCCCGCACTGAGGAGGGCCCCCTGTCGACGCGGGGCGTCGACAGGGGGCCCGTCCTTCCGTGCGATCAGCTCCGGGCGCGGTTGACGGCGCTGGTGACCGCCTTGATGGAGGCGGTGACGATGTTGGCGTCGGTGCCGACGCCCCAGACCGTCCGACCGTCCACGTCGCACTCCACGTACGCGGCAGCCTGCGCGTCCCCGCCGGAGGAGAGCGCGTGCTCGTGGTAGTCGAGCACGCGGACGCCCACCCCGACGGACTGGAGCGCGTTGACGTACGCGTCGATCGGGCCGTTGCCGACCGCGGTGAGGGACCGCTGCTCTGCGCCCACCCCGACCTGGGCCTCGATCTCGACCTTGCCGTCGGTGGTGCCGATCGTGTAGCCGGTCAGCCGGACAGCCGGGTCGGGCTGGTGGTCGAGCAGGTAGTGCGTCGCGAAGATCTCCCACATGGCGGCCGGGTCGACCTCGCCGCCGTCGTGGTCGGTGACCTGCTGCACCACGCCGGAGAACTCGATCTGGAGCCGCCGGGGCAGGTCCAGCTGGTGTTCGCTCTTCATGATGTACGCGATGCCACCCTTGCCGGACTGCGAGTTGACCCGGATGACGGCCTCGTAGGTGCGGCCCAGGTCCTTCGGGTCGATCGGCAGGTAGGGCACCGCCCAGACGTGCTCGTCCATCGGGACGCCGGCAGCGGTCGCGTCGGCGGCGAGGGCGTCGAAGCCCTTCTTGATGGCGTCCTGGTGCGAGCCGGAGAAGGCGGTGTAGACCAGGTCACCGGCGTACGGGTGACGTTCGTGCACGGGCAGCTGGTTGCAGTACTCGACGGCCCGGCGGACCTCGTCGATGTTCGAGAAGTCGATCATCGGGTCGATGCCCTGCGAGAAGAGGTTGAGGCCCAGCGTCACCAGGTCGACGTTGCCGGTGCGTTCGCCGTTGCCGAACAGGCAGCCCTCGATCCGGTCCGCGCCGGCGAGCAGGCCCAGCTCGGCGGCGGCGACCCCGGTGCCCCGGTCGTTGTGCGGGTGCAGGCTCAGCACCAGACTGTCGCGGCGCGGCAGGTGCCGGTGCATCCACTCGATCGAGTCGGCGTACACGTTCGGCGTGGCCATCTCGACGGTGGCCGGCAGGTTGATGATCAGCGGCCGGTCGGGGGTCGGGTCGATCACATCGATCACCCGGGAGCAGACCTCCAGCGCGTACTCCAGCTCGGTGCCCGTGTACGACTCCGGCGAGTACTCGTAGTAGATGTCGGTGTCCGGGGTGTGGATCTCGGCGTACTTCTGGCAGAGCCGCGCGCCCGTGGTGGCGATGTCGGCGATGCCGTCCCTGTCCAGGCCGAAGACCACCCGACGCTGGAGGGTGGAGGTCGAGTTGTAGAAGTGCACGATCGCCCGCTTCGCGCCCTGCAGCGACTCGAACGTCCGCTCGATCAGGTGCTCCCGGCACTGGGTGAGCACCTGGATGGTGACGTCGTCCGGGATCATGTCCTGCTCGATCAGCTGCCGGACGAAGTCGAAGTCGGTCTGGCTGGCCGACGGGAAGCCGACCTCGATCTCCTTGTAGCCCATCTGGACCAGCAGCTGGAACATCCGGCGCTTGCGCTCGGGGGACATCGGGTCGATCAGCGCCTGGTTGCCGTCCCGCAGGTCCACCGCACACCAGCGCGGGGCGGCGTCGACGTGCCGGGTGGGCCAGGTGCGGTCGGGCAGGTCGACCCGGAACTGTTCGCGGTAGGGCTGGTACCGGTGGTACGGCATCCGGCTGGGGCGCTGCCGGGCGATCGGATCGGTCTCAGCGTCGGTGGTGCCGGCTGGTTGAGCCATGGCGGAGTGCTCCCGTGGTCACGTGGCGTTCAGCAATCGGACGGAGTCGGCGTCGCTGCCGGGGCGTCGTTGCCCGGCGGGCCGAGGTGTGCTGCGGTGCTGATGGGCGGCGCGGTCCGACTCCGCGACGAGGTGCCGGCCGTCAGGCCTCGTCGCGGCGACCAAGGAGGAGGTGCGCCTGCCACATGACAGCGTGACACTACGTGATGGGATCGGGTCTGGGAAGGTCGGTCCGGACTCTGGGACGGAGTTCACCGGCACGAGCGCTCGCCGGCTCAGAGGCGCCTCAGTCGAGCAGCAGGTCGGCGAGGGGCCGGCGACGGCGCAGGCCGGTCTCCTCGGCGACCAGGTCCGCCGGGAGGCTGAGCGGGTCGCCGAGCTGCCCGACGGCGACCACCGCGTACGGCCGCACGTCGGACGGTAGCTGCAGGTCGGCGGCTAGTCCGGCGCGGTTCACCGCCAGCACCTGGCGTACGTGCAGGCCGAGCGCGGTGGCCTGCACGGTGAGGTGGGCGACCGCCTGCCCCAGGTCGTACGCGGCCCCGTCCGACGGTACGGAGTCGGCCGCGGTGTCGCCGTCGACGTGCGCGGCGAGGAGCAGCGCGGCGGCACGGTGGGCCCAGCGCTGGTCGCGCTCGGTCAGGTTGACCAGGATCCGCTTCCACGTCTCGTCGTTGCGGTGACCGAGGGTGAACCGCCACGGCTGGCGGTTGCCCAGCGAGGGTGCCCAGCGGGCCGCCTCCAGCAGTGAGGCCGCCTCCGCCGCGCCGAGTTCCTCGGTCGGGTCGAATGCCAGTGGGCTCCAGCGGTAGGCGAGCAGCGGGGTGAGGTCGGCCATACGAGGATCGTCCTGTATGGGTGATTCGCCCCTCAGGCCCGGGTCGGTAAATGTGGGCAAGAGCACCCGTAACGGGATAAAGATCAGGGCGTTCCCGCGCTCGGGCTGCTGGAGGGGTCGGGTGTCGGCGGGGCTGCCGTGCCGAGCGGCTCCTCGTCCACCACCACCGGGCCGGCGAGCTGCACGCTGGCCGGCGCCGGACCGGGCGGAGCGGCGAGCCTCAGCGTCCCGGTCGTCGTCCGGGCCCCGGTCGGCGTGCCGTCCCGGTCGTAGCAGTAGATGCCGACGTCCAGCGGGGCGTTGAGCGAGGCGGAGGTGGAGTCCACCGAGTAGCAGGTGCCGGTGAGGCCCTGGGGCGTGGCGGCCGGGGCGACCGCCAGCGGGGCCCGCCGGTCGGTGAGCACGTCCAGCCAGTCCGTGAGCGGGTGCTGGACCCGGGGGTCCAGCCGGCGCGGGAGCGCGTCGTCGCGCTCGCCGAGGCGTACGCAGCGCGCCGGCTCCGGCCGACCCGCCGACGGCAGGGCGCACTGGAACAGCCCGTCGGCGGTGGCGGCCAGCGACACGTCGGCCGTGCCGCCCAACGCGCCACCCGGCACGTCGACCCGCCAGCTGCCGTCGTTCGCGCTGGTGAACAGGATGGTGCGGTCGGGTTGACCGGGCCGGCTGAACGCGTACTGCGCCACCAGGTGGCGATCCTGGGCGGCCGCGGCCAGCGCGGCCAGCTCGTCGCGGGCGGCGTCCACCTCCACCGGGCCGGGGCTGGTCGGCGGCGGGGGTGAGGGCTGCTCGCTGGTGCAGGCGACCAGGAGCGCCGACAGGGCGAGCACGAGCGGCCCGGCCACGCGGCCGGCCGGGTGGATGAGGACGGGCACCGGCCCATTCTGGTGGGTGCGGGCGACAGGTGGGGACCGCCACGTACCCGGCCCGCTCCGGCGTGTCGGGTCGGGCCGTCCCGGCGTACCGGTCGACCGGCGCGCCGGCCGCTCCCGCGCTGGCCCCGGCCCGGTCGGGCCGGATGGTGGGATCACCCGGCCCGGCGCCGCCGGCCGCCCGATACCCTCAAGGGGTCTGACACGCGCCGCCGGCCCCGGTTCCGGCGGCGTCGGCACGCTCAGGGTCGCTGGGAGGGAGTGCACCGTCGTGGCACTCGTGGTGCAGAAGTACGGCGGGTCCTCCGTCGCCAATGCCGAGCGGATCAAGCGGGTGGCAGAGCGCATCGTCGCCGCCCGCAAGGCCGGCGACGACGTGGTGGTGGTGGTCTCTGCGATGGGGGACACCACCGACGAGCTGCTCGACCTGGCCAACCAGGTCAGCCCGCTGCCGCCGGGCCGCGAGCTGGACATGCTGCTCACCGCGGGGGAGCGGATCTCGATGGCCCTGCTGGCCATGGCCATCCACAACCTGGGGTACGAGGCCCGCTCGTTCACCGGCTCGCAGGCCGGGGTGATCACCACCTCGGTGCACGGCCGCGCGCGGATCATCGACGTCACCCCGGGGCGGCTCAAGGGCGCGCTCGACGAGGGCTCGGTGGTCATCGTCGCCGGCTTCCAGGGCGTCTCGCAGGACACCAAGGACGTCACCACGCTGGGCCGGGGCGGCTCCGACACCACGGCCGTGGCGCTCGCCGCCGCACTGCACGCCGACGTCTGCGAGATCTACACCGACGTCGACGGCATCTTCACCGCCGACCCGCGGATCGTTCCCAACGCGCGGCACATCCGGCAGATCACCTACGAGGAGATGCTGGAGCTGGCCGCGTGCGGCGCGAAGGTTCTGCACCTGCGTAGCGTGGAATACGCCCGGCGGGCGGGGTTGCCGATCCACGTCCGTTCGTCATACTCGACCAACACCGGCACGATGGTCACCGGATCGATGGAGGACCTTTCCGTGGAGCAGGCACTGATCACCGGGGTCGCGCACGACCGTAGCGAGGCCAAGATCACGATCGTCGGGGTGCCCGACGAGCCGGGTGCCGCCGCGCGGATCTTCGACACCGTGGCCGGTGCCGAGATCAACATTGACATGATCGTGCAGAACGTCTCCACCGAGGGCACCGGCCGGACGGACATCTCGTTCACCCTGCCCAAGACCGACGGCCCCACCGCGATGGCCGCGCTCAGCAAGATCCAGGAGTCGGTCAAGTTCAAGGGCCTGCTCTACGACGACCACGTCGGCAAGGTCTCGCTGATCGGCGCCGGCATGCGCTCGCACCCCGGCGTGGCCGCCGGCTTCTTCGCCGCGCTCGGCGCGGCCGGGGTCAACATCGAGATGATCTCCACCTCCGAGATCCGGGTCTCCGTGGTCTGCCGGGACACCGACCTCGACGCCGCCGTCGGCGCGATTCACGACGCGTTCGAGCTGGGCGGCGACACCGAAGCCGTGGTCTACGCGGGGACGGGTAGGTAGCGCCGATGACGGCGCTGCCCACCCTCGCCGTGGTCGGAGCGACCGGTGCCGTCGGCACCGTCATGTGCGAGCTGCTCACCGGGCGTCGCAACGTCTGGGGTGAGATCCGGCTGCTCGCCTCCGAGCGCTCGGTCGGGCGGAAGGTGCGCTGCCGGGGTGAGGACCTCGTCGTCCAGGCACTGACCCCCGAGGCGTTCGACGGCGTCGACGTGGCGATGTTCGACGTACCCGACGAGGTCTCCGCCGAGTGGGCGCCGGTGGCCGTCGCCCGTGGCGCGATCGTGGTGGACAACTCCGGCGCGTTCCGGATGGACCGGGACGTCCCGCTGGTGGTTCCGGAGATCAACCCGGAGCAGGTCCGCAACCGGCCCCGGGGCATCATCGCCAACGCCAACTGCACCACCCTCGCGATGATCGTGGCGGTCGCCCCGCTGCACCGCGAGTACGGCCTGCGGGAGCTGGTGCTCGCCTCCTACCAGGCGGTCTCCGGGTCCGGTCAGGCCGGCGTCGACATCCTGCACGACCAGCTCGTCAAGGTCGCCGGGGATCGCTCGCTCGGATCCCGCACCGGCGACGTACGGCAGGCGGTCGGCGACGACGTGGGCCCGTTCCCGGCGCCACTGGCGCTGAACGTGGTGCCCTGGGCGGGCTCGCTGGCCGACGGCGGCTGGTCGTCCGAGGAGATGAAGGTCCGCAACGAGTCGCGCAAGATCCTCGGCCTGCCCGACCTCAAGGTCTCCGCCACCTGCGTCCGGGTGCCGGTGGTGACCGGCCACTCGGTGGCCGTCCACGCGGTCTTCGCCACCGAGGTGGACGCCGAGGGCGCCCGCGAGGCACTGCGCAACGCCCCCGGCGTGATCCTGGTCGACGATCCCGCCTCGGGAGAGTTCCCGATGCCGATCGACGCCGTCGGCACCGACCCCTCCTGGGTCGGCCGGATCCGCCGCGCCCTGGACGACCCGCGCGCCCTCGACCTCTTCATCACCGGCGACAACCTCCGCAAGGGCGCCGCCCTCAACACGGCCCAGATCGCCGAACTCCTGGCCAAGGACCTGACCCCGTAACCCGGGGGGTCAGGCGGCGGACAGGTGGACGCCGTCCCGGCCCTGGCGTTTCACCGCGTAGAGGGCCTGGTCGGCGCGGCGGAGGGTGCGATCGGGGGACTCGCCGGGGCGGGGCAGCGCCACGCCCACGCTGATCGTGCGGCCGATGCGTCGGGCCGCCTCGGTCAACCGCTCGGCGATCCGGACCGCCTCCTCCGGGCGGCTCACCTCGATCACCGCCACGAACTCGTCACCGCCGATCCGGTACAGCTCGTCGCCGTGCCGCAGCGCCCCCTCCAGCGCCCGGGCCAGCCCGACCAGCACCTGATCGCCGGCCTGGTGCCCGTACGTGTCGTTGACGGTCTTGAAGCCGTCCACGTCGATCGCGAGCAGGGCCGTACGCCCCGGGGTGGCCGCCGCGATCCGCTGCCCGAACGGGCCGGTGTGCCCCAGCCCGGTCAGCGGGTCCGAGCTGGCCTGCTCCCGCAACCGGGCCAGCGTGCGCAGCCGGTCCAGGCTGGTCCAGGCCTGCCCGGCGAGCAGCTCCATCAGGCTGACCGTGGTCGGGTCGGGGCGCAGCAGCCGCTCGTCGGCGACCAGCAGCACCCCGCCGGCGTCCGCCGGCCCGACGGGTACGGCGACCAGGGTGCGCACCCCGGCGCGGGTCAGCGGCCGGTAGTCCTCGGTCGGTGGCTGCCCCGCCTCGCCCAGCGTGTACCCGGCGCCGTACCGGTGCGCCCGGTCGACGATCCGACCGAGCGCGGCCGGGCCGGCCCTGGTCAGTTCGGCCCGGATCCGGGTCTCCAGCTCGTTCGGGGCCAGCGGCGACGGCCCGAGCAGGGCGCCCTCGGGACCGGCGATGAGCAGCACCGCCGTGGAGAGGGTGCTCACCTCCCGGGCGGCGCAGCTCGCCGCGCCCATCAGGTCCCATTCGGTCGGCGCGGACGAGAGGGCGGCGGCGTGCCGGAGCAGCTTCTCGCTTCGGCTCTCGGCCGGCGTGCCACCGAGGGCGACGATCCGCGCGCCGAGCAGGGCGGCCAGCCTCTGCGCGGTCTCCCGCCACGGCTCCAGGTCGACCGGTTCGCTCCACTGGAGGTCGAGCACGCCGATCGCCCGGCCCGATGGGTCCGGCACCGGCACGCACAGCTCCGCGGTCACGTCCGGGCGTACCGGTAGGTAGTCGGGGTCGGCGGCGACGTCCGGGACGACGGCGGGGGTGCCGGTCGCGTACACCCGGCTGACGATCCCGGTCCCCGGCGGAACGGTGGCGAAGACCTGCCAGGCGCCGGTCGCCGCGACGCAGCGCAGCCGGTCGTGGACCTGGAGCAGCACGGAGATGGTCGCCGGGGTGTGGCGGGACAGCGTGGTGACCATCCACCGGCAGGCCTCTTGCGCGCTCGACGCCATCGGCAGCCGGACGGTGGCGTCACGGATGACTCGCTGATGATCCACTCGCACGTCGTTCCAGGTAGGGGGAAGGGGCTGGCCGGCGCCGAGCCGCTCGATCAAGCGTACTCACGCGCGGCCGGAAGCCACCGGGCTTCGTACACATGTGCCATCCACAGGCTGTGGACGCAGCCTGTGGACGCGGGCCCCCGATGGTGCCCGGCGGCGATAGCGTGGAGTTCCCGGCGCCGAGGAGGCGAGCCCATGCTCATCGCCCAGCTCAGTGACCCCCACCTGACCACCGGCCTGCTCGCCGCCGAACCGGCCGCCGGGCTGCACCAGGCCCTCGGCCGGGTGCTGGCGCTGCGACCCCGACCGGACTGCGTGGTGATCACCGGTGATCTGGTCGACCACGGTCGACCCGACGAGTACGCGGCGCTCCGCGAGCTGATCGGTCGGTTCCCGCTGCCGGTGCACCTGGTCACCGGCAACCACGACGACCGGGAGTCGCTGCTCGACGCATTCGGCGGCACGCCCTGGCTCGGCGGCGGGTTCTCCGCCTACTACCACGTCGACCACGAGGCGGCGACCGTCGTGGTGCTCGACTCGCTCATTCCCGGCAGTGACGGCGGGCAGCTCGGCGAGGAGCAGCTCGGCTGGCTCGACGGGGTGCTGGCCGGGCGGCCCGAGGTGCCCGCGGTGGTCTGCCTGCACCACCCGCCGGTCGCGGTCGGCATCCCGGCGGCCGACGCCATCCGGCTCGCCGACGGGGACGCGCTCGCCGAGGTGATCGGCCGGCACCGGCACGTCGTGCGGGTCGCCGCCGGGCACCTGCACCGCCCCGTCACCACGGGGTACGCGGGCACGGTGCTCACGGTGGCGCCCAGCACCTGGCGGCAGAGCACGCTCACCAGGAGCGCCGACGAGCTGATCGGCTGGGTCGACGAGCCGACCGCCTTCCTGCTGCACGCGGTCGAGCCGGGCGGCTGCGTGACGCACACGGTGCAGGTCAGCCACTCCGCCGGCCAGACCTGCGGCTTCTGAGGACGCCCCTCGTGGTCGGCGCCGAGGAGCGGCTGGTCTGGTACGTCGCGTACGGCTCGAACATGCACGCCGCCCGGTTGGCCTGGTACATCGGCGGTGGCTGCCCGCCCGGCGGGCGGCGGACGTACCCGGGCTGCCGCGATCGCCGCCCGCCGAGCCGGTCGGCGCCGGTGTCGCTGCCCGGCGGGATCTACTTCGCCGGTGAGTCCGGTGCCTGGACCGGCGGGATGGCGTTCTACGACCCGCAGCTGCCGGGCGTGGCCGCGGCCCGGGCCTACCTGGTCACCCTCGAGCAGTTCACCGACATCGCGGCGCAGGAGATGTACCGGCCACCGGGCCACACCGCCGACCTGATCCGGGCCACTGGCGCGGCGATCGACGCGGCCGTCGCCGACGGCCGGGCCACGCTCGGCCCGGGGCGCTACGAGACGTTGGTCTGCCCCGGCCATCGCACCGGAATCCCGATGCTCACCTTCACCGCCCCGGAGCCGGCGTCCGCCGTCCACTGCCGGCCGCCGGCGCCGACCTACCTCAGCATGATCGCCCGCGGACTGCGCGAGTCGCACGGCTGGCCCGCGGAACGGATCGCCGGCTACCTGGCCCAGCGGCCCGGAGTCACGGACGGCTGGCCGCCCGACGCCCTCGCGGCGCTGGTCACCGAGGCGCTCGCCGCCGGCTGACCGCCGGAGGCGCGCCGATCGCACCCGCTCCGCCCGCTGGAACCGTTCCGCTCGCGATGCCGCCTCCGGCCGCGCTACCGGACCCGTCCTCTCTGGACCCCGGCTCCGACGCTGTCCGCCGGACCGCCGGACCCGTCGGCCCGTCCGGCCGCCGATCCCGAGCCGCCCGGCGTATCCGCAGCTCTCATGTGCTGTCCGGCTCGACCCGTCGGCGTGCGGATGAGAAGCTGTCCGGGCGGGCGGCGTTCCCCAACCGCCGGCATCCGCGATCGACACTTCCGACGGCGTCGGTCGGCGGCCCGGTCGACCCACAGTCCGGGCACCGCACGCGCCGATTCTCACGAGGAGTTCCATGTCCATCCCCGGGATGCGTCGGGCCGGCATCGGCCTGACCGCACTCGCAGTGGCCGCGCTCGGCGCGCTGGCCGCCACCCCCGAGCAGGCCGAGGCGGGACCGAAGCCGGTCGACGTCACCCTGCTGGCCCTCAACGACTTCCACGGCAACCTCGAACCGCCGACCGGGTCCAGCGCCACCATCGCCGGGCAGACCGCGGGCGGCGTCGAATACCTGGCCACCCACCTGGCCGAGCTGCGCGCCGCCGCCAAGAAGAAGAACACCATCACCGTCGCCGCCGGCGACCTGATCGGCGCGTCCCCGCTGCTCTCGGCGGCGTTCCACGACGAGCCCACCATCGAGGCACTGAGCATGGCCGGCCTGGACTACGCCAGCGTCGGCAACCACGAGTTCGACGAGGGCGCCGCCGAGCTGCTGCGGATCCAGAACGGCGGCTGCCACCCGGTGGACGGCTGCGCCGACGGCACCCCGTACCGGGGCGCCGGCTTCCAGTACCTCTCCGCGAACGCGTTCAAGACCGAGACCGGTCGTCCGCTGCTGCCCCCGTACGCGATCCACAAGGTGCAGGGCGTCAAGGTCGGGTTCATCGGCATGACCCTGGAGGGCACCCCGCAGATCGTCAGCCAGCAGGGCGTCGCCGGCCTCACCTTCGCCGATGAGGCGGTGACCGCCAACCGGTACGCCCGTGAGCTGCGGCGCAAGGGTGTGGAGACGATCGTCGTCCTGCTGCACGAGGGCGGCGCACAGGCCGCCACCGGCGGCATCAACGACTGCGTCGGCATGACCGGCCCCATCGTGGACATCGCCAACCGGATGGACCCGTCGATCGACGTGGTGGTCAGCGGGCACACCCACCAGGCGTACAACTGCGACATCAACGGCAAGCTGGTCACCAGCGCCAGCTCGTTCGGTCGCCTGGTCACCGACATCGACCTCAAGATCGATCGTCGGACCGGCGACGTGCTCTCCGCCGCCGCCGAGAACGTCGTGGTCACCCGGGACGTCGCCAAGGACCCGAAGCAGACCGAGCTGGTCGACCGCTACAAGAAGGTGCTCGGCCCGGTCGCCGACCGCCAGGTCGGCGTGACCAGCACCGCCATCGGGACGTCGCAGGAGAACCTGCTCGGCACCTGCTCGGTCCAGGTGCCGAATTCGTGCGGCGAGTCGCCGCTGGGCAACCTGATCGCCGACGCCCAGCTGGCCGCCACCGACGACGAGCAGAACGCGGTCGCCGCCCTCATGAATCCGGGCGGGGTCCGGGCCGGCCTGGACGCCGGTCCCGTCACCTACGGGGAGGCGTTCACGGTGCAGCCGTTCGCCAACAACCTGGTGACGCTCGACCTGACCGGCGCTCAGCTCTACTGCGTGCTGGAGCAGCAGTTCGTCACCGGGCGGACGCTCTACCCGTCCTCGACCCTGCGCTACGTCGTCGACCTGAACGGCACCAGCGCCACCGCCGCCAACCCCTGCGCCGGCACCCGTGTGGTCCCGGGCAGCCTCACCATCGGTGGCACCGCCGTCGACCACGCTGCCACCTACCGGGTGACGGTGAACAACTTCCTGGCCGGCGGCGGCGACGGGTTCAGCGCGTTCACCGCGGGCACGAACCTGGTTACCGGCATGATCGACCTGGACGCGTTCGTGGCGTACCTGACCGCCGAGTCGCCGGTCTCCGCCCCGACGCTGGACCGCATCCGCACCACCGCCGAGGTCCCCGCCGCCTGACGGACGACCCCGCGACGACCGGGCCCCGGAGCACCCGCTCCGGGGCCCGCCGCGTCCCCGGCGTCCGCAGCGCGACACGATCGCCGGCGCGCTGCGCCGGCGACGGTGCCATGGTCACGCTCGAACACGGATGTAGTGGCCTTCCGGCGCGCTGAGGCCACTACATCCAGGATCGAGCACGATCTTGGCGCGGGCGCGGGCGCGGGCGCGGGGCCGCGTTCAGGCGGCGGCGGGTGCCGGCTCGGGGGAGGTCGAGCCGGTCGTCACCCGACCGTCCTGGGCGGGGGTGAGCAGCCGGCGCAGGGAGAGCGCCACCAGCGAGGCGACCAGGCAGCCGCCGACCACCACCGCCACCCAGACCATGCCGTCGGCGGCACCGATGAGGGGGCCGGCGGTCACCGGGCCGATCACGCCGCTGATCCCGAAGATCATCGAACTCATGGCGTTGTACCGGCCGCGCAGCTCGTCGGTGGCCAGCGCGTTCGTCAGCGCCGGCATCACCGGCGACAGCATCGTCTCGCCGAAGCCGAAGATCGCCGAGCAGGCCACCACGCACAGGGCGGCCACGAGGGCGTTGCGGGTGCTGACCAGACCGGCGACCCCGAGGACCAGCCAGGCGGTGGCGAACACCGCGCCGACCAGCATGAGCGCACCGGTGCGGCTGCGCCCCTCGATCCGGCGGATCACCAGGAGCTGCGCGAGCACGATCATCACGGTGTTGGCCGCGAGCGCCCAGGCCACCACTCGGGGGTTCACCTCGGCGACCCGCACGGCGTACGCCGCGAAGCCCACCTCGATCTGGGCGTACCCGCAGGTGGTGAGGACCAGGCCGAAGATCACCAGCCGGCGGAACGGACGGTCGCGGAGGACGGTCAGGTAGCCGCCGGGCGACGGCTCGTCGCCGGTCGGACGGCGGCCGAGACGGTGGCCGACGCCCGGCAGGGTGAGCAGGATCAGCGCTGGCATCAGGTAGCTCACCGCGTCCAGCACGTAGATCACCTGGAAGGTGCCGGGCCGGGCGGTGTCGATGATGGCGCCGGAGGTCATACCGCCGATGCCGATGCCGAGATTGAGCAGGGCGAAGTTCAGCCCGAAGACGCGCTGCCGCTCGTCGGCGTCGGTCAGCGAGGCGAGGATCGTGTTCTGCCCGGACCAGATCGCCGAGCTGCCGATGGCGACCACCGTCATCACCAGCAGCGCCGAGCCGCTCGAGTGGACCAACGCCAGCGAGCCGGTGCCCACCGCCTCGATCAGCAGGCACGGCACCACCACCCGGCGGGCCCCGAACCGGTCGATCAGCGTCCCGCCCAGCGGCGACAGGGCCAGGGTGACCGCGCCGTACCAGCCGATCACCAGGCCGGCGCGGGTGTCGGTGAGCCCGCGCACGTCGGTCAGGTAGATGAACAGGAACGGCAGGGTCAGGCCGCGCCCGACCGCCGACAGCAGGGTGCCGATGAGGAGCCGGCGAGCTTCCGAACGGCGGGGGAGGGAGCGACGCAGCATGTCCGGCATTCTGTTCGCCGGGTACGACGATTGGCGAACCGATTACCGCGCCCCGAGCAGGCCCGTCGAGAGATCCGTGACAGAGCACACGATCCGGGGGTTTCCGGCCCGGTCCCACGCCGGTCGGGTGCCTCCGTCGGCTGTCGGTGCGCTCTGCCATGCTGGCGAGGTGAGCGTGACGTGGCGACATCTGCCCGCATCGGCCCGTGAGATCGCCCTCGCCGCCGGTGAGGCCGTCGCCGCCGCTCAGGAGCGCGACCCCGTGGCGTACGAGGCGGCCGTCGAACGGCTCACCGGCGCCGACCGGTCCGGCCTGGTGCTCGGCGTGGCGGTCCGGCTGCTGCTGGAGGAGACGCATCCGGACGGGTTGGACGGCGACGACGTCCGGCAGGTGCTGGAGGGCTGCGTTCGCTCAGCCGCCGACTGGCTCCCCGCGGTCGACCCGCACGTGGTGCTGGTGCTGCTGGCCGGGGCGCTCGGTGTGTACGACCCGGGCGACGACGACAACCCGCCGGGCCCGGCCGCGGTGGCCCGGCACGCCCCGCTGCTCGTCGCCGACCTGGTGTCGGCCGCCGGGCGACCGCTCGACGGCTACCTGGCCGCGGCGTTCACCGAGATCGAGCGCACCGAGCGGCAGGACTGAGGCCACGGCTTCCCCCGGGTCATGCCGGCTCGGGCGTTCGCCGCGCCACCACCTCCAGATACTCCGCCGGGATCCGCACCGTGCCGTCGGTGGCGCGGTTGTGCGTCCGGGCCAGCTCGACCAGGTCGGCGTGCAGGTGCGGGCGCCGTTCCTCCGGCAGCGCCTCGAACGGTCGCGTTCGAGGATGTAGTAGACGGGGACGGCGGCGACGAGGGCCAGTGCCACCGGCGGGCTGACGAAGGCGACCGCGATCGCGGCCAGGAACAGGCTCGACGCTGCCCCGAGTAACGCTCCTGGGTACCGGGACGCCTGAATGATCGACGGATCCAAGATCCCGATCGGCCCGTGGACGCCTCCGGCGCGTCTCCAGCCGATGTCCCATCCCGACCAGACGGGGAAATTATGGTCAACCAGAACCTGCATTCCAGGGCCCTCCGCACGCTGAAGGCGGGGTCCCTCGCGACCGCTGTCGTCGCGTCACTGCTCGCAGCTCTCCCCGGCGCGGCCTCCGCCGCTCCGGATCCCGCTGACGTCGTCGTGGGCGTCACCTCTGATCCGGGCGAGGTGGGACCGGCCGGCGGCCGGGTCCGCCTCACCGTTTCGGCACGCAACGCGGGGGGCGCCGCGGCCACCGACACCATTCTGAAGCTGAGCCTGCCGTCCGGTGCCACCCTCGACGTCGGTGACTCCCTCGGCGGCTGGACCTGCGACGCCGCGGCCGCAAAGTGCAAGTACGGCACCCTCGCGGCCGGCACCGACACCGCTCTCGTCCTGGGCGTCACCCTGCCGCCCGCCACGGACGGCCAGAAAACGACGGTGACGGCGACGGCCTCCACGCAGAGCCGCGAAGCGTCCACCACGAACAACACCGCCTCGGCGAACATCGAGTACGTCGCGAAGCCGGACCTCGCCTTCTCGTTCGAGTTCGCCAGCGGCGAGATCTCCTACCTGGGCGGCAACGGGGGGCGCGGCTCTGTCCAGGCCCGGGCGACCAACATCGGCACCACCCCGGCCCCCGGCGCCCGCTTCACCTTCCAGATGCCGCCGGACGCCTTCGCCGGCGCCTGGACGACGGACCCGGCGTGGAACTGCGACTTCTCCACCTCCACCTGGGTCTGTGAGAACGACCGGGAGATCGCGCCGGGCGGGATGGCCTACCTGAACTTCTACCCCTACTTCCCGGCCGGGACGGTGGGCGACACCAGGACCGTGACGGCCTCCGTGTCGACCTCGGCCCCCGAGCGGTCGCTGGCGAACAACAGCGGCACCACCACCTTCACCTACGTCGTGCCGCCCCCCGGTGACCTGGAGCTGTACGGGGTCGATGTGGTCGCCCGCGAAGAGCTGCGGGCGAACGAGGAGTTCGAACTGTCCGTCGTCGTCAACCTCATGGGCGGCACCCCTTCGGAGAACACCGCCGTCCGGGTGCCGCTCCCGGCGACGGTCGAGCCGACCTCCCTCGACCCCGGTGACGCCAACTGGACCTGCCGACTCAACGACGCGGCGGACGACCGCTTCGTCGAGTGCACCCGCCCCTACTGGGACATCGGCACGTCCAACAGCCAGCTGCTGCTCAAGCTGAAGGCGAACGCGGGAACCCCCGACGGTCCGCTGACCTTCACCGCTACGGCGTCCGCGTCCACGCCCGAGGTGTCGCTGGAGAACAACACCGCCACCGACAGCGTCACCTACGTCCCGCAGGGGATCATTACCGGCCACGCCTGGATCGACACCGACCGCGACGGCCAGCGCGACGCGGACGAACCGAACGCGTACGGGAAGGTCGGCAAGATCGAGTTCGTGCTGGAGGGCACCGAGCCGAGCTGGGACGTGCCGATGGGTTACATCAACGACCGCGACGGCACCTACTTCACGCGGCTCAAGCCCGGCCGTTACGTGGCGAACGTCTACCTGCAGGACGGGGTGCCGTACAGCTTCACCACCCCGGATGTCGGCGACAACGCCACCGATTCGGACATCGTCGGCAGCACCGGCGGCTACTACAACCGGGGCTGGAGCGCCGTGGTCGAGGTGAAGGACGCCGCGGAGACCCACGTCGACATCGGCCTCGCCCCGGCCGTGTAGTCCTGACCCGTACCGGATGAACCGGCCCCGGCGACACACGGTCGCCGGGGCCGTTCGCGTCCACCGGCTGGGCAGCAGCCAGCACCGGAAACGAATCAAGGCCCCTCGGTGGAGGGGCCTTGACCTTCACTTACCTCTGGTCGGGGTGGCCGGATTCGAACCGACGACCTCTTCGTCCCGAACGAAGCGCGCTACCAAGCTGCGCCACACCCCGAGGCGTGCCGACAAATAGT
>NZ_QGKR01000256.1 GCF_003172955.1 Micromonospora acroterricola | reverse complement strand
GGCGGTGCGGGCGTGTCCTCGTCCGGCTCCACCGCACCGGCCGTCATGCCCGCCTCCGGTTCGCACCCACCCGGTGCGACAGGACGGCTTCGGCGGTCGCCTCGAGCGCCTTGCGCGCCCGGGACCGGTTGCGGGCGGCCACTCCGACGAAGAGGCAGTCGACCACGGTGAGTTGGGCCAGTCGGCTGGCCGTCGCGCCGGAACGGTACGTGGTCTCCCGGGCCGCGGTGGTCAGCACGAAGTCGGCCACCTCGGTGATCGGCGAGCGCGGGAAGTTGGTCAGCGCCACGGTGACGGCCCCCCGTGTCCGGGCCTGCTCCAGGACCTCGATGACGTCCGAGGTGGTTCCGGTGTGCGAGATGCCGATCGCCACGTCGCCCCGGCCCAGCAGGGCGGCCGAGGTCAACGCGGTGTGCACGTCCGGGAAGTAGAACGCGATCCGCCCGATGCGGTGCAGCTTCTGCTGGAAGTCGGAGGCCACGAACCCGCTGGCGCCGGCGCCGTAGATGTCGATCCGACCGGCGCCGGCGATGGCCTCGACCACCTGCTCGCAGGCGGCCGGATCGAGCTGCTCGGCAGTCTCCTCCACGGCGCGGGCGTCGTTGAACGCGATGGTGGCGATGATCTGGGCGAGGTCGGCGCCGGGCGGAATGTCACCGCCCACCACCCGGGCGTCCGGCGGCTCGACGCGGCGGGCGGCCTCGGCGGCGAGCCGGATGCGCAGCTGCGGGTAGCCGTCCATGCCCACCGACCGGCAGAACCGGATGACCGTCGCCTCGGACGTCTCGGCTGCGGTGGCGAGGTCGGTGATCGTCCGACGGGCGGCGGCAGCCGGGTCGGCGACGACCAGCCGGGCGACCCGCTGCTCGGCGGGCGACAGCGACGGCAGCAGGCCACTGATGTGGACGATCAGCCCACCGGGCTCGTGACTCGCGGAAATCTTCGGACTCTTCGCCACGGATGAAACTTACTTTCATGAGGCGTGAGCGTCAACCATGACTGGCCGTGGTGGGAAAAAGTACCGTGGACCGGGGATCACCCGTCCCGTACAGCCTGCCACTCCGCCAGCACCGCCGCCTCATCCGCCGGGTCCAGTCCGCCCTGCCGGACGGCGGCCGGTTCTGCTGCCATCCAGGCCCTCGTGGCCCGAACGGTGTCGGACAGCGGACGGACCGTCAGTCCGGCGTCGAGCGCGGGTCGGGCGTCCCGGTCCATCAGGCCGCCCCACTCCGGCAGCCGCACCCAGAGCGGCAGCGCCCGCTCCCCCGACCACTCGCGTACGTCGCGGGCCAGCAGGAAGTCCTGGTCGACCCAGGTGAGGGCGGGATCGGCGACGCCCAGCCCGGCGGCCACCCCGGCCAGCAGGTCAGCCCGGGACATCGCCGGACCGGTGCCGTCGTAGGTGCCGGCGAGGCCGGTGCTGCCGGCGTGCAGCAGCCAGGCCGCCAGGTCGGCCACGTCCACGAACTGCACGCGGTCGGTCGGGCGTCCGGGCGCGAGCACCTCCCCACCGGCGGCCAGCCGCCGCACCCAGTACGGAAAACGGTCGCTCGGGTCCTCCGCCCCCACGATCAGCCCCGCTCGGCAGATGAACGCGCCGTCCTCGCCCAGCCGCTCCCGGACCAGGCGCTCGATGCTCACCTTGCACTCGCCGTACCAGCGGTGGTCCGGGCCGACCGGACCGTCCACGTCCGGCGGGGCGGGTGCCAGCACCGGCGCGTCCGCCGCGTTCTGCCCCGGGGTGGTGTTGTCGGCGTACACCGAGATCGTCGACACGAACGACCAGTGACCGACCTTGTCGGCCAGTGCTGCCAGCGCGTGCCGGGCATGACTGACCTGGCGGGTCACGTCCACCACCGCGTCGAAGCTCTCCCCGGCGAGCGGCGCCAGGCCGTCCGGGTCGTCCCGGTCGACCGGCACGAACCGCGCCTCGGCGGGGGCCGCGCCGGAGACGCCCCGGGCGGCGCAGGTCACGTCGTGGCCCTGCGCCACGGCGAGGCGGGCCAGCGCCCGGCCGAGGAACTGGGTGCCACCGAGAACGAGGATCCGCATCCGCTGATGCTGCGCCGCCGGCGGGCGCTTCACCAAGCCGCTCTGCTCTCAGCAGAGCACACCCGCCAGCGCAGCCGATGACCCGGCCGCCGCGCGTCGAAGCGCATCGCCGGCAGGGCGGGCAGCCCGCCGGCCCCCGGACGTGACGTCCGGAGGGTCCGCGACCAGGCCGGAGCCACGAACAGCGGGCCGGCGGCGGGCGGGGGGCCGAGCGGCCGCTAGCGTGGGCGCATGGCGGATCGCAGTGTGCTGGTGACCGGAGGCACGGGCGGGCTCGGCGGGGCGGTCGTGGCCACCTTCCTCGCGGCCGGCTGGCGGGTGGTCGTACCGCAACGGGAAGCCCGGCCCGGGTCGGAGCCGGCGGTGGACGGGCCGGTCCGGCTGGCCGCGGACCTGACCGATCCGGCCGGCGCGGCGCGGGCGGTCGAGGTCGCCGCCGGCGAACCGGCGGCGCCGCTGCGGGCGGTGGTCAACCTGGTCGGCGGGTACGCCAGCGGCGGGCTGGTGCACGAGACGCCCGTCGAGGAGTTCGAGCGGATGCTCACGGCCAACCTGCGGCCGACCTACCTGGTCACCCGGGCAGCGCTGCCGCACCTGGTGGCGGCCGGCGGCGGCGCGGTGGTGTGCGTCTCGGCCCGCGCGGCGGTCGCCCCGTTCCCCGGCGCGGCCGGTTACGCCACGGCCAAGGCGGCGGTGCTCGCCTTCGCCAACGCGGTCGCGGTCGAGTACCGGTCGCGCGGCGTGCGCTGCAACACCGTGCTGCCCAGCGTCATCGACACCCCGGCGAACCGCGCCGCCCAGCCGGACGCCGACCACTCCCGCTGGGTGGCCCCGGCCGAGCTGGCGCCGGTGATCCACTTCCTCGCCTCGGACGAGTCCACGCCGACCAGCGGCGCCACCGTCCCGGTCTACGGGCGGGCCTGAGCCACCAGCGGCCCGGCACCCCGGCCGGTCCGCTCCCCCGCGGCCGGCCCGGCGGCCGTCGTGACGACGGACGGCGGCTCCGCCACGGGCGACGGGGACGCGACCTGCTGCGGCACCTCGGAGGGCAGGGGCTCGGCCGGCGGTGACGCGGTGGGTGTCTGGCCGGCGTCGGGACGGTCGGCCGAGGGCAGCCAGGTCGCCAGGTGCGCCTGGATCTGCTCGGTCACCTCCTCGGCCGGGCGGCCCGCGTCCACCAGCACGAAGGTCGGGTACTCGGGCAGGTCGCGGTACGCGGTGTCGGCCGCGGTGAGCCACCCCATCGTCTCGTGGTCGGTGCCGCGCTGCTCGATCCGCCGGTACGCCTCGGCCGGGTCGACGGCGAGCAGGAAGGTGACCTGCGGCGTCGGGAAGAGTCGGTAGCCGGCGCGGGCCAGCCGCTCCCAGCGGTGCCCGCCGTGCGCCCGGATGCTGGCGTACTGGCAGGCCGAGTAGCGGTCCATCACCGCCGTCCGGCCGGTGAGCAGGCAGCTGAGCAGAGCGGCGGCGATGGCGAGCCAGCGCAGCACGGACTCCACCGCCAGCACCCCGTCGCGCCCCACGAGCCGCTGGGCGTCGGGGCGGCCGAGGCGGTGGGCGAGCCGGCCGAGCCAACGGCGGCCACTGGCGTTGCGGCGGTAGGTGGCCGGGCGGCCGGCGGCGGTCAGCGCGTCGGCCAGCCGGTGTGCCTGAGTGGTCTTGCCCGAACCGTCGATGCCGATCAGGGCGACGGTGCGCAGACGGGCCTTGTCGCGTCGGATCCCCGATGATCTGGCCACCCTCGACAGGTTATCCGACCCGCGCTTCGAGCCCGTGAGGTTTGTGGTGCTTGATCCCTGTTCGCACCCAACCGCGACCCGACCAGGTGTGGGCGACCGGAATGCCGGGTACGGAAGTTGGAATCCAACCGCCTGTCCACCAACACGACCGACGGGAGAACCACATGGCTGAGCGCGGGGACGAGAGTCTGGTGCACACCCTCAAGAAGGTCGCCGCCGTGCTCAAGCAGTCCGAGATCCCGTTCGCGCTGGGTGGCAGCTTCGCCGTCTACGCGCACGGCGGCCACTCCAGCGACCACGACGTCGACTTCCTGATCCGCGAGGCCGACGTCGAGCGCGCCCTCGAGGCCCTGGTGGCCTCGGGCTTCGTCGCCGAGCGTCCACCGGAGGACTGGCTGGTGAAGGTCTTCGACGACGGGCGGATGGTGGATCTGATCCACCGGCCGATCGAGACGCCGGTGACCGAGGAGACGTTCGCCGACACGGTCGTCCGGCCGGTGGACGCGATCCACATGCCGGTCCTGTCCGCCACCCAGCTCATGGTGCACAAGCTGCTGAGCTTCTCGCAGCACTACTGCGACTTCGCCCGCGGCCTGCCGCTGGCCCGCTCCCTGCGGGAGCAGATCGACTGGGAACGGGTACGCAAGGAGACGCAGCACTCGCCGTACGCCGAGGCGTTCCTGGTGCTGCTGGACCGGCTGGAGGTGGTGCCGGAGGCCGGCACCCAGGCAGGAGAGGGGACACCGTGACCCACCAACGCGACAGCGGCGCCGGACCACCGGACGAGTACGTCGAGGCGGAGATCCACCGGCTGCTCGCCGAGGACCCCGCCGTCGCCGAACAGGGGATCACCGTGGTCCGGCGGGAGCGCGCTCTCGTGCTCTACGGCGAGGTGGAGAGCCCGCACCGGCGCGAGGAGATCCTGCGCCGCGTGTCGGAGCGCTTCCCGGACCTGCCGATCACCAGCGACATCGGGGTGATCCGCGCCCAGGCGCCCACGGAGATCGAGCAACTGCCCTGAGGGAGGTTTCATGGTGATCCGGATCGCCGCCGTGGGTGACGTGCATCTGGACGAGGACGTGGTCGGCCGGTTCCGCCCCGCGTTGGAGGAGCTACCGGACTGCGCCGACGTGCTCCTGCTGGCCGGGGACCTGACCCGGCACGGCACCGAGGCGGAGGCGCGCTGCGTGGCGCAGGAGTTCGGCGGGTTGGCCGTGCCGGTGGTGACCGTGCTGGGCAACCACGACCACCAGTGCGACCAGGTGCCGCAGGTGGTCAAGGTGCTCGAGGACGCGGGCATCACCGTGCTGGAGGGCAACGGCGTGGTGCTGGACTGCGCGGGCGGCCGCCTCGGCATCGCGGGCGTCAAGGGCTTCGGCGGAGGTTTCGCCGGCCGGTGCGCGAGCGACTTCGGCGAGCCGGAGATGAAGGCGTTCGTCCGGACCACCACCGACAGCGCGGACCGCCTCGGCGCGGCGCTGCGCTCGCTCGACTGCGACATGCTGGTCGCGCTCACCCACTACTCGCCGGTGCCGGACACGCTGGCCGGCGAGCCGCTGGAGATCTACCCGTTCCTCGGCTCGTACCAGCTGGGTCAGGCGATCGACTCGGCGCCCACCGCGCTGGCCCTGCACGGGCACGCGCACGCCGGCACCGAGCGGGGCACCACCCCTGGTGGGGTGCGGGTACGCAACGTCGCGCACCCGGTGATCAAGCAGGCGTACAGCGTCTTCCACGTCGGCGATCAACTGGACACCGACCAGGTTTCCCCGATCGGCAGCTCGGGTAGTCAGAGGTCATGGAGCTGATTCTCTGGATTCTCGCAGTCGTACTCGTGGTCGCCGGCATCCTCGCGCTGTTCCGCCGGCAGATCCTGTGGGGCATCGTCCTCATCGTCGTCGGGCTGTTGGTCGGCCCGGGTGGTGTCAGCATCTTCAATAATTGACGTTCGTACCGCGTAACACCGGGACCCGCCGGGGTCGCCGCGACCGGAGTTCCGTCCTCCCGACAGGAACACCGGGCACGGCGATCCCGGCGCTTTGCCGTGTGAGGGGTTGGACCGGTCCGCGAACAGAACATCTTGACGGTGGAGACAACCGACCGGCCCCCGGCGGCGCCGCCCACCGGGGGCCGTGCCCGTTCCCCGCTCAGCAGCGGGGCACGCCGGGGATGTACCCGTCGGAGCCGGTGTAGACGTACGCGTCGGCGATGTAGCGGCCGCTGCCGATCCGGTCCCAGATCGAGCTGGTGCCGAACGTGCCGGTGACCGTGGTGCCGCTGGTCTGGCAGGCGATGGTCACCCGGGTGCCGTCGGCGACGGTGCCCACCGAGGCGTACCCGGTGCCGGGGCCGGAGCGGACGGTCAGCGGGGTGCCACTGGTGTCGACCGTGCCGTTGCCGGTGCCCGAGCTGCACCCGTTGTCGCTGCTGTAGCTCTTGGTCCCCCAGTACAGGGCGAGGGCGCCGTTGAACCGGACCTGGATGTCGGCGCCGTTCAGGCGCTGCTCGTAGTGCAGGTGGGGGCCGGTGGACCCGCCGGTGCTGCCGACCCAGCCCAGCACCTTGCCGTAGCCGACCGTCTGCCCGACCGAGACGTTGAAGCCGTTGAGGTGGGCGTAGTAGGTGCTGTAGCCGCCACCGTGGTTGATGCGGACGTACTTGCCGTAGCTGGTGCCGCCGAGGTCGGTCACCCGGTCGACGGTGCCGGGGGCGCTGGCCGCCACCGGGTCGCCGAGGTCGTCGGTGCGGTTGAAGTCGACGGCGTACGCCGGGCTGTGGTCCGACCGGGTCTGCCCGGACCAGGACTGGCCGCACGGGAACGGCACCTTGAAGGTCGGCGCGGCCAGCGCCGGGCTCGCCGGAGCCAGGACTCCCCCGACGAGCAGGCCCGTCACCAGCAGGCTGATCCATCGCTTACGCATACAGCTCCTCCTATGTCGAAAACCTTCGATGAGGTGCGCTCAGCCTGACAGATATCGTCATTCTTCGAAAGAGTCGAAGATCTGGCCCGGGAGCGCGCCCACGAGGCGGCCCGGAGGTTTCCGGATTGTTACTCGCTCGTGTCTGACAGGGGGTGGACCGGATCCGATGCAAGCGCTTACATGTGTGCACGCCCATCGGGACCGGCGCCGGGCCACTGAGCACGACCGCGCCGGCTAGAAAGGAGGACGGCATGGCGGTCTTCACCAGACCACGCCAGGCCTTCGTGATCGCCGGCGCACTGGGGCTGGCGCTCAGCGCCACCGCCTGTGGCACCGGCGACGACAAGAAGAGCAACAACGCGGACTCCGCCGAGTGTGCCGCATACCAGGACTACCAGGGCCACGACGGCAAGAAGGTCTCCATCTACGCGTCGATCCGTGACGCGGAGGCCGACCTGCTGGAGCGCTCCTGGTCGCAGTTCACCGACTGCACCGGCATCGAGATCGACTACGAGGGCAGCGGCGAGTTCGAGGCGCAGCTCCCCGTCCGGGTCGACGGCGGCAACGCCCCCGACATCGCCTTCGTGCCCCAGCCGGGCCTCGTGAAGCGCTTCGCGGACGCCGGCAAGCTGAAGTCCCTCAGCGCCGACACCAAGGCCCTGGCCGAGCAGAACATGCCGGCCGACTGGCTGAAGTACGGCACCGTGAACGGGACGCTCTACGGCGTGCCACTCGGCGCCAACGTCAAGTCCTTCGTCTGGTACTCGCCGAAGACGTTCAAGGAGAAGGGCTGGGAGGTTCCGACCACCTGGGACCAGCTCATCGCCCTGAGCGACAAGATCGCCGCCAGCGGCATGAAGCCGTGGTGCGCGGGCGTCGAGTCCGGTGACGCCACCGGCTGGCCGGCGACCGACTGGATCGAAGACCTGATGCTGCGTACGCAGACCCCCGAGGTCTACGACCAGTGGACGGCCCACACGATCCCGTTCAACGACCCGCGGGTCGCCGAGGCGGTCGACCGCGCCGGCTCGATCCTCAAGAACGACAAGTACATGAACGGCGGGTTCGGCGGCGTCAAGAGCATCACCACCACCTCCTTCCAGGAGGCGGGCGTGCCGGTCACCAACGGCAAGTGCGCCATGCACCGGCAGGCCTCGTTCTACGCCAACCAGTTCCCCGAGGGCACCAAGGTGGCCGAGGACGGCGACGCGTTCGCCTTCTACTTCCCGGCCATCGACCCGGCCAAGGGCAAGCCGGTCCTGGGCGCGGGCGAGTTCGTCGTCGCGTACGCCGACCGTCCCGAGGTCCAGGCGGTGCAGACCTACCTGGCCTCGGCCGAGTACGTCAACAGCCGCGCGAAGCTCGGCAACTGGGTCACGGCGAACAACAAGCTGGACATCGCCAACGTGGCCAGCCCGATCGACAAGCTCTCCGTCCAGATCCTCCAGGACAAGAGCGGCGTCTTCCGCTTCGACGGATCCGACCTGATGCCGGCTGCCGTCGGCGCGGGGACGTTCTGGAAGGGCATGGTCGACTGGCTGAACGGCAAGCCGACCGCCCCGGTGCTCCAGGGCATCGAGAGCACCTGGCCGAAGTGATCCCGGCGGTGGCCCGGCCCGCGCTCGCGGGCCGGGCCACCGGCCGAACGGACCCGAGAGGGAGGGTTGATGGAGTTCGACTTCGCCGATCAGCAGCCGAAGCTCCTCATGCTGATGTACGGGCTGGTCGCCTTCGTGGTGGTGGTGGGCGGTCTGCTCCTGCTGCTCGACGTCGTGCCCGCCTGGTTCGCCCGGCGACGGGAGGCGCAGCTCGTCGCCGCGTCCGTGAGCGGGGCGCCGATCACCCGGCGGCCCAAGCAGCGGGAGGGCCTCTTCGCGCTCTTCTTCCTGCTGCCGACGCTGCTGCTGCTCACCATCGGCCTGGTCGTGCCGGCCATCCGCACCACGCTGCTGTCCCTGATGGACTCGGACAGCACCAACTGGGTGGGGCTGCGCAACTACGGCTGGATGTTCTCCGACGGCTCGATCGTCCGGGTCCTGATCAACACCCTGATCTGGGTGCTCCTGGTCCCGTTGGTGGCGACCTCGTTCGGCCTGATCTACGCCGTCCTGGTGGACAAGGCCCGGTTCGAGGCGGTGGCGAAGTCACTGATCTTCCTGCCGATGGCGATCTCCTTCGTCGGCGCCAGCATCATCTGGAAGTTCGTCTACGCCTATCGCGGCGAGGGCGACCAGATCGGCCTGCTCAACCAGATCGTGGTCAGCCTCGGCGGCGAGCCGAAGCAGTGGCTGCTCGAATCCCCCCTGAACACGCTGCTGCTGATCGTCATCATGATCTGGATCCAGGCCGGTTTCGCCATGGTGGTGCTCTCCGCCGCGATCAAGGCGATTCCCGGTGACATCGTGGAGGCCGCCCGGCTCGACGGGGTCAGCCCGTGGCAGATGTTCTGGCGGATCACCATGCCGAGCATCCGGCCGGCGCTGATCGTCGTGGTGGTGACGCTCACGATCGCCACGCTCAAGGTCTTCGACATCGTTCGGACCGCGACCAACGGCAACTACGACACCAGCGTGATCGCCAGCGAGATGTACAACCAGGCGTTCCGGTACGGCCAGAACGGGCAGGGCTCCGCGCTCGCGGTCTTCCTCTTCATCCTGGTCATCCCGGTCGTGATCTACCAGATCCGCAACCTCCGTCAACAGCGGGAGGGCTGAGATGACGACCGCAACGCCGACCGTCGCCGTCGGCACACAGAAGACCGACGGCACCCCGTCCAGCACCGCCGGGCGGGTCCGCAAGCGGTTGAACAGCCGCACCGCGACGCTCGTCTCGATCGTCATCGCGGTGGTCTGGACCATCCCGACCTTCGGCCTGCTCGTCTCCTCCCTCCGGCCGGAGGACGAGATCAAGACCACCGGCTGGTGGACGGCCTTCACCAACCCGCAGTTCACCCTGGAGAACTACCAGCAGGTCCTCTTCGGGCGGTCGTCGTCCTCCGGGCAGCTCGCCGGGTCCTTCATCAACTCCCTGGCGATCACCATCCCGTCGGTGCTCTTCCCGCTCGCCTTCGCGTGCCTGGCCGCGTACGCGCTGGCGTGGATCAACTTCCGCGGCCGGGACTGGCTCTACATCGCGATCTTCGCGCTGCAGATCGTGCCGTTGCAGATGGCCCTGGTGCCGCTGCTGAAGTTCTTCTCCACCGGTGTCACCCTCGGCGGCGTCACCCTGATGCCGGCCTGGGATCTGGTCGACGAGCAGAAGTTCGCCCAGGTGTGGTTCGCGCACACCTGCTTCGCGCTCCCGTTCGCCGTCTTCCTGCTGCACAACTTCATCTCGCAACTGCCGGGCGACCTGATGGAGGCGGCCCGGGTCGACGGGGCCAGCCACCCGAAGATCTTCCGCACCATCGTGCTGCCACTGATCACCCCGGCGCTGGCGGCGTTCGGCATCTTCCAGTTCCTGTGGGTCTGGAACGACCTGCTGGTCGCACTCATCTTCGCTGGCGGCGGCGACGAGACCGCCCCGCTCACCGTTCAGCTCGCCGAGATGGCCGGCACCCGGGGCAACGAGTGGCAGCGGCTGACGGCCGGCGCGTTCGTGTCGATCGTCGTACCGCTCATCGTGTTCCTGTCGCTGCAGCGCTTCTTCGTGCGAGGTCTGCTCGCCGGCAGCGTCAAGGGCTGACCCGCGCGCCCGCCGCCGCCCGGCCCCTTGGGCGGCGGCGGGCGCGCCGGGTTACCGACCGGGGGAACCGTGACGAGGATTGATGATGTCGCCCGATTGGCGGGGGTCTCCACGGCCACCGTCTCGCGGGCCCTGCGAGGGCTGCCGACGGTCTCGGCCGCCACCCGGCGCCGTGTCCTCGCCGCCGCGGAGCAGCTCGACTACGCGGTCTCGCCGAGCGCGTCCCGGCTCGCCGGCGGCCGGACCGGCACGGTCGCGGTGGTGGTGCCCCGGATCACCCGGTGGTTCTTCAGCACCGTCGTGGAGGCGGTCGAGGAGTTCCTCCACGAGTCCGGCTACGACCTGTTGCTGCACAACCTGGGTGGCCGTGAGCAGGTCCGCCAGCGGGTGCTGCGCACGGCCAACCTGCACAAGCGGGTGGACGCCATCATGCTGGTCGCCACGCCGCTGCGCCCCGCCGACCTGACCGCGCTGGCTGCCCTGGACCTGCCCGGGGTGATCATCAGCTCGGGGACCAGGGTGGCGAACTGGCCGTGCGTGCGGATCGACGACGTGGCCGCGGCCCGCACCGCCACCCGGCACCTGCTCGACCTCGGCCACCGCCGGATCGCGCACATCTCCGGCGACCCCGACGACGAGCTGGCGTTCACCACCCACCTGGACCGGCGCCGGGGCTACCAGGAGGAGCTGCGGGCCGCCGGCATGCGACCCGACCCCAGCCTGGACGTCGAGTCGACGTTCACCATCGACGGCGGCAACCGGGCCACCGCCGAGCTGCTGGCCCGGGGCGAACCGCCGACCGCGATCTTCGCCGCCTGCGACGAGATGGCGATGGGCGCGATGACCGCGCTGCGCGACGCCGGGCTGCGGGTGCCGCAGGACGTCAGCGTGGTCGGCATCGACGACCACGACCTGGCCGGCGTGCTCGGGCTCAGCACCATCGCCCAGCCCGCCGCCGAACAGGGCCGGTTGGCGGCCCGGATGCTCCTCGACCCGCTCGGGGCCCCCAGCCTGGGCCCGATCGTCGGTCAACGGACCGGCGGCCGCGACAGCCCGGTGATCCTGCCCACTCGACTGGTCGTCCGGGACTCGACCGCACCACCCCGGGCACACTGAAAATCCAACCATCCGCCGCGGGTCGGCGGCTGGCGGCGACGCGGCCGGCAGCAGCACTCACCCGGCAGTCCACCCACGGCTCGACACTGGAGACGACCCTGAACACCGATCCGACGCAGCAGACCCCCTCCGGTCAGGTCACCGGCTGGTGGACCGAAGCCGCCATCTACCAGATCTACCCCCGCTCGTTCGCCGACTCCGACGGAGACGGCGTCGGGGACCTGCCGGGCATCACCGCCCGCCTCGACCACCTGGTCGAGCTGGGCGTGGACGCGGTGTGGCTCTCCCCGTTCTACCCGTCGCCGCAGGCCGACGCCGGCTACGACGTGGCGGACTACCGGGACGTCGACCCGCTGTTCGGCACCCTCGCCGACGCGGACAAGCTGATCGCCGAGGCCCGCTCGCGCGGCCTGCGGGTGATCGTCGACCTGGTACCCAACCACACCTCCTCGGCGCACCGCTGGTTCCAGGCCGCGCTGGCCGCCGCGCCCGGCAGCCCGGAGCGGTCCCGCTACATCTTCCGCGACGGGCTCGGCCCGGCCGGCGAGCAGCCGCCGAACGACTGGCAGAGCGTCTTCGGCGGCCCGGCCTGGACGCGGACGGTCGACCCGGACGGCCGGCCCGGCCAGTGGTACCTGCACCTGTTCGACACCGGGCAGCCGGACCTCAACTGGGACAACCCCGAGGTGCACGCGGAGTTCCTGGACGTGCTGCGGTTCTGGCTGGACCGTGGGGTGGACGGCTTCCGGGTTGACGTGGCGCACGGCCTGGTCAAGCAGGCCGACCTGGCCGACTGGCAGGAGCCGCAGGAGATCCTGTCCGGCAACGAGGTGGACAAGCCGCGCCCGCCCATGTGGGACCAGGAGGGCGTACACGAGATCTACCGCCGGTGGCGGCAGCTCCTGGACAACTACCAGGGCGAGCGGGTGCTGGTCGCCGAGGCGTGGGTCGAGCCGGCCGAGCGGCTCGCCCGCTACGTCCGGCCGGACGAGATGCACCAGGCGTTCAACTTCGAGTACCTCCTCGCCGCCTGGACCGCACCGGCCCAGTACGCGGTGATCACCCGCTCGCTGGAGGCGACCGACTCGGTCGGCGCGCCGACCACCTGGGTGCTGTCCAACCACGACGTGGTGCGGCACGCCTCCCGGCTCGGCCTGCCGATCGGCACCGGCCGGCCCAACGGCATCGGCGTCGGCGACCCGCAGCCCGACGCCGCGCTCGGCCTGCGCCGGGCCCGGGCGGCCACCCTGCTGATGCTCGCCCTGCCCGGTTCGGCCTACCTCTACCAGGGCGAGGAGCTGGGGCTGCCCGAGCACACGACGCTGCCCGACGAGGCGCGGCAGGACCCGACCTGGGCGCGCAGCGGGCACACCCAGCGCGGCCGCGACGGCTGCCGGGTGCCGATCCCGTGGGAGGCGGACGCCCCGTCGTACGGCTTCGGACCGTCCGACGCCAGCTGGCTGCCGCAGCCTCCGCTGTGGGCGGAGTACGCGCTGGACCGGCAACGCGACGTGCCCGGTTCGACGTACGAGCTGTACCGCACGGCGCTGCGGCTGCGCCGCGCTCACGGGCTGGGTCGCGGCACGCTGGAGTGGCTGTCCTCCGGCGACGAGGTGCTGACCTTCCGCAACGGCGAGCTGACCGTCCTCACCAACTTCGGCGCCGCCGCGGTGCCGTTGCCGGCCGGCGCCGAGGTGCTCGCCGCCAGCGGGTCCCTGGACGACGACGGCGCGGTCCCGACCGACGTGACCGTCTGGCTGCGCGGCTGACCCAAGCTGACCGGCTCATCCCGTCGACCCGTGCTCCTGCGCGGGCCGGCGGGGTGGGCTGGCTCGCTGTGGAGCTGATGTCGTCAGCGATTCATGCCCCGCACCCCGCCCCTGCCGAAGGGGCCGAGGCCACGGGCGTGCCGCGCCCGCGCCGGGCAGCATCGCACCACTTCAGGGATGTAGTGGCCTCAAGGCCGCGGGAGACCACTACATCCGGGAAGTAGTGCGTGCGCCGGCGATGAGAGGGCGGCCCGGGGCGGGCGGGTCAGAGGCGGTCGGCGCGGGCGTGCAGCAGGTCGTGGACGTTCTCGATGTCCGCAGGTGAGGTCCGCGAGGCGAGCCAGTACATGATGCCGGTGGGGATGAAGAAGAGCTGGAACGCGGCGAGCCCGACGGCGAAGTTCAACGGCGGCGGGAACGCCGCCTTCAGACCCTGGAACGCCACCCCGACCAACCCGTTGCCGGCCGACCGGCCAACCCCGTTGACGAGGTTGCCCAGGCTGTACACCGTCCCCCGGTGCTCCGGCGGGTTCACGTCGGCGATCAGCGCGAACCAGTTCGGCGAGTTCGCCGACGTCAGCGCGAGCGCCACCACGGCGGTGAGCAGGCTCAGCCCGACCGACGGTTCGGTGAACACACTGGACAGCACGGCACCGGTCACCGCGCCGCCGCCGGCGCCGTCCGGCACGTCGATGGTCACCGGCACGAAGAACAGCACCAGGTAGAAGGGCAGCGCGGCGAGGATGCCGACCGCGGCGACCAGCGCCCGCCCCCGGGGGGTACGCCGCTGCACCGCGTCGCCGATCAGCCCCCCGACGATGGAGAGCACCCCGCCGAGCTGGAACAGGACGGCGAAGACGCTGCCCACCACCACGGCCGTCGACTCCGAATAGCCCTGGGCCTCGGCCCGTTCGGCGAAGAGCACCGGCAGCCAGACGAGCGAGCCGAAGGCCGCCTGCGCGGTCAGCCCCTGCAGGATCAGCCAGCGGTTCGTCCGGCGGGCCAGGATCCGCGGCAGGTCGGCGCGGCTGATCCGGTAGTCGTACTCGGCGCCCTCGTGCAGCGCGTGGGCCAGCTCCGGCTCGCTCTGCCCGCGCCGGATGTCGTACGTGAACAGGTAGGCCAGGGTGGCGGCCAGGCCCACGCCGGTCAGCACCAGGAACGGCCGCCGCCAGTCGGTCGCCCCGAGCAGCCCGCCGACCAGCGTGCCGGCCAGCGTGCCGACGCCCTGGGACAGGCCCCAGAAGCTCATCACCAGCCCCCGCCGGGTCGGCGAGATCAGGTCGGTGACCACCGAGAAGCCCACCGAGCCGACCGCACCGAGACCGACCGCCGCGACCAGTTGCGCGACCAGGAACGTCAGGTAGTTGCCGGCGAGCGCGCTGCCGCCGGTGCCGGCCGCCCAGAGCAGCGTGCCGATCATGAGCAGCGGCTTGCGGTTGGTGCGGTCACCGACGTACGCCCAGCCGACCGCGGCCACCGCGCTGACCAGGAAGCTGACCGCGGTGACCAGGCCGAGCAACCGCCCCGACACGTCGAACGCGTCGGCGATCGGCCCGTACAGCGGCGGGACCAGCCCGATCGCCACGTTGTCCAGCGAGGCGAGCAGCACGAACACCACGACGCTGTACAACCGGTGCGCGGGGCCGCCGCCACGGGCCCGGCGGGGCCCCGCACTGGTCACGGTCATGACCCGCAGCCAACCAGACCGGGCCGGCGAGGTCGTCACGCGGGTACCGGCCCCGGTCGGCTGCCACCGCTAGCGGCGGTCGAGGACCAACCCCCGGGCGGCGGCGTACTGGTCACGGACGGCCGGAACGGGCTCGGCGGCGTACTCCTCGGTGCCCTGGAGTGTCCACCGCGGTGGCGCGTCGCCACCGAGGGCGACCCAGGCGGCCTGCCGGGCGGCGCCGTCGGCGACGTACTCCCCGGCGGGCGGGACGACCACCGGGCAGCCGAACACCTGCGGCGCGATCCGGCGCACCGCGGCCGACCGGGCACCGCCGCCGACGAGGATGACCCGCCGGGCGGTGGCGCCCTGCGCGGTCAACGCGTCCAGGCCGTCGGCGAGCGCGCAGAGCATGCCCTCCACGGCGGCCCGGGCCAGGTGCGCGGGGGTCGAGGTGCGCAGGGTCAGCCCGTGCACCGCGCCGGTGGCCAACGGACGGTTCGGCGTCCGCTCCCCCTCCAGGTAGGGCACCATGACCAGACCGTCCGCGCCGGGGGGCGCGGAGAGCGCCAGCTCGGCCAGCTCGTCCAGGCCGACCCCGAGCATCGCGGCGGCGGCGTCCAGCACGCGGGCGGCGTTGAGCGTGCAGACGAGCGGCAGGAACCGGCCGGCCGCGTCGGCGAAGCCGGCCACCGCCCCGCTCCCGTCGGCCGCCGCCATGTCGGCGACGCTGAACACCGTGCCCGAGGTGCCGATCGAGACGACCACGTCGCCCGGACCGGCACCGACACCGAGCGCGGCGGCGGCGTTGTCCCCGGTGCCCGCGCCGAGCAGCGCACCGCCCGGCCCACCCAGCTCACCGGCCCGCAGCGTGCCGGCCGACTCGGCCGGACCGAGCACCTCGGGCACCGCCAGCCGCCGACCGAAGGCCTGCTCCAGCAGGTCCAGTCGGTAACCGCCGGTGGCCGGCGACCAGTAGCCGGTGCCGCTGGCGTCACCCCGGTCGGTACGCAGCGCGGCCAGCCCCGGCGCACCGGCCAGCCGCCAGGTCAGCCAGTCGTGCGGCAGGCAGACAGCGGCCACCCGGGCCGCCAGCTCCGGCTCGTGCCGGGCCAGCCAGCGCAGCTTGGTGATGGTGAAGCTGGCCACCGGCACGCTGCCGGTGGCCTCGGCCCAGAACCGCTGCCCCGCCGCGCCGCCGCCGGCCTCCTCGACCAGTTCGGCGGCGGCGTCGGCGGAGCGGGTGTCGTTCCACAGCAGCGCCGGGCGGACCACCCGGCCGTCCTCGTCCAGGCAGACCATGCCGTGCTGCTGGCCGGCGACGGAGACCGCCGCCACGTCGGCCAGCCCGCCGGCCTCGTCGGCGGCGCCGCGCAGCGCCTGCCACCAGGCTTCCGGGTCGACCTCGGTGCCGTCCGGGTGCGGCGCCCGGCCCTGCCGCAGCAGGGCGCCGGTCTCCGCGTCCCGGATCACCACCTTGCAGGACTGTGTGGACGAGTCGACGCCTGCGACCAGCGGCATGGCGGGCCTCAGCGGGCGCCGAGCAGGTGCTCGACGGCGAGCTGGTTGAGCCGGACGAAGCCGAAGCCCCGGGCGGCCACCGCGTCGACGTCGAACTCCTCGAAGGCGGACCGGTCGGCGAGCAGCCCGTCGTACCCCTCGCCCGGGGCCACCGTCGGCGTGCTCAGCTCGGCGACCTTGCTGGCGGCCAGTGCCTCCGCCACCTCGGGGTCGGCGCGGAACGCCGCGGCCCGCTCCTTGAGCAGCAGGTAGGTGCTCATGTTGGCCGCCGCCGACGCCCACACCCCGGCCATGTCCTCGGTGCGGGAGGGCTTGTAGTCGAAGTGCCGAGGCCCGTCGTAGGTCGGCCCGCCGTCCGGGCCGCCGTTCTCCAGGAGATCCACCAGGGCGAACGCGTTGAGCAGGTCGCCGTGGCCGAAGACCAGGTCCTGGTCGTACTTGATGCCGCGCTGGCCGTTGAGGTCCAGGTGGAACAGCTTGCCCTGCCAGAGCGCCTGCGCGATGCCGTGGGCGTAGTTGAGCCCGGCCATCTGCTCGTGCCCGACCTCGGGGTTGAGGCCGACCATCTCCGGGTGGGCCAGCTGGGAGATGAAGGCGAGCGCGTGCCCGACCGTGGGCAGCAGGATGTCGCCGCGCGGCTCGTTGGGCTTGGGCTCGAGTGCGAACCGCAGGTTGTAGCCCTTGTCGATGACGTACTGGGTGAGCAGGTCGACCGCCTCGCGGTAGCGGTCCAGCGCGGCGCGGACGTCCTTGGCGACGTCGTACTCCGAGCCCTCCCGGCCGCCCCACATCACGAAGGTGCTCGCGCCCAGCTCGGCGGCCAGGTCGACGTTGCGCAGGACCTTGCGGAGCGCGTAGCGGCGGACGTCGCGGTCGTTGCTGGTGAAGCCGCCGTCCTTGAAGACCGGGTGGGTGAAGAGGTTGGTGGTGACCATCGGCACCACCAGGCCGGTCTCGTCGAGGGCCTTGCGGAACCGGGCGATGTGCTGGTCACGGGTGGCGGCGTCGACGCCGAACGGGATCAGGTCGTCGTCGTGGAAGGTGATCCCGTACGCGCCCAGCTCGGCGAGCCGGTGCACCGCCTCGACCGGGTCCAGCTCGGGGCGGGTCGCGTCGCCGAACGGGTCGCGTGCCTGCCAGCCCACGGTCCAGAGCCCGAAGGAGAACTTGTCGGCGGGGGTGGGACGGGGTGCCATGAGGGCCTCCGGGGTGGTGTCGTCCACTATTTGTTCAACGATTGAATTATTTGTGCGGCCTGTGGCAGTGTCAAGGGGTGAGCCCCACCAACGCTCCGGCCGGAGCGGTCCGTCAGGCCAGCCTGCGCGAGCTCAACCTCGCCCTGGTGCTCGGCCGGATCGCCGCCGCCGACCGTCCCCCCTCCCGGGCCGACCTCGCCACGGCGACCGGCCTGACCCGGGCCACCGTCTCGGCGGTGGTCGAGGACCTGCTCGCCGGCCGGCTGGTCGCCGAGGCCGAACCCGCGCCCCGAGCCGGCGCCGGCCGCCCCGCCCGCGGTCTGGTGCTGGCCGACCGGGGCCCGGCCGGGCTCGGCCTGGAGGTCAACGTCGACTACCTGGCGGTCTGCGTGGTGGATCTCGCCGGCAAGGTCCGGCACCGCACCGTGCACCGGGCCGACCTGCGCCCGGTCGCCCCCGCCGAGGCCCTCGCCCTCCTGGTCGAGCTGGCCGGACAGGCCCGCGCCGACGCCGCCCGGCAGGGCCTCACCCTGGCCGGGGCCGCGCTGGCCGTGCCGGGCCTCGTGGACGATGCCGGGCTGGTCCGGCTCGCGCCGAACCTCGGTTGGCGGGACGTGCCGGTGCCCGCGCTGCTCGCCGGCCACCCGCCGCTGACCGAACAGGTGCCCGGCGTACCGGCGCTGGTGGTGGACAACGAGGCCAACCTCGCCGCGCTCGGCGAGCTGCACTCCCGTCCGCCCGGCCCGGCCAGCTTCCTGCACATCTCCGGCGAGGTCGGCATCGGCGCCGGGATCGTGCTCAACGGGGCGCTGTTCCGCGGCGTACGCGGTTGGAGCGGCGAGATCGGGCACCTTCCGGTCCACCCGCAGGGCCTCCCGTGCCGCTGCGGCGGGCGGGGCTGCCTGGAGCAGTACGCCGGGCAGGAGGCGATCGTGGCCGCCGCCGGGTTGGCCCGTGCGGAGCTTCCCGCGGACACGGCGACGGCGCGGCTGGCCGAGTTGGCCGAGGCCGGCGACGCGGGCGCGCTGCGGGCGCTGGAGGAGGCCGGGACAGCGCTCGGAGTCGCCGTGGCCGGCGTGGTCAACCTGCTGGACCTGGACACCGTGGTGCTCGGCGGCGGGTACGCCCCGCTGGCTCCCTGGCTGTGCCCACCGGTGCTCGCCGAGATCGCCAGCCGGGTGCTCACCGCGGCCTGGTCACCGGTCACGGTCCGGCCGGCGACGCTCGGCGCGGAGGCCGCCGCGGTGGGCGCGGCCGGTTCGGTGGTCCGCCAGATCGTCGCCCAACCCGCCGGTTGGCTGGCCCGCACCGGCTGACCGGGGCTTCCGCTCCGGGCGTCCGACACACCGGCTCGGTGGCAGCGCCTCCCGCCCGTCGATCGGCAGCCCACCGGCCACCGGTTCGGGTCGGCGGGATGCCGGTCGCGCGCCTGGCCGCGGTTTCGCTCGGCCCCGGCCTGCGGGGTCAGGCGGTCCGGGCCACCGGCGGGTCCTCGGACGTCCACTCCCGGGGCGCGCCCACGGTCCGCTCGGGGCCGCCCGACGCGTCCGTCCACGCCGTCCGGGTCGACCCGCCCAGGTCGTCGGACCAGTCGTCCGCCGGTCCGGTCGGCCGGTCCGCGTCCTCCGGTCCGCCCGGCGCCGGCGCCTGCGCCTGCTGCCGGCGGGCGGTCTCCTCGAACTCCCGCATCCCCTGGAGCAGGGCGTCGCGACCCGCCGGGCTCATCGCCCCCAGGACGGTGGCGAGTCGCGCCTGACGGTCCGTCCGCAGCTCGGCGAGAAGGCGGCGGGCCTCCGGGGTGAGGTGCAGGGAAATCTCCCGCCGGTCGAAGCGACCCGGCTCGCGCTCCAGCATGCCGGCGGCCACCAGGCGGTCACAGAGCCGACTGGCGGAGCTCAGCAACATGTCGAGCCGTGCGGCGAGCCGGCGCAGGTTGATCCCGTCGTACTGCTCGATGACCATCACAGCCCGTAGCTGAGCGCCGGACACCCGGTTGGCGGTCGCCTCCCGAGCGGACTCCCACACGGAGAGCAGGGCAGCCGCCGCCGCGTCCAACGCGGCAGCCATACTCGTCTCGGGGTCCGAGGGACCGTGCTGTTCGGCCATGGTGGCCCGAGACTACTCCGAACCCACTGGTGGTCGAGCTTTGATCAAGGAGCGGTGATGAGCGAACCGGTCAATCGGGCACGACGTATCCTCAACGAGACACCCGCCGATCGGCTCGTCGGCTGCATCGGGAACGTCGTCGCCCAGGCGTACGGCGTCACCGAGTCGGAGCTGTACCAGGTCGACTACCGGCTCTCGGAGCTGTTGCCGCTCACCCAGGGTGACTCCATCACGAGCCCGGGGCACGCCGCCTGGCGCGCCTTCGACCACCAGTCGCCGGTACGCGCCGACGACACCGGCTGGTTCCCCGTCAGCATGCGGGGCGAGCGCCGGGGCGTGCTGCGGCTCGCACCGGTCCCCGACGACCAGACCGTCCTCGACGAGCTGGCCGAGGTTGCCACCGCGCTCGCCCACGAGCTGGCCGCCGTCTCCGCCGGCACGGACGTCTACCGCGCGGCGCGACGAAGCCAGCGCCTGACCCTGGCCGCCGAGATGCAGTGGGACCTGCTGCCGGGCCGCAGCCGGATCCGGCCCTCGTTCAGCCTGGCCGGGCAACTGGAGCCGGCGTACACGGTGCGCGGCGACAGCTTCGACTGGTCCGACGACGGGGAACGGCTCTGGTTGTCCACCGTCAACGGCACCGGTGAGGGTGTCGCGGCCTCCCTGCTCACCTCGCTCGCCACCCACGCGCTGCGCAACGCCCGGCGGGCCGGGCTCAGGCTGGCCGACCAGGCCGCCCTCGCCGACCAGGCCCTCTACGACCTGTACCGGGGCAAGCAGCACCTCTCCACGCTGCTGATGGAGCTGGACCTGCGCTCCGGGGTGATGACGGTGGTCGACGCCGGCTCACCCCGGCTGGTCCTCCTGCGCCGCGGGGAGGTGACCGAACAGCCGCTGGAGGCGCAGTTCCCGCTCGGCATGTTCGAGGCGACCGACTACCACGAGCAGCGGTTCACGCTGGAGCGCGGCGACCGGGTGTTCGTGGTGAGCGACGGCGTGCTGGAGGCGACCGGCCGCGACACGCGCTACGGCGAGACGGCGCTGGACCGGTTCCTGCGGCGGACCGGCCCGATGGAGCCGCTGGACGCCGTCCGGTCGCTGATCGGTGACCTGCGCGCGTTCGTGGCCGGTGACCTGGTCGACGACGCGGTGGTCGTCTGCCTGGACTGGACCGGTCCGCAGCACTGACCGGCCCGGCCGGTGTGCCGCCTTCGGCCGACGGGGACGGTCGGGGACAGCCGCCGGTCGGTCAGTACGCGCCGCGGCTGTTGACCACCGCGCCGAAGGTCTTCCAGAGGATGGTGAGGTCGGCGGCGAGGGACCAGTTCTCCACGTAGTAGAGGTCGAGCCGGATGCCGTCCTCCCAGCTCAGGTCGGACCGACCGCTGACCTGCCACAGCCCGGTCATGCCGGGCTTGACCAGCAGCCGCCGTGCCACGTCGCCGTCGTAGCGGGCCACCTCGGACGGCAGCGGCGGGCGCGGCCCGACCAGGCTCATCTGGCCCAGCAGCACGTTCACCAGCTGCGGCAGCTCGTCGAGCGACCACTTGCGCAGCAGGCGGCCGACGCGGGTCACCCGGGGGTCGTCACGCATCTTGAACATCAGGCCGTCGGTCTCGTTGCGGACGGCCAGCTCGGCGAGCAGCGCGTCGGCGTTCACCACCATGGTGCGAAACTTGAACACGCCGAACTCCTGCCCGCCGCGACCGACCCGGACCTGCCGGAACAGCACCGGACCCCGGCTGTCCAGCTTGATGGCCAGGGCGATGAACGCGATCAGCGGCAGCAGCAGCGCCAACGCCAACGACGAGGCGGACCGGTCGACGAACCCCTTCACGAGCTTGCGCGCACCGCGGAACTCGGGCGCCTCCACGTGGATCAGCGGCAGCCCGGCGACCGGGCGGGTGTGGATCCGCGGACCGGCCACGTCGGTCAGCGCGGGCGCCACCACCAGGTCCACGCCCGTCCCCTCCAGCTGCCAGCCGAGCCGCCGCAGCCGGGCGGCGGTCAGCTCGCCGGAGGCGGTGACCGCGACGGTGTCCGCGCCGATCGCGGTGGCGGCCTCCGGGATGCCCCGGAACGATCCCACCACGGGCACGTCGCCCAGTCGCTGCGCCACCGGCGCCAGCAGCGCGTCGGGGATGCACGCGCCGACCACCTGGTAGCCGGCGTACGGCTCCCGGCGCAACGTGTGCACCAACTCCAACACGTGCGCGGTGTCGCCGACCACCAGCACCTTGCGGGACCAGCCGGCGCCCCGTGAGCGGGCGCGGTGCAGACGCTTGCGGGCGGCGAAGCGGGCGACCTCCAGCCCGACGGTGCCCACGGCGAAGGAGATGCCGAGGAAGCCTCGGGAGACACCGACGTCGGCGATGTAGCCGGCGATGGCGATGCCGCCGGCCAGCCGCAGGCTCGCCGAGCTGACCCTCCGGTACTCGTCCGCGCCGTAGCCGATCACGCGGTCGTCGTAGCAGCCGAGCGCCTTCAGCGAGACCAGCCAGGCCAGCACCAGCCCCGGCGCCACCAGGACGTACGGGATCTCGGAGCCGCTCGGCTCGTCGTCACCGAACCGGGCGACGTAGCCGACGAGCAGCGCGATGATGAGGATGGTGGTGTCCAGGACCACCAGGACCCGGACGTAGGACCGTTCGTCGGCGCGCGTCACCAGACCGGCCGGACGGCCGCCCGGCTTCGCCGACGTGCTCGCGGGGGTCAACAGTGTCGCCGCGGTCACTGGCCCTCCCACTCTGATCAGGACGGCCCGGCCGACAGGTCGGGCCGGGGATGGACCGACAAAGGCCGGAGCACTCGAATCCTGCCCTGACAACTATGGTCGCCGATTACTTCCGACGTATTGCCGTCACTTTTCTTCGGTCGCGAAGCCCGAAAAGGAGCCCGTCGTACCCAATTGGCGGTACGACGGACCCCTTCCGGCTGTGCGCTCGATCAGCGCGGCGCGGGCGGGCGGAGCGCGATCGCGTTGAGGAAGATGGTGCCGATCTCGCTCGGGTCCTTGGTGACGAAGCTGCCGCCACCGGTGACCTTGGTGATCGACTCCAGCTCGGCCTTGCTGACGCCCTCACCGATACCGATCATGACGACCTGGACCGGTCGCTCCGGGTCGGCGATCTGCTTGAGCTTCGCGAGCAGCTGTGCCTGGGTGAGGCCGTTGGAGTCCTCGTTCTTGCCGTCGGTGAACAACACGATGGAGTTGACCCGGCCGGGCTGCCAGTCCTCCTGCACCGCCTGGTACGCGGCGAGCGTGGTGTCGTAGAGGCCGGTGTCACCGTCGGACGGCTTGATGCCGCCGAGCGCGCCCTCGAGCTGGGCCCGCTGCCCGGAGAGCGGGCCGATCGGGACGAGCTGACGGTAGTCCCGGTTGCCGACCAGCTTGGTGGAGAAGGTCCACAGGCCGATCGACCAGGAGTCGTCGAAGAGGCCGAGGCCGCGGCGGGCCGCGTCCACGGTGACCTCTTCCCGGCTGCGGTTGTTGGCGCTGGGCACCAGTTCCTTCATCGAGCCGGAGACGTCGATGACGGCCAGCATCCGGCCGGACTGGGTGGCGATGGACCAGCTGGAGACGACCCGCTGGATTGCGGCCGGGTCCAGGCCACCCGCGGCGGTGCCGCCGGTGGCCGGCGCGGTCGACGCGCCGCCGGCCGGGCTCGGCGCACCCTGGGGGGCCTTGAAGCCGGCGCCCCAGTTGCCGTCCGGCGCGCGCAGCGACTGCGCCGCCAGCCGGTTGCGGAACGTGCTGGTGGTGAGCAGCTCGAACAGCACCCGGGCCGCGGACGCCTTGGTCGGCTCGATGCCGGGCAGGACGGCGTACGGGTAGTCCAGCGGCATCGGCGCCGGCTCCATGTAGAGCGCGGCGAGCCGGACCGGCGGCTCCTTGCTGTTGTACGCGATCACGTCTTCTTCGGACAGCGCCGCCGCGCCGAGACCGCTGGCGATGGACGTCGGGTCCTTGGCGGTCGGGAAGCGGGCCAGCAGGTCGTTGCGGAGCGAGGAACGCCCGGTGGCCAGCGCCCGCAGCGCGCCGACGGTGTTGCGCTGGGCATCGCCACCGGCGGCGCTGGCGGCCGCGGTCAGCGAGAGCAGGCCGGACAGGCCGGCCGCGTCCCGGGTCGGCTCGACGATGCCGGTGCGCAGCGGGGTGCTGCTGTTGTTGACCTGCTTGAGCAGGTCGGTCCAGGTGAACTTCTTGTCCGGCCAGCCCAGCCGGGTGGCGATCGGCTCGGGCATCGCGACGACGATCGGGCTGCGCGCGATGGACGCGCCGTTGGTCGGAGCGAACGCCGTGGCGTCCTTCTTCAACCGGAGCAGCCAGGTCGAGGAGTCCGGCACCCAGACGTCCGGGGTGACGGCGGTGCCGCTGGCCTGCCCGACGCCGGCCAGGACGGCGCCGTGCTTGGCCGCCACCACGGCGGCCACGTCGACCGGGTCGGACGCGGAGACGTCCACCCGGATGCAGGTGCCACCCACCGCGGCGCCGTCCTTGACCCACTGGGACGCGGCGGCGTCCACCGCCGGGGCGAGCTCGGAGGCGACTGCCACGGCGAGCCGGATCTCCCCCGAACAGCTGGGCTCGATCAGCTCGCGATAGCCGAACCAGACGCCGGTCGTGACGACGAGCACCGTCGCCGTCGCGGCGGCGGCTGCTAGATGAAGTTTCGAACGCATGCGATGGCGGCCTGCTGACACGGTGACCATCTTGCGTACAACGTGCCGTCTCTGCCACAACCGTTCGGACTAAAGTTACGGAGGAGAAACAGTTGATCGCTGTTTAGCGACAGAGCGTGACGACGCAGCCCCGTGGTGTTGCCAAATCGGTGCCACCCTCGCGTCTCGCCCATCGCCTTCGGACATGCGCGGCCTACCCGAGGATCCCGAACGGCAGCACGCAGGTCGGGCTCGGCACGGGCACGGGCTCCCCGACCGGCGCCGGGATGCCGCTGTCGGTGTCGCGGCGGAAGACCCGCACCATGTCGGCCCGCTCGTCGGCGACGTAGAGGTGCTCCCCGATCAGCGCGAAGTGCCGGGGCCACTCCCCACCGGTGTCCACTTCGGCCACCAGCTCGGGCAGCACGCCGCCCAGGGCGAAGACGGCGATCGTGCCGACCCCGCGGTTGGCGACGTAGAGGAACCGGCCGTCCGGGGTGACCGCGACCTCGGACGGCTGGACGTGGCCGGTCCGCTCGCTCGCCTCGACCCGACCGCGCTGGCGCAGCGCGCCGTCGTCGGTCAGCTCGTACGCGGTGACCGTGGCGTCCAACTCACCGACGAGGTAGCAGCGCCGCCCGTCGGGGTGGCGGGCCAGGTGCCGGGGCCCGGTGCCGGGCGCCGTCCGGATCCGGGGCCCGCGGGGCACCAGGCGCCCGCTCGCGGCGTCGAGGTCGTACCGGTAGACCGAGTCGGTGCCGAGGTCGACCGCGAGCAGCGGCTCTCGGCCGGGCCCCGGGGAGACCATGTGGGTGTGGGCCCGCTCCTGGCGCTCCGGGTCCGGGCCGTGCCCCTCGTGCGCCACCAGGTCGGTGCGCTCCCCCGGAACGCCCTGCGGGTCGAGCGGGAAGACCGCCACGCTGCCGCCGCCGTAGTTGGCCGCCACCAGGTGGCCCCCGTCGGGCAGCACCGCCAGGTGGCACGGCTCGGCGCCGCCAGTCGACCGGCTGCTGAGCGGGTCCAGAGAGCCGTCCGGCCCGACCCGCCAGGCGCTGATCTCCCCGTCCGTCAGCTCGTTGACCGCGTAGAGCACCGGGTGGGTGGGGTGCCGGACCAGGAACGACGGGGACGGGGTGACCGCCACCGTGCCGAGCGGGGTCAGCGCCCCGGTGGCCGGGTCGCGGCGCGCCGCGACGATGCCGCTGCCCCGCCCGCCGCTCTGCGCGGTGTAACCCCCGATGTGGACGACCTCGACCTGACCACTCACGTCCAACCCCTTTGCCGGCTTCCTCCGTTGATCCAACCAGAGGCTGCCCGCGCCGCCGGTCCCTTAACCGGCTTTCCGGCCCCGGATCGGCGCCGCCGGGCCGGGCCGGGCGCCCGGTGACGGCGCCGCCCGGCCCGCACCGCGCCGCCTCAGGCGGCGGGCACCGGCTCCCCGCGCTGCCGTGCCACGTGCTCGACCAGGGAGATCAACACCAGCTTGCCGGACTGCCGGTCCCGGGCGTCGCAGAGCACCATCGGCACGTCCGGGTCCAGGTCGAGCGCCCGGCGTACGGTCTCCAGGTTGAACCGGCGGGAGTCCTCGAAGCAGTTCACGCCCACCACGAACGGGATACCGCGCTGCTCGAAGTAGTCGATGGAGGGGAAGCAGTCGGCCAGCCGCCGGGTGTCGGCGAGCACCACCGCGCCGAGTGCCCCGAACGCCAGCTCGTCCCAGAGGAACCAGAACCGGTCCTGGCCCGGTGTGCCGAACAGGTACACCTGCAGGTCGTCGTTGATGGTGATGCGGCCGAAGTCCATCGCCACGGTGGTGGTCGACTTCTCCTCCACCCCGGAGATGTCGTCGGTCCCGATCCCGGCGCCGGTCAGCACCTCCTCGGTCTGCAGTGGCCGGACCTCGCTGAGCGCGCTCACCAGCGTCGTCTTGCCGGCCCCGAAGCCTCCGGCGATGAGGATCTTCAGTGCCAGCGGGATGGTGGCGCCGGAGCCCGCATGGTCATAACGCACGGAGTCCACTGACCACCGCCTTGAGGATGTCGTCGTCGGGAAGGTGGCCGGCGGCCGGCGGTTCGTGCACCGCGACCAGGCCCTTGGCGAGGAGGTCACCGAGCAGCACCCGGACGACCCCGACAGCGAGGTCCAACTCGGCGGCCAACTCGGCCACCGACACCGGCCGGCGGGCCAGCGCGACCAACCGCCGGTGTTCCGGGAGCAGCCGCGGGTCGGCCACCGGGTCGAGGTCCGCACCGGCCAGGACGAACGCGACCAGATCGAACCCATCGACGGCGGAGCGTACCCGGCCGCCGGTGAGGGTGTACGGCCGCACTACCGGGCCGGCGTCGCCGTCCAGCCACTCGTGCTGCGGCCCGGGCGGTTCAGTCCGCATCACCGGCACCCGCCGACGGTCGGGCCGGCGCGGTGAGGCTCTCGCCCACCCGGATCACCAGCATGGCCATCTCGTACGCGACCAGGCCGATGTCCGCGTCGGCGTCGCTCACCACCGCCAGGCAGGCGCCCTGCCCGGCGGTGGTGACGAAGAGGTACGCCGACTCCATCTCCACCACGGTCTGCCGGACGGGGCCGCCGTCCACGTGCCGGCTCGCACCTCGGGCCAGGCTGGAGAAACCGGCGGCGAGGGCGCAGAGGTGCTCGGCGTCGGCGCGCTCCAACTCGGCCGACGAGCCGAGCAGCAGCCCGTCGGCGGAGAGCACCACCGCCTCCCGGGCAGCCGGTACCCGTTCCACCAACTCGTCGAGCAGCCAGTCCAGGCCGGCGCTCTGCTTCGTCGAATGCCGCACTAGGCGTCCTTCCCGGTCGCGGTCAGGGGTTCGGAGGCCGCCGCCGGTCCGGAAGCGGCGGCCGAGTCGGGCTCCGGGTCGACGACCGGCCCGACAGCCCGGTCCGCGTTGACCTGGCT